>CAJFVT010000030.1 GCA_904420525.1 uncultured Clostridia bacterium | reverse complement strand
CGTCAGCGTATCGGGCGGAAGCCCCGCAAAGGTAAAGGCGATGCTCTGGAGCGGCACGGCCGGGATGAAGCCTGCGTCATACGCCGCTGAACGTGCCGTGGATAATAATACAGGCAATTATGAAACTTTTGTTTCATAATTACCTGATAATTACAATGAGTAAGGGGATATGAGAATAATGCTTAAAGTTTTTTTTCGGATCGTATCAGCCGGTATCATAGCCATGGCAGCGCTATGCGGCTTTGTGTATTTGTACGGATATTCCGGTGTTCATATCACTAATAAGACGGGTTCGACAGATTATACATGGGAGCCTTATCAGCGAATGTCAACAATGACAGAGGGCTTTGCATGGATACGCATGGATCAAAACGGATTTAATAATCATTACGGAGACATATCGGATCCGATAGATATATTGCTGATGGGAAGCTCGCATATGGAAGCTGTGCAGCTGGATGAAACAGAAAATCTCGGATATCTGTTGAATGAAAAACTGCCGGATATGCATACATATAATATTGGGATATCCGGTCACACTATCTACAACTGCGTTCGGAATATGGCAGCTGCAAGCATGGAGTTTTCGCCAAGGGAATATGTGCTTTTGGAAACATCGGATGCTGTGCTGGATGAGGATACTATGCTTGAGGTGATAGGTAACAGCTATGATAGGATACCGTCCTATGATTCCGGTTTGATATATCTGGTCCAAAAGCATCTTCCTTTTGTCAAGAGCTTTTACAATAGTATAGCAGAATGGGCCGGCTGTGATCCTCTGCTGTCCGATGACAGCTCGCAGGCGGACGGAACGGAAAATGGATCGGGACCAACCGAGCGGTATTTGAGTGTATTGGGTGATTTCATGAAGAAGGCAGCCGCTGATGCCGGGGCTAAGCTGGTAATATTCTATCATCCAAGTCACAGCATCGATGCTGATGGAAATCTTGTCGATAATACGGATCTCGCGTATAAAAACGCTTTCGCCGGAGCGTGTGAGGATAATGGCATCATATTTATCGATCTGACAGAAAGGTTTGAGGAGCTGTATGAAAAAGAGCGTGTAATGGCTCATGGATTTATAAACACATCTCCCGGCTATGGGCATTTAAATAAATATGGACACCGGGCTGCGGCTGAGGTGATATCGGATGTTTTAGGGGGAGGGGTCAACAATGGCGCTGAATAATTTTAGTTTCATGATCTTTTTCATATTAGTCTTAGCGGTAATGTTTATTTTGCAGATCCTAAGACGCCGGAGCGGTAGTTTTTCAAATCTGCAGAAAGCGCTGCTTTTGGTTTTCAGCTATGTGTTTATCATGCTGTCCGATTGGAGATCCTGCGTTGTCATAGCGCTGTATTCCTTGTTTGTATATGCTGTGGGCTATAAAGTTAAAGGGAACAGAAAGCTTTTGATATTGACTATCGCGGTCTCGGTAGCAGCTCTCGCATATTTTAAGTATACAAATTTTTTATTGGAGGGTGTATCGGGCTTGCTTGGCATCAGCGATCCGGTAATTCTGAGAATTATCCTGCCTTTGGGGATATCATTTTATATTTTCACAGGACTTTCCTATGTGATAGATGTTTACAGAGGAAACTGGAGCACAGAGAAGTCCGTGATCGATGTTTTGCTTTACCTGTCCTTTTTCCCAAAGGTGATTTCCGGACCTATCGTTCGGCCGCATACGTTCTTTCCGCAGGCGAAGAAGTACAGAGGGATTGAATGGAAGGCTTTCCGGGCAGGGATACAGATATTTGTGTTTGGACTGTTCAAGAAAATGGTCATAGCGGATCATCTTGGCGTGTTTGTCGATGATGTTTTCGCGGCTCCCGCTGCGTACGATACGGTATCTGTTATCTGGGCCGTTATAAGCTACTCGATGCAGATATACTTTGACTTTTCGGGATATTCCGATATGGCTGTAGGTCTGTCTAAGATACTGGGATTCGATCTAGAGCCGAACTTCGACCTGCCTTATACTGCGGACGGTATATCTGATTTTTGGAAAAGGTGGCATATAAGCCTTTCATCCTGGCTGAGAGATTATTTATATTTTCCTCTCGGCGGAAGCAGGAAAGGAAAAGGACGAACCTATGTAAATCTTATTATTGTAATGACGGTCAGCGGCTTGTGGCACGGAGCGGGGTGGACATTCATTTTATGGGGCTTTCTCCATGGACTGCTGAGCTGTCTTGAAAAAATATTCGGAAAATTTCGGTCGCGTGTGCCGAAAGGCATCAGGATAGTTGTCACATATATCATGGTCGCAAATCTCTGGGTATTTTTCAGGGCGGACAGCATCCGGAACGCGCTTGATGTGCTGACCGGCATGTATACGATGCATACAGGTATATTTCAGCCCTACACATGGACGGGCTTTGCCGTGACAGTCCTTTTGGTCGCCACAGTCATGGCATGGCGAAGAGCGTATAAAAATTCGGAAGGTCATGTGAACGGCTATTATCCAATATTGAATTTGGGGAGCATATGGCAGCTTGCTTTGTTCTTTTTTGTCTGCGGTGTCACAGTGATAATGGGGTATTATGGCGATACTGCATTCATATACGGCGCGTTTTAGCGTACAGCATATGCACGGCAATAGAAAAGGGGTTTTGTATCATGGATCCGCACACACTAAGATCCGCTCATTCAAAAACCGTGGAAAGCAGTATCTTTTTCGCGTTCAGATACCGTTTGCGCAGCTTCAGTATATGCTCGGTCATCTCAGGGCAGCGGGTCTCATCGAGGTTATGCTCGATATCGGCCAGCTTCACCTTTGACGCGGTCGGATCCTGGGACAGACATTTTATGTACTCATCATACGGTAATGACTTGTCGCGCGTCAGCAGGCGAAGCGGCTCTATTATATCATCGCCGAAGCCGAATATCTTAAGATCCTCAAAGGTGTATCTTGAGTCCTCGACAACATCGTGCAGCAGTGCGACAACGGTCGTTATTTCATCGTCCATCTGTTCAGCTATATGGAACGGGTGGAAAACATACGGTATGCCTGCGAGATCGGTTTGATCCCTGTGTGCATCGTAGGCGATGCGCATCGCCAGATTTGTCAGTTTTGTGTAGAGCATGATGATCACCAGTGACCCTTTCAAATATTGAACCGGTTCGGGACAGGACGCGCGGCCGTTCTCTGTCCCTTGATAGTTATATGACCGTCTGCCGCGGACGGCCGCAGGGACAGAGCTATTTTCTTTTTTTCAGCAGCGCCGCTGTCACCAGCACGGCTGTGCCGATAAGAACTATCGTGCCTCCGGGACGCAGATTGAAATAGTAAGAGATGAATAGACCCGATATCGTGAACAGCTCGGCGAAAATTATCGACTTTATCAGCGTGTCGCGGTAGCTGCCCGATATAAGCATTGCGGCCGCTGTAGGGATCACCAGCAGCGATGAGATCATCAGCGCGCCTACTATCCTTGAGGCCACCGAAACCGTCAGAGCGGTGAGCACCATAAGTATGAAGTTTATGACCTTTACTGGTATACCGCAAAGAACGGCGGCCTCCTCGTCAAAGGTTATGGCGAATATCTCCTTGTACAAAAGCATCGTCACGCCTATTATGATAACGCATAAAATGACCGTGAGGATAAGCTCAAAATCGGATATAGCGACTATGGAGCCGAACATGAAGCTGTTTATATTAGACGAGCCGTTTTTTATGAAGCCGGAGAGCACAGCGGTGAGACCTATCCCGGCTGACATAACTATGACAGTCGCTATCTCTGAATAGGAGCCGAAGCGTTTCCTTAGTCCCTCTATGCTCAGAACGGCAGCAACAGAAAACAGCACTGCGCCTATTATCGGATTTATGCCTATCAGCAGTCCGAACGCGATACCGCCGAGCGCCGAATGTGAAGCGGCATCGCCTATAGCGGAAAAGCGCTTGAGAACTATTGGCAGCCCGATGCAGGGCGCGGCGGCTGCGATGAGGACCGCTGCCGCAAACGCTTTTATCATAAAGTCATATGCAAAGATATTATTCATGCTTATGTACCCTCTTTCCGGCAAGAATGCTTGTGACACGTTCAAGCGACAGATCTGCTCTGCTGACAAATTCCTCATAGCCGTGTTCGCAGAATATGAGCAGCTTATCCGCTGCTTCAAGAAGCGCGGGTGTATCGTGGTTTGTCATGATTATAGTGATGCCGTTTTTATTGAGTCTTTTTATTATAGCCATTATGTCTTTTACTGAAGCAGCGTCTATCCCGACGGTCGGTTCGTCCATGAGCAGCAGCTCAGGCTCGGAAACAAGCGCGCGGGCGATGAACACCCTCTGCTGCTGACCGCCGGAAAGTGAGCCGATGAGCTTGCCTTTGTATTCCGTCATGCCTACCAGCGCCAGCGCCTTTTCGGCCTTGGCATTGTCGTCTTTCGTATAGCGACTGAAAAGTCCCTTTGATGAAAACAGATTTGCCCGCACGACCTCCAGGACCGTTGCGGGAAAATCAGTGTTGAAGGAATTGGCCTTTTGGGAAACGTAGCCTATTCGGCTGCGCACCTTTGAAAGCTCAGTTCCGAAAAGTGTTATTCTCCCTGTCTCATAGGGAAGAAGCCCAAGTATGAGCTTGATAAGCGTTGATTTGCCGGCGCCGTTTGCACCGATTATACCAAGAAAATCACCTTTGTAAAGAGTGAAATTAACGTTTTTCAGCACTGCTGTATCGGGATATTCAAAGGTGAGGTTTTCTACGCGTATGATCTCTTCGTTCATTCAGAAGTCCTTTCATTTGCGGATCGCGTCCGTCAGCTCAGCGCTGTTTTAAGCGCTTCAAGATTTTCATACATGACTGTGAAGTAGTCCTTGTCCTCCGTGCTGCCCTCGAACGGGTCAAGAACGAGGATATCGCAGCCGGTGTCTTCGGCTATCGTCTCAACTATCTTGCTCGTTGAAAGCGGCTCGGTAAAGATATATTTGATATTGTTTGCATTTATAAGCTCCTCGATCTCAGCCATCCTTGTAGGGGTTGGATCTTCGGAATTGTCAACGCCGTTGACGGCTGTCTGTATAAGTCCGTAGGCATCGCACAAATTCATATACGCCTCATGTGAGGTAATGATAAGATGTGAAGAAAAACCGGATACGGCTGTCTTGTAGTCGTCATCCAGCTTATCGATCTTGCCGCGGCATTCCTCGAGCCGTGCCGTGTAGTAGCCGCGGTTGCCCGGATCCGCCTGTATAAGCGCGTTGGCTATAGCCTCCATCTGCGCATATGCGTTTTCGGGATCCAGCCACACATGAGGGTCATAGTTTTCGGTAACGTGCGGAACGTCAGCCGATGCCTCGACTATGATGACATCACTGCCCGACAGTGTTTCGGATACCGAATCCGTCCATGGCTCCATGTGCATGCCGTTGTATATGAACACATCCGCATCTGTCAGCTCAGCCATTTCCGCAGCGGTAGGCTCGAAATCGTGAGGCTCAGAGCCGGTAGGGCATAGGTTGTATACATCTGCGCTGTCTCCGGCGATAGCGCGGGTCAGATCGTACATAGCATAAAACGATGTGTAGACCTGTATCTTATCAGAGCCTGTGTCAGACGGCTCATCTGTCGAGACTCCGCATGAAGTCAGTATGGACAGTGCCGCCGCAGCGGCGAGGATCTTGATCTTTCTCATAGATTTCTCCTTGTATGATATATTTTATATGGTTGCGAAATGCGGCAGCGGAACAGTTATTTGGCGTCGTACCAGCTTGTGCCCTCCGCCATGTCTATCGTGAGCGGTACGGCCAGCTTTACAGCTCCCTCCATTTCCTGCTTCAGTATCTCCCTGACACTGACTGTCTCTGCTGCAGGCGTTTCTATTATAAGCTCATCGTGGACCTGAAGGATCAGCTTTGCCTCAAGACCTTCATCACGGAGCCTTTTATATACGCGGACCATAGCTAGCTTTATGATATCCGCCGCGCTGCCCTGAACAGGAGTGTTCATGGCCGCGCGCTCTCCGAACTGCCGCAGCTGCGCCTGGGAGGAATTCAGCTCCGGTATATACCTGATCCTGTTCATTATGGTCTTTACATAGCCGTGCTCGTGCGCGTATGCCTTTTCGCTGTCCAGATATTTGCGGACACTGCTGTATTTGTTGAAATAATCGGTCATATACTGCTTGGCCTGCTTATAGGTTATGCCAAGATCCTGTGCCAGAGTGTATTCGCCCATGCCGTAGATTATGCCGAAGTTTATCGCCTTTGCGCTGCTGCGCTGCTCCTTTGTCAGCTCGTCTATAGGCACGTTCAGGATTCTAGACGCTGTCACGGCGTGGATGTCAGCCCCGTTTTTGAAAGCCTCTATCATGGTTTCATCCTGTGACAGATGTGCGAGGATACGCAGCTCTATCTGTGAGTAGTCCGCATCGATCAGAACACAGCCTTCTTTTGCTATGAACATTTTCCGCAGCTCACGTCCAAGCTCTGTTCTTGTCGGTATATTCTGGAGATTAGGCTCTGCTGAGCTGAGCCGGCCTGTCACGGTCGCGGTCTGGTTGAATATAGAGTGTATGCGGTGAGTGTCGGGATCCACGAGTGCGGTAAGTCCGTCACAGTATGTGGATTTGAGCTTTGAATAGGTACGGTAGTCAAGTATATTATTGATTATCGGATGCTCCCATTTCAGCTTTTCCAGTATCTCCGCCTTGGTAGAATATCCGTTCTTTGTTTTTTTGCCGCCGGGAAGGCCGAGCTTTTCAAATAGGATAACTCCCAGCTGCTTCGGGGAATTGATATTGAACTGTTCCCCGGCTCGATCATATATCTCTGCCTCAAGCGCGTTTATACGCTTTGAAAGCATATCTCCGAACCTCTGGATCTCATCGGTGTCGAGCCGGAAGCCCAGTATCTGCATTGATGCAAGCGTTTCGATCAGCGGCAGCTCGACCTCGTAATAAAGAAAATGCTGATCGTTCTTTTCTATCAGCTCGGAAAGTATCCTTTGCAGCTCGAATATTATAAGAGCGTATTTGCCGTTCAGATCCGAGGCCTTTTCATCATCGAAGAGCGAGAGCTGGGCACTGTCTGAGCTTTCTATATATATGCCGAGATACCCTGAGGCTATGCTGTCAACATCATAGGTCTTTGACGGGTCAGCCAGATATGCTGCTATGGCGCAGTCGAACGCTATGCCCTTGATCTCTGTCCTTCCGTGAAGCGATACTATCGCGTCCTTGATGCCGCATACGTATTTTTTTACGTTTTCATCCGAAAGCACCGGCTTCAGCGCGTCTGTGACAGCGTCATCGCTCAGAGACGGATCGGTATAGTACGCCGTTTCACCGTCCGATACCGCGGCTCCTGAAACAGAGCTGCCGTGAATATCGAGATATACGGATATAATGCTGCCGAGACTTTCAGCGGCCTCCCTCAGCTCCTGTACGGACGATACGCGCACAAGCTTTTTTGAGTCGAAAAAGCCGGTAGCGCCGGCTACTGTAACAGATCCTCCGGGAGTGAGGTCCATGCGTTTGATGGTGCTTTTGAGCCCCAGCCGCAGCAGCTGATTGTAAAGTTCGGGACCGCTGCCGGAAAAGCTTCCGCTGAACGCACCGGAGTCTATGTCAACATCTATCGGTACATTCGTGTCTATCTGAGCAAGCTTTTTGCTTAGAAAAGCGTCGTCCCTGCCGTCCCTTAGCTTACCCTTTATCCTTTCGGTAACGTCTATGCTGTCGATATTATCATATATATATTCTATTCCCGAGTACTGTGATATAAGCTTGGATGCGGTTTTTTCGCCTATGCCGGATACCCCGGGTATATTATCCGATGTGTCGCCCATGAGCGCTTTCAGATCCACAAATTCAGCGGGTGTAACGCCGTATTTGTCCTTAACGGCCTGCTCGTCATAAAGCTCGGTAACGGTGTGTCCTGACTTGGTGGAGGTCAGGATCACAGTGGTGCCGCCTCCGGCTAGCTGCAGATCGTCCCGGTCTCCGGTGGCGATCAGGCACTGCAGTGAGTTTTCGCCGCATATGCGCGAAACGGTGCCTATTATATCGTCAGCCTCGTATCCTTCGAGCTGAAGGATCGGTATGTTCATAAGGCTGAGTAGCTCCTTTGCTATAGGCATCTGTGCTGCGAGCTCATCGGGCATGCCCTTTCGGTTGGCTTTATATCCGCTGTACATTTTATGCCGGAAAGTAGGCGCCTTCAGGTCGAACGCGGCGAATATATAATCCGGCTGGTTATCGTTTATGAGCTTTATCAGGATATTAAGAAAGCCGTATACGGCATTTGTAGGCGTACCATCGGGTGCACTCAGGGCGCGTATGCCGTAGAACGCTCGGTTTAGGATACTGTTCGAGTCCAGCACAAGAAGTTTCTTCATTACATTGCTCCTCTGATATTTTATTTCATTAACTGTGTTTATTGCAACATTTATTATAACACAATCGTGACGGATATGCAAGACATTATCGTTCTTCATTTTTTTTAACTATGGTTTACTTTTTATTCATAAAAAGTATTATTTTTATTTACATGAAGGTAATACCAGTGTAATAAGTCCATGATATTATATAATCACAATAAAGGTTGAGGCACAGCGAAACAGAGATCACAAAAGTGAAGGCCGCTGCGGATGTATAATCTGAGGGGAAACGGCAATAATTTGATCGGATATGTTTCACGGATATGCCGTATCAAGCTTTATAGCTTTCCTAAATAATTAATAAATAAAAGGGCAGGCAGCTGCGTGATAAGGAGCAGCCGTCTTATATGGATTAATTCAAAGGAGGAGTATTTATGAAACGGTATCCATATAGCGATTCAACAGACGTCGTTATTTACAATAACAATGATAATAAAAAGCAGAAGAAGGAAAGGAAGCAAAGACCATGGGTGATAGCGGTTTCGTCAGCGTTGGCTGCAAGCGTTTTCACTCTGGGGATAACTTTCGGAGTACAGGCGCTCAGCGGAAACAGTGTACCGCTGCTCGATACAGCCACAGCAGGAACATCGGGAGCGTCAAGCTCAGATGTCGTAGCTTCCGCAGCAGTCACGACCGGATATACGGATGAAACAGGAAAAACAGTTCTTTCTATACCGGAGATCGCAGCAAAGGTTGGTCCTTCGGTAGTCGGAGTCATAAACAAAACAACGGTGCAGACACCGCAGTATTGGGATCCGTGGAGCGGAAGATATTATTATAATCAGGACGCTGCTCAGGATTCTCAGAACAATGAGACTGTAGAGCAAGGCTCTGGATCCGGAATAATCATAAGCGAGGACGGATATATAGCAACGAACCAGCACGTTATCGACGGCGCTACAGAGGTCGATGTAATACTTAACACAGGAACGACATATACGGCTGAGATAATCGGTCAGGATGAAAAGACCGACTTGGCAGTGCTGAAGATCACTCCGGAGAATGAGACTCTTACACCTGCGGTGCTCGGCGACTCAACAACAGTTGAGGTCGGAGAGCTGGCGGTTGCGATAGGCAATCCGATGGGAATGGAATTCTCCGGTTCTGTAACAGCTGGAATAATCAGCGCGGTAAACAGAACGATGACTATAGAGAACAGAACATACAATTTGCTTCAGACTGATGCTGCTATAAACAGCGGTAACTCAGGCGGTGCGCTTATCAACAAGTATGGCGAGGTCATCGGTATAAACTCAGTAAAGCTTTCATCAACGGGTGTTGAGGGTATGAGCTTTGCGATAGCGATATCAGAGGCTAAGCCTATACTGAATGATCTTATGGAATCAGGTCATGTAACCGGAAGACCTATAGTAGGAATAAGCATTACAGAAACAAGATATGGTCTGTTCATAAGCGGAATTACCGAGGGCAGCGGCGCAGAGGCTGCAGGACTTCAGGTAAACGATATGATCCTTGAGGTCGATGGACAGAAGGTCAGCTCGACATCAGAGATCAATGAGATCCGTGATGGAAAGAAGCCGGGAGACTATCTCACATTCAAGATCCTTAGGGACAGCAATACAATGGATGTGCAGGTACAGCTTACTGAAGATACCGGCAATTGAAATAGCTAATCAGTTATAATTGTAGGCTGTTGATACAGCCAATACCATCCTTTTTTTCATATACCCTTGCCGGAAACGGCGAGGGTCCCCCCAAAATCGCGAAACGCGCCCCGATCCCCGGCGCGTTTCGTTTTTTTGTTAAAAAATACTTGCAAAGCATTCAAATATAGGGTATAATAAACACAATAGAAGAATGGGCCGCAGCAAAATGCACAGACCGTATATTTTTCTAAAGTCACACGAAACCGCTGTATGGCATATAACGGAATGGGAGGGATAAATATGACAGATATAGACAAGCTGCAGACTATTATAGACAGCTCGGATAATATTGTTTTTTTCGGCGGCGCGGGCGTTTCCACGGAGAGCGGGATACCTGATTTCAGAAGTGTGGATGGACTCTATCATCAATCGTATGACTATCCGCCCGAAACGATCCTCAGCGCTACGTTCTATTATAACCATCCTGATGAGTTTTTTAGGTTTTACCGTGATAAGCTTATTGTCAGGAATGTAAAACCTAATAAGGCGCATATTGCTCTTGCGAAACTCGAGCAGGCAGGAAAGCTGAAGGCGGTGATAACACAGAATATAGATGGTCTGCATCAGATGGCAGGATCAAAGACGGTATATGAGCTTCATGGTTCAACTCTGCGCAATCACTGTGAAAAGTGCGGAAAGTTATTTGGAATAGAAGCGGTAGCCGGATCTGAGGGCGTTCCGGTATGTGACGAGTGCGGCGGCAGGATAAAGCCGGATGTCGTTCTTTATGAGGAGATGCTGGATGATGAATGTATACGAGGTGCGGTTGAGGCGATCTCAAAAGCGCAGACGCTTATAATCGGAGGTACATCACTTGCGGTATACCCTGCGGCCGGGCTGATAAACTATTTTCACGGCAGACATCTTGTGCTGATAAACAGGAGCCGGACGTCGGCCGATTCAGCTGCGGAGCTTGTGATACATGATTCGATCGGAGAAGTTCTGGGTGCGCTCAGGATATGAGGGGTGTTTATGCTCTGTATAACTGAACGGAAGATAAACGGGATATATATATGTTTCGGGGATATTTCTGAGGCTGATATGTCAGATACGGAAGGATTTTCGGAATACCGTTTAAAAAAGCTTGACAATATAGTTAATGAAAATGAAAAACGCCGCTCGGCAGGTGCGGAGTATATGCTTATCCATGCCGCGGCGGCGCTGTTCCCTGAGTTGCCGCTGCCTGTCAAATACGAAGCGGATGAGCGCGGAAAGCCGTATTTTAAATATCCTGAGGGATATTTCCTGAGCCTTTCCCATTCCGGTATCTTAGCTGCATGCGCCGTTTCGGACGCTCCTGTCGGGATAGATGTACAGCATGAGAGAAAACCGAGCCCCGGTTTGCTGCGCAGATTTTTTACCGAGAATGAGCGCAGACAGGCTGAGGGAGATACGGAGGCATTCACGCGGATCTGGGCGCGCAAGGAGGCTGTATCTAAAGCGGCCGGACTGGGCGTTCAGATAGGCTTTGGCAGTATCGAGGTCCTCGGAGCGGAAACGGAGCATCAGGGTGTGATATATTCCATCAGCGATGTCTGCTGCGGGTTTGACAACTATTATATGGCTGTCAGCAGACAGCTTTAATCAAGGTGTTTTACATCCTCAGGCAGATAATTTTCAATATGCTCATACGAGCGCAGCTGGTAGCCGTCCTGTGGCAGAAACGGTATAAGACCGGTGCATTCGTGATGCGAGACTACATCATGATCAAGACCGAAGGACAGACTTTCGATGATTTTGTCGTTGTTTATTCGTTTCATTTGATTTCTCCTTTCTTGCCGCGTCTAAAAATGCGGACATATATAGTCTGTGTTTGTATTTCGGGCTTATGCTAGGCGGAATTTGGTGAGCGATCATATATTTGAGCATGTATGACAGGATAAAATATGTTTTACGATAATAATTTTCATGAATAAAAGGAGCAGAAAAAAATGATAGGTATAATAGGAGCTATGGACAGTGAGGTAAACGGGATAAAGTCGGTGATGACCGATAAGACTGTACGAACTGTCGCGTCAGTGGAATTCTGCAGCGGAACGCTTTGCGGAAAAAAGGTCGTAGTAGCGGAGGCCGGAGTCGGTAAGGTGAATGCGGCTGTAACGGCCCAGATAATGATACTTGAGTATAATGCTTCGGCAGTGATAAATACAGGTGTTGCGGGCGGACTTGAGGACTCGCTCAGGATAGGAGACATAGTGGTAGCGGACAGGGTAGCCGAGCATGATATGGACACGACGCCGTTCGGGGATGAGCCGGGGTTCATAACAGGACTTGAACGTGTGTATATGGATTGTGACAAAAAGATAGTGGATATACTTGAGTCTTCTGCGGAGGAGGCGGGTATGAGCGCTATGGTAGGGCTCATAGTGTCAGGCGATCAGTTCATTTGCCGCGATGAGCAGCGCAGCAGGCTTAAGGAGGTATTCGGTGCTGCCGCGGCTGAAATGGAGGGCGCAGCGATAGGACATGTATGTGTAATGAACGGGGTACCGTTCGGAGTTATACGAGCTATGTCGGACTGTGCTAATGATGACAGCATATCGGATTTCCCGGCGTTTGAAAAAGCTGCGGCGGCGAAGTCCATAGAGATAATAAAACGTGCCGTTGAAAAGATGGACGTATGACATACAGGAGGATCGTTTAAATGGAAAAGATAAAATCGTTTCAGGTGGATCATAGAAAGCTTGGTCTCGGGATTTACATATCACGTATCGATGGCGATATTGTTACGTATGATCTTAGGTTCTGTAGGCCAAACACCGGAATACTGCTTGATAATATAACTATTCACACTATAGAGCATATGATAGCGACGTTTACGAGAAATTCGGATATAGGAGGCGATGTTGTTTATTTCGGACCTATGGGCTGCCGTACCGGATTTTATTTTTTGGTCCGCTCGTCAGTACCGGCTGAAAAGGTCAGGAAAGAAATGGTGTCGGCTATAAAAAAGACACTTGAATATAAAGGACCTGTGTTCGGCGCAAGTGAGATCGAATGCGGAAATTATCGGGAGCTTGACCTTGAAATGGCGAAAACCGCGCTGGCTGAATATCTGCCTGTCATTGAAAATGCAGAAATAATGGATTACGATGAGGTAAACTCGCTGTAATATTATAAAAAATGAGACTGCCGCACTGATTTTGATGATTCTAAGCATACCCTTTTGCAGCAGTCTCGTTTTATTATTCTTCAAAATTATCAGATAAGCCGAGCATATCTCCATCGCCGGCTTCAAGAGTTTCAACGCTGCCGAGCTTGCGGACTATTGCGCGGGTCCGTACGCCGATCAGCTTGTCGAGATCAGAATTTGCCTGATTGATGCGCTTTTGCGCCGATTCAAGAACAGCCTCAAATTTAGAAAATTCAGTTTTGACAGCTCCTAATATCTCCCAGACCTCGGCTGAGCGTTTTTCTATAGCAAGCGTTTTAAAGCCCATTTGTATAGAATTGAGCATTGCTGCCATCGTGCTTGGTCCGGCAAGCATGATCTTATATTTGGATTGGAGTTCTTCTACCATTCCGCGATTCACTGCTTCGGAGTACAGTCCCTCAAACGGGAGGAACATCACAGCAAAATCGGTAGTAGAGGGCGGAGACACATATTTATCTTTTATATCCTTAGCTTCTGAAAGCATACGCACCTTAAGAGCCTTGGCGGCATTATCCACAGCTTCTTTGCTGCCGCTGTCATAGGCGTCAATGAGAGCGGTATATGTGTCGCCGGGAAATTTTGAGTCTATTGGCAGGTATGTAACGGCTCCGCTGCGGTCGGGGAGCTTAACGGCGAATTCAACCGCGTTGCGGCTCCCGGGAACAGTGCATACGTTCGTTGAATACTGTTCCGGCGGCATTATCTGTTCGATTATAGAGCCGAGCTGTATCTCGCCGAGTATACCTCTTGTTTTGACATTTGAAAGCACCTTCTTGAGATCACCTACGCCCTGTGCAAGTGTCTGCATTTCTCCGAGTCCCTTGTAAACCTGTTCAAGCCTTTCACTGACAAGCTTGAAAGATCTTGTTATGCGTGCTTCAAGTGTTTCCTGAAGTTTTTCGTCAACAGTGCCGCGTATAAGCGCAAGCTGCTCGTTGTTCTCAGTGCGCAGCTTTTCAAGGCTTGAGGTATTGTCACGGCGCAGCCGTTCTGTTGTTTCGGTGTAGTCGCGCCGCATTTTTTCAAGAAGCTCATTGTTTTCTGAACGCAGCCGGTCTATTGCTGATGTGTTATCGGTGCGGAGGCGGTCGAGCCGTCTGTCCACGGTGGCACGCATATCATTTAAAGCCCGGTCGATCGCGGCAAAACGCTGTGTCTGCATATCTCCTATGTCGCGTTGGTTGCTGCTGAGCAGGGATCCCAGCGGCTCAACTGCGCGTCTGACAGCGTCATGGACTGTATCATCGCTCAGCTTTGCGTTGCTGCGGCGGTTCAATGAGCGATAGAGTAAGATAACAAATACCGCTGTAAAGATCGAAACGGCAAGAGCCAAGGCGGAAAGTATATCTGACATTGTTTTTTGTTCCTTTCTGATGAGTTTATCTATATTATTATACATAAATCTGAGAATAAAGTCAACCTGAACTTTTTTATCAGCCTATGCCGTATTCTTCCGCAAGCTTCTGCAGGCATTTTTTTTCGATGCGGCTGACATAGCTGCGGCTTATGCCGAGATCGTCAGCTATCTCGCGCTGTGTCATACGGCGTGTGCCGCACAATCCATAGCGTCGGAATATTATCTTATATTCTGCGTCATTGAGTACCCGCCGCATGATACTATACAGCTTTTCGGCCTCTATGCTGTCAGAAACAGTATCGGCAATGTCTTCATCACTGCCGGTAAGTATGTCGGCAAGTGTCAGATTGTTTCCCTCGCTGTCGGTGCCTATCCCATCATCGATGTAAACATCGCTTCGCCGTCGGCGTGCTGCGCGAAGATACATAAGCACCTCGTTTTCTATGCACCTTGCTATGTATGATGAGAGCTTTTTGTTTTTATCAGGGCTGAAGGTGTTTATTCCTTTTATGAGACCTATTGTGCCTATAGATATCAGATCCTCCGAGTTGTTTTCATCTCCGTATTTTTTTGTTATATGCGCCACAAGACGCAGGTTTCGTTCGATCAGTATATTTTTCGCATTTTCATCGCCCTCCGCGAGCAGGGTAAGGTATTTTTGCTCCTCATCCGGAGTAAGAGGCTTTGGAAACGCTGCGCTGCCGGAAACATAGCCGGCCATAAGTACAACGGTCCTGAGCCATTCAAAAACGGCATCAAGCATAATAAAAGCACCTGCCTTTATAATAGTTTTTACACTATTATATTCGGCGGGTGCTTGTTATGGTTGTATTATTTATTCAGCCTCTGTCGAAGTTTCTGTATTGTATAGCCTCCGCGAGGTGTGATGATCTTATATCATCGCTGCCGTCAAGATCAGCGATCGTCCTTGCGACTTTTAAGATCTTGCTGTGCGCTCTGGCGCTCATCCCCAGACTGTCAAAGGCGCTGCGCAGGAGGCGGCTTTCCTTGTCGCCCAGACTGCAGTATTTATCAAGCATTCCTGCAGTAAGCTGAGAGTTTGAGGTTATTCCGTCATCACAGTAGCGCTCTATCTGTATCTTGCGCGCCTTGTTTACACGTTCCTTGATAGCCGCGCTCGATTCACCGTCCGGTATTTTCGCAAGATCGTCATAGCTTACGCTTGGCACCTCGATCTGTATATCTATCCTGTCCAATAATGGACCGGAGATCTTAGAGCGGTATCGGTGTATCTGATTTGCCGTACAGGTACATGCGCGCTTGGGATTACCGAAATTCCCGCACGGACACGGGTTCATTGCCGTTACCAGCATAATGTTGCAGGGATATGTAAGCGTGGCGCTTACTCTGGATATTGTTATAACTCCATCCTCAAGAGGCTGCCGCAGCACCTCAAGAGAGTCGCGCCGGAACTCCGGAAGCTCGTCCAGAAATAAAACGCCGCAGTGGGCCAGTGAAAGCTCGCCTGGTCTGGGCATTGCGCCGCCGCCTGAAAGCGCGTTTGCTGAGACTGTGTGGTGCGGGCTCCTGAACGGGCGCTGTGTTATAAGCGGCGTATGTGCAGGCAGTGTTCCTGCGATAGAATGGAGTTTTGTAACTTCTAGCATTTCCTCAAACGTCATATCAGGGAGAATGGTACTCATCCTTTTTGCGAGCATTGATTTGCCGGTCCCGGCAGGACCTGTCATAAGGACATTGTGTGATCCGCTTGCGGCGATCTCCATGGCGCGCTTAGCCTGTTCCTGCCCTTTCACTTCAAGCATGTCTATCCCTGAAACGGAGGCTGCGGCTTCCAGAAGAGCCGGATCCGGTTTGTAAGGACTGAGCCTGTATGTACCGTCAAAATGATCAATTATCTCTCCAAGGCGGCGTACCGGATATACCTCTATCCCGTTTATTACTGCTGCCTCATCTGCGTTGTCCGCCGGGACAAAGCATTGAGTAAAACCGTGCTCATATGCGGATATCACCATGGGGAGGACTCCGTTTACGGATTTTACGGAGCCGTCAAGCGCAAGCTCACCGATAAATATTATATGTTCAGGGTCAGGTATGTTGAGTTGACCGGATGCCGACAGTATGCCTGCGGTTATAGCAAGGTCGAAGCCTGAGCCTTCCTTTTTCAGTGAAGCCGGAGCAAGATTTATGGTTATTCTTTTGCGGGGGAATTCACATCCGCAGTTTTTGATCGAAGCCTTGGCTCTTTCACGGGATTCGCGCACTGCGGCATCCGGAAGACCTATCATATCAAACGCTATCATTCCTGTAGATATATCTGTCTGTACTTCAACGATATATCCGTCCAGCCCCATAAGCGACACTGTATTGACAGATGCAAACATAAGTGTAATCACAGCCTTTCGTCCCACCGGAATTATGTACATTCAGCCGGTGGGCAGACTGAATGGGTTGCTTTATCATTCGCGTATATAAACGCCTTGCTCCTCTATGTAGTCAAGAATGTCCTGGATACCCTCTTCGGGCCAGTTATCACTGAGAGGTTTTTTTACCTCAGCCTCCTGAGAGGCTGAGTCATTTTTGGTATTGTCAGTGCCTTTCATAGCGTACCTCCTGATCGATTGTTCTTATCCTAAGTATATCATATGTCGGAAGAAAATACAATAATTTTTTTCTTTCGTCACAATAAACAAATACATTAAAGCAGTCCGGCGAAGTTTTTATATGTGTTTTTTTGACAAAGGTCTTGTTTTTAAATCCCGATTGTGGTAAAATGCATAGAAAAGTCAAAAAGGCTTTCAATTGTGAAAGAGAGGTATTATTTCAGCATGGAAACACATTTGTTGAAGCGTATAGACACGGCTGTGTGCGGTAAGGGCTGCCGTATGTGGCTCGGGGACATAGACGGTGACGGCAGAATGGAGATAGTTATGGTCCAGCCGGACGGTGGCTTTGATGACAGGTTCTATCCGCATTCTGTGCAGTGTGCTACAGCTTTTGATCTTGAGGGTGAACTGCTTTGGAGGATAGGAACACCGGATCCGGAGGTAACCGGCAGCGGTTCGGATATACCTGCACAGATATACGATATAGATAATGACGGCAGCAATGAATTCATTTGCTGCATGAAAGATGGATTATATATATTCAACGGAAGAACAGGGAAGCTTAAAAGCAAGCATCCTCTTCCGGACGAGCATGCTCATGATTGTATAGTGATCGCAGATCTTGAAGGCAGGGGCTATCCGCAGAACATTATTTTAAAAGACAGATATCATAAGCTGTGGGCGCTCGATACAAATTTTAAGGTCATGTGGACCTTTGATGGGAATATCGGGCATTACCCGTGGCCGTATGACCTTGATGGCGACGGCAGGGATGAGCTTATCGCCGGGTATAACGTTCTTAGCGGCGATGGTGATGTTTTGTGGAGAATAGATATGGAGGATCATGCTGATTGTATTTGGGTAGCTGATCTTGATCAGGATCCGGCGGATGGACCGAATGTTATAGTCGGAGGTGCCGATACCACTGCGTATACCTGGGACGGAAAGCTTATATGGAGATATACAGACACGGTTGAATCACAGAATATAGCTCCTGGAAATTTCCGCCCGAACGAAAAGGGAACAGAGATAGGCGGTCTTGACAGGATAGTCAGGACAGGAGAAAACGGAAAGGACGGAGTATTCCTTATCAATTATAAAGCAGAGACTCTGTTCAAGGAGGACAGAAAAATACCCGGCTGGTCATCGATAGCTACAACTATACATAACTTCGATGGAACAGGCTGTGATCATTTGCTTGTGTACAAGAGGGGCGGAATGCCGTCTGCCATATATGACGGATACATGAACAAGGTATTTGAATTCCCGTTGGAAGGACAGGTCATGTGGGCAGATCTTATAGGCGATGGTCAGCCTCAGGTGCTCATATATGATGATGAAAAGATAGAGATATATTCGGCTAACAGGGTCGATCTGTCAAAGCCCGTGGTGCCTTATACAAGGCCGCAGCCTAAACGTCTGTATAACTGGACTCGTTACTGGGGAAGCGAGATGGCTCCTGATCAGTATGCAGTGAATTATATAACAGGTGATTTCACGAGTAACGATATAAAAAAATGGGCGGATGAGTACGTGCGAAACAGTAAGGATGATAAGCTGATAACGAGATCAGATTTTATAGTTCTTCTTGTCAACAGCCTGAAGCTTCGCGCATACGGCAGGAATCCTTTTAAGGATGTTTTGCCAAGGGATTATTTCTGTTCTGCAGCAGTGACCGCGGCCAAGCTTGGTATTGTTGACGGTGAAATGCTCAGACCGCACGATATTGTTACCGGAGAAGAGGCATCGGAGATGCTGAAGAAGGCAGGAAAAAATGGAGTGGAATGCGGTACAGGTAAGCTGCTGAAGAAAACGGCCGCAAAGATCATGTCTGAGATAAATTTGTGATAATATATCATGTGCAAATCTTGCACATAAACAATCTTACTCAATGGTGATGTTATATACAAATATCACAAAAAAACAAAAAGAAATTATATAAATAAAAAAGATTAATGACAAATGAGAATAGTTGTGATATAATAAACATATTAAAGTAAGAGTGATCATGGCTGTTTTATGATCACAGCTGATTTAGAAAAGGAGCGTTTCCAAGTGAACAGGATATATTTTGGCGCTGTTGTTATGGCGGCAGCCGTGGGGGTAAGCGCGGTTTCTGTTTCTGCAGCCGATGCAAGCATAATGGTACAGCTTGATAAAGAAACGGTTGAATATACCTATACCCCTGGCAGTGAAGAGTATGAAAGATCTATCAAGGATCTTTTCAATTCTTTTGAAGACGTTACAGCTTTGGATGCTGTTAAAAAGGATCTTACGGTAACAAGTATCTCGCCGCAGGGTGAAAGTCTTGTACTCAGTCTGCGTTTGAGTATAGCTGAGGCTGATGCGGCTTTGCAGTATTCGCCGCTTGATTATTATGATTTCAAGATAACAGATACAGACGATAATGTTATATATGACAGTGAGGAAGCAGAGTCTTCTGATATTGCTGATACTCATAAGGATATAACACTTGGTGTGTTCAATGATGGAGCTACAGAGGACACGAAAGAATATGTAATTGAATATGGGATAAATGAAGAGGCAGCGGCTGTTATAGGCGATGACAGTATTGAGGGGCTGGATATAGAGCTCGTGTCTGCTGTATCGTCACAGGCGGATGATACAGCGGGCGGTGTTGTACAGGGAACAGCTCCTGTTGCTACACTTAAGCCGAAATTTGAGCTGACTGCAACTGCGGCGCCTCAGGAAACGGCAGCGGTTGCGGAAAGCACACCTACGGAAGCGCCTTTGGGAGCGGCTCCGACAGAGATACCGGAGGCTGATAGTGCAAAGGTGAAAACGATTATTTGCGGTGAAGATATCGCTCCGGGCAGGTATACGGTAACAGGAAATGCTAATGTAAGAATAACTACCAAAGATGGAGAGATCATCAGTGAAACGACTGTTACTGACGGATCCGATGAAAATGTAAAAGGTGTAAAACAGTTTATAACTTCACTTGAGGAGGGAGATATAATAACTATCACACCAATTTCCGATGAGATAAAAGCAGCTGTCAATTTCGAAAAAACAAACAGTGGTTCGAGTTCGGATACGAAGAATTTAACAGCAGCTTCTACAACGGGAAGGAATACAGCATCGCCATCGGCAACAGCAAGCTCAAAGACCAATCCAAAAACAGGCGATGTCAGCACTACAACAGCGGCCTTGGCTTCAGCTATGGTAATATCAGCAGCTGCAGCCGGATGCCTTGAGATCGTAAAGAGGAAGAAGACTGTAAAATAAAAAAGTAAGAAAGGATTTGATACGGTGAAACGGAAAATAACACTGCTTCAAATCCTTTTTCTGTGTGTGTTCGTTGGCTGTGGCATATATTTAATAAAATATAATTACGATAAAACACAGACAGAAAAGGAGATGGAATATCTGCAGAGTATGGTAAAGGAAAATGCCGGTGAAACAGAGCAGCCTGATTCTGTTGAAATAGCGGTAGGCGAGCCTGAAAAAGAGGCCGAGGAGAAGTATGAAAGCAATGGGATGCTTTCACGCTATTATTCGCTCTATGAACAGAACAATGATATGGTTGGATGGATAAAAATAAGCGGAACCAGAATAGACTATCCGGTCATGTTCAATAATTCAAATAATGTGTATTACTTGCATAGAAATTTCTATAAGCAAAACAGCTCAGCTGGTATGCCGTATCTTGATTATCAGTGCGATCTGCAGAATTGGAGTGATAATCTTATAGTATATTCCCACAATATGAAAAATGGGACGATGTTTCATGATCTTCTTGATTACAGAACTATTGGTTTTTGGGAAAATCATAAGATAATTAATTTTGACACAATGTATTATCGGTGTGAATATGAGGTTTTTGCCGCATTTCGTACAGCTGTTGGTGCTGAGGATGAATTTAAATATTATGAATTTATCAACGCAGGTTCTAAACAAGAATTTGACGAATACGTTAATACATGCAAGGAGCACAGCCTGTACGACACAAAGATAACACCGGAATATGGAGAGACTCTTTTGACTCTTTCAACGTGTTCATATAATGTAAATGATGAAAGATTTGTCGTTGTGGCACGGCAAATATCGAAAAAATAAATATAGTGTATGTTTTTTTGAAAAGCTGTCGTAATATATATGACGGCTTTTTTTATTCGTCAAAAGCTCTTATAATTCAACAAAGGGAAAAAGGCTGCGTCTGAGGAAATAATAACTGCGTGAGAAATATGCCGGTAAGATCGGTCTGTATGCTAATATCCGCAAATATATTAAATGGGAGTGTTGATAATTTTGGAAACGATGTTGATATCGAAGCAAAGAATGATCGTAATGAGGCTGAAAGGTGAGATAGATCACCATACTGCCGGGGGAGTAAGAAAGCAGCTTGAAAGTGAGATCAAAAAGAGCGGAGCAGTGAATATCGCACTTGATTTTAAAGAAGTAACATTTATGGATTCTTCGGGTATAGGTGTGATAATAGGCAGATATAAAACAGTGACAGCCTTAGGCGGAAGCATTGTGATATATAATGCTTCTGAGCAGATAAAAAGATTGCTCGAAATGTCAGGAATAAGAAAGATCGCCATAATCTGCTCTACACTGCAGGAGGGCATAAACATAATAAACAGCAGTCAAGCAATAAAATAAGAAAGGGTTTATAATAATGAGAAATAAGATGAAATTTGAGATCCCGGCAAAATCAGAGAATGAAAAGCTGGCGCGTACGGTATGCGCGGCATTCGTTCTGGGATTGGATCCTACAATTGAAGAGATAGATGAAATAAAAACAGCTGTTTCAGAGGCTGTGACTAATTGTATTATTCATGGCTACGACAGTGAAGATGGTGTCATAGATATCGAAGCGGAAATTAGAGATAGGAGCGTTACATATATAATAAAGGACTACGGGTGCGGCATAGAGGATATAGAAAAAGCAATGGAACCCCTGTATACAGGAAAACCGGGTTCCGAAAGGTCGGGAATGGGATTTTCAATAATGGAAGCATTTATGGATGAGCTAAAGGTGGAAAGCTGTCCGGGGAAGGGTACTATTATAATAATGACGAAGAGGATAAGCGAAGATGTCAGATAACCGGGAGCTTATACGCAGACTGAGATCAGGGGACAAGTCTGCAGGAGATGAATTGGTGGAAAACAATATGGGGCTTGTTTACAGCATTGCTGGGAAAATGGCAAACAGGCGCTATGAGATGGAGGATATAGTGCAGATCGGCGCAGTGGGTTTAGTCAAAGCTGTAAGGAAGTTTGACGAAACCTACGGTGTTCAATTCTCAACGTATGCTGTGCCGATGATAATAGGAGAGATAAAGCGATTTTTTCGTGATGACGGGACCATAAAGATCAGCCGGAGTCTGAAAGAGGCATCACTTAAAGGCAGGCGCGCCGAAGAGATGCTCCGAAAAAAGCTTGGAAGAAATCCAACTATATCTGAAATTGCCGAAGAAACTGGATTAGATAAAAATATACTAGTAGAGGCCTTTGAGGCGTCCGTTATACCGGAATCGCTTCAAAGCGAGATTGGAAGCGAAAAAGGCGGGATGAGCTTAGAGGAGGTGCTGTCATCAGATGATACTGAAGAAAGAATAGTAGATAAGGTTTTTATAAAGGAGGCTCTTGCTATACTTAGCGAAAGGGAAAAAAGAATAATAGTAATGCGCTATTTCAGGGGTAAAACACAAAGTGAAATTGCGAAGAGCATAGGTGTATCGCAAGTTCAAATATCGAGAATAGAAAAAAAGGCGTTAGAAAGGATAAGAGAAAGCATTATAAATAATTAAAAAAATAAAAAAGTTATTGACAAATAGCAAAAAGAATGGTATAATAAAAAACATATTTCAAGAGATTGATGCTTGAAAAAAACTTAAAAAAGTTTAAAAAAAGATATTGACAAGCTCAGCGAAATATGCTATAATAAATGAGTTGTCGCAGAGAGGCAGCGGCTTGTACATTGAAAAATGAACAGTGTGAGTTCTTGGAAGTACCCGAAAGGGGTACGGCAATAACTTTGAGAGTTT
>CAJFVT010000029.1 GCA_904420525.1 uncultured Clostridia bacterium | reverse complement strand
GCCTGTGGAGGCGTTCCCGAATATACGGATGTCATCATTCGGGACGATAAAATGACAGACCTTTAAAAAAATCTATCTTAATGGAGGGATGCAGGGTGAAGAAGACAGCTTTAGTTCTTGCTTTAGCAACGACGCTTCAGCTGACCGCGACAGCCGTTATTGCGGACTACACGGATGTTGACGGCCATTGGGCGGAAAAATTCATTGAGCAGCTAACCGATGAAGGTATTGTGCAAGGGGATGGCGGCAGCTTCAGACCCGACAGCTACGTTAACGTAGATGAATTTTTAAAGATGACCATTGCTGCGATGGGAATAGAAGTCACACCGCAGCAATGGGATTGGTCTGAGCCGTATATACAGGCGGCTTTGGACCATAAGCTGATCTATGCTGATGAATTTGACAGTTACAGCCGGCCGATAAAACGAAGTGAGATAGCAATGATCTGTGTAAGGGCAATAGGCGCCGATCAGGTGACGGGCGAGCAGAGAGCAACGCTGATATCGAAAATATCGGACTATTACGATATATATAACAGCGAAAAGGAATATGTGCTCGCCGCATATGCGAATCATTTGCTCTACGGCTATCAGGATAACAGCTTCCGCAGCGAAAGCGCAACAACAAGAGCGGAGGCCTGCGTTATCATAAGCCGTATGATGGATGCGGGCGGCTTTGAGATACCGGGCAGTGATCCCGGAACAGATGTGAACATAGGAAATCTGTTCTATGTTTCACCGAACGGCGACGACGCGAACAGCGGCACGGAGGATATGCCGTTCAAGACACTGGAAAAGGCACGAGATACGATAAGAGATATGATCTCTTCAGGAGAGTATCCGGAGGATGGCGTAACAGTCTATCTGCGCGGAGGCGATCATGAGCTGTCCGGCTCATTTGAGCTGACCGCACAGGATTCAGGAACTGAGGGTGCGCCGGTGACCTACATGTCATATCCGGGCGAGACCGCAAGGATCACAGGAGGCAAAAAGCTGCCGTACAGCGCATTTGAGCCGATATCGGAGGATATGGCGGCCAAGCTTATAGACAAGTCGGCGGCCTCAAGCGTTCTGCAGATAGATCTGGGCAGCCTGGGACTGACCGATCTGGGACAGCTTTCAAGGCGAGGCTACATAATAGCATCGGGAGAGCTTCCGCAGGCAGAGCTTTATATAGACGGCAGCAGGCAGCAGCTTGCGAGATGGCCTAATTCGGATTGGGTCGGAACAACGGGGATCGTAAGGAGCGGCGCAAGGACACAGTCGGGAGTGCTGGAGGGCGCTGTATTCAATATAGACTACACTCGTCCGACACAGTGGAAGACAAATATAAACGAGATATATACCGCCGGAGTTTTGGGTCCCAACTATTTCTACGGATATTTCCCGATAGAGAGTATCGAGCCGGGGCAGATAACTCTGAAGGAAGGCTCGGTAACTGAATATTACTCAAAGCATTTCATACGCTATGAAAATATTTTTGAGGAAATAGACGAGCCGGGTGAATACTATATAGACAGAACGACAGGCATGCTGTATCTCTATCCCGAAAGCGGCTTCGGTGAGAATTCAGATATAATGCTTTCGATGACAGGAGAAAATCTTGTAGCCGGATCCGGAGTGAAGAATGTTACATTCAAAAATCTCAAGTTCGGCGAAAGCAGAGCCGGAGCGATAAGAGTGACAGACGTTGACAATTTCAAGGTAGAGAACTGTGAGATATACGGAACAGGCACAAACGGAGTATATATCAGCGGAACCAACAGCTCGGTAAGCGGCTGTCTGATCCACGATATAGGCTCAACGGGTATAAGCATGTCGGGCGGAGATTATGCGAATATAGTCTCAAGCGGAAATACTATCACCAATAATCATATATACAAGGCGGCTCAGATCGAGCGCTCATATCAGGCGGGAATACTGCTCGGCTATCAGTCGGTCGGTATAACGGTAAGCCATAATGAGATACACGATATGCCTCATGCGGCGTTGATAATCTATGGTCCGAACCATACGATAGAATATAATGATATATATGACGCGGTAAAGGAATTCCATGATATGGACGCTATATACATGAACGTATATCAGTATCCGTGGGAGAGAAATGTTGTTGTAAGGCGTAACTTTATACACGATCTCGGACAGCAGACCTTCACCGAGCGGCAGATGAATGTCGCGGGTATACGTACCGATAATCACGGAAACGGACTCCAGGTGATAGAGAACGTATTCTGGAATATAGGCTATGAGAATTCAAACGGTATACGCGGTATATGCGCACAGGGTATCGACAATGTTATAAGAAACAACATATTCATCGATACTGCCGGAACCTATGAGGGCGAGCATACCTTCAACCCGGATGCTAAGTGGGATGTTCAGTCGGAGAGCGTAAAGCCGATATATGATCAGTGGCAGATCTACAGTCCGAAATATTCGGAGCAAAATCCGGAGGTAGACACATTCTTTGATCATCATTACGCGGCTTATGAAAAAGGCAACACGTTCAAGGGGAATGTTGTGGTAAACATAAAGATACCGCTCAGCACGCTGAACCAGACCCCGACGGACGAAGGATTCAATGCAAGCCCGCAGCTTGTGGACGCATCGGATAATCTGGTTACAAAGACGGATCCGGGCTTCGTTGACTATGCCGGAGGCGACTTCACGCTGAAGGATGACAGTGAGGTATACACAAGGATACCT
>CAJFVT010000028.1 GCA_904420525.1 uncultured Clostridia bacterium | reverse complement strand
CACCCCAGTATAGGGAAGTAATTACAAAACGCTGCCGCGTTTCGTAATTACCTAATATACTCAATACAAAGGAGGAGATCAGTAATGAAAAGAGTTGCGGAATTTGAAAAGGTGAGCTTTGAGCAGTTTAAAAACGATTGGCACGGCGAGTTCCCTGCGGTGTGTGATATTGAGAACATATATAATGGGATAAGGCTGCCGAAACGCGCGACAAAAGGCTCGGCGGGATATGATTTCTATATGCCGGAGGCGTTTACGCTAAGACCGGGAGAAACAGTAAAGATCCCGACAGGAATTCGTGTGCGCATAGACGACGGCTGGGTGC
Source organism: uncultured Clostridia bacterium (assembly GCA_904420525.1). Lineage (GTDB taxonomy): Bacteria > Bacillota > Clostridia > UBA1381 > UBA1381 > Ornithomonoglobus. The sequence goes on along the minus strand of CAJFVT010000028.1, from coordinate 2,287 downwards.
TGAAGCTTTATCCGCGAAGCGGACTGGGATTTAAATTCAGGCTGCAGCTGAATAATACTGTTGGGATAATCGACAGTGATTATTATAACAGTAAAAATGAAGGACATATAATGGTTCGTATCACAAATGATACGAACGAGGATAAGACTGTCGAGCTGCGGCGGGGTGACGGCTTCTGTCAGGGGATATTTGTTGAATATGGAATCACATACAGTGATGATGCTGACGGAGAACGTGACGGCGGCTTTGGATCTACCGGACGGTAGACCGTTACGCAAACAAAAAAGCGGGCGGTCTTGAGGAAGAGTCTCAGGATCGTCTGCAGAATATGAAAGCAAAGGAGCTGATAATTATGAAAAAAGTCACAAGCGCGGCTGTAAGCGCGGCGATGATACTGGGGTGTACATCGGCATTTGCCGCGGAGTATGATGATTACTATGCGGCTATGCGTGAGACTGTATACAGCGCGGAGCTTGAAATGACAATGTCTATGTCTCTCGATGAGATAAGTGATGAGCTGCGTGCAGCATGGGGGCTGCCGGATGGGGATCTGAAAATGGATTACCTGTACAGCGGTGCCTACAGTATGTCGGAGGACGGAAAGGCAATGAAGATGGATCTGGATATGACCATGAAGATACCGGGGATGGAGGATGTATCCGTACAGACGTATCTGGACATGGATCTGACAGATGAGACTGCGCCGAAGTATATCCAGATCATGAAAACTCCCGATGAGGATAAATACATGGTAATGGACTGCTCAAAGAGCAGCGAGATGATGGCTGAGATAGACAGCGTAATGGGCATCGCATATTCGGAGGATATCCAAAAGCTTGCTGAGACACTGAATTCAGAGAGCATGCAGAAGGAGCCTGAATTCAATAACGGTGTGTATTCGCTGGTGTATACGGAGCAGGAGATAAAGGACGCTGTGAAGGAGCTTATGCTCAAGGGTGAAGATATCTATCTCCCAATGCTGTCGTCTGTAATTTCATCCGCCGAAGCGTCATCAGAGGGAACAGATATTTCTGCAATAGGAGGCGCGGACGGACCTGCGGACATTTATATCGCGCCCGCAGATACGGAGATAACAGACGAGGACAGGGAGCAATACCGGACTGAGATCGAGAAATGGTATGAGATATTAAATGGCGTTAAGCTGTTTGCGGACGACGCTGTAACGATGGACACAGAGCTTGATGAGAACGGCTCTATAAAGAGCATGGATATGGGTATAAATATCGACACCAATCTGTACGAGCTTATATCGGCGGTTTCCGGCGGCCTTGAGCTGACGGATGAGGACATAGATCCGGGTGAAGCCGGTATAACGAAGGAGAATTCAGATATCAAGGCTAGTATGAGCCTGAACTGCGGATTTTCAAACGTAAACGGTGATGTGGATGTAGTTATCCCGGAGATAACAGAGGAGAACAGCATAGATATGCTCGCGGGATATGCGGGATCAGACTCGGCGCTGGTCGTAAATGTAGAAACGGTCGATAACAACGGTACCGAGCTTCTTCCTCTGCGCAGCTTCTGCAATGAAATAGGCATAAGCAATGATGACATTTCATATGATAACGGTGTTGTCACAGTGAGATGCAGCGTAAACGGAGTTACAGAATTTATTATAACGATCAATGAAACAGCAGTAACAGTGACCGATGCGCAGGGAAATGCAAGGACAGAGGAGCTTGATTCCCCCGCGGTGATAATCAATGACAGGACTTATGTTACATATGATTTTGCTTCTATCCTTGGCTATTTGTGGTCCGAGGACGGATTTTACAATGCGGTCGCCGAAGCGGCAGGCATCAGCTGAAAAGGTATAAAACAGGTCCCCTCAGCGCAGGCACTTTGGATAAAGCCCGGCTGAGGGGCTTTTATGTGCAAAAAAGACAAATGCCGAAGAAGAATGATGCAATATGTAAAACAAATATACAAAAGCGAAAAAAACAGAAAAAAAGTGTTGACAAATGCTGCCCGTTGTGGTAGACTAATATAGCTGTCAGCGAGAGACGGTATGAAAAGAAACTGAGATAGTATGAAGGAAATAGCTTCGGATCATATAGACTGCCGCTGATGTGTATATAGTTGTTTCGATGAGCAGACAATGCCTGAAAAAACTTAAAAAAGTTTAAAAAAAGGTATTGACAAGCTCAGCGAAATATGCTATAATAAATGAGTTGTCGCAGAGAGGCAACGGCTTGTACATTGAAAAATGAACAGTGTGAGTTCTTGGAAGTACCCGAAAGGGGTACGGCAATAACTTTGAGAGTTT
>CAJFVT010000027.1 GCA_904420525.1 uncultured Clostridia bacterium | reverse complement strand
CTTTCATCTTCCTGCCCTCCATTAGTCGATAATATTGGATTTCTTCAGAAGAGCCTTTACAGTATCTGTAGGCTGAGCACCGTTTCCGAGCCACTTCTTAGCAGCCTCAGCATCGATGTTTATAGTTGAGGGGTTTGTGAGCGGATCATAAGTGCCGATCTCTTCGATGAACTTACCGTTTCTCGGTGCTCTCGAATCTGCAACGATAACTCTGTAAAAAGGAGCCTTCTTCGCACCCATTCTTCTCAATCTTATTTTTACTGCCATGTTTTTCACCTCCTGCAAACATTAATCCCGGCTTTTAGCCTATATTTAAAATATACAATTGATATATTAAATACCGTTATCTCTTTTTGCCCTTTCTGAGCCGCTTCAGCATTCTCTGCTGCTTGCCGCCCGAAAGCTGCTTCATTACCTTCTGCATCTCCGCAAACTGCTTCAGCAGCTGGTTTACATCCTGAACTCTGGTGCCGCTGCCTTTCGCGATACGTATCTTCCTATTTGCGCCGATTATCTTAGGATTTCTCCTTTCCTCAAGCGTCATAGACTGGATTATAGCCTCGATATGCACCATTCTCTTTGCATTTTCTTCGGTATCCACCTGATCAAGCATCTTTCTGTCTATCCCGGGCATCATACCGAGTATCTGCGAAAATGAGCCAAGCTTCTTTATCTGGTTGAGCTGTTCCAGAAAATCGTCAAGATCAAACTGTGACTTTCTTATCTTCTGCTCAAGCTCCGCCGCTTTTTTCTCGTCAAACTCAGCCTGAGCCTTGTCCACAAGCGACAATATGTCGCCCATTCCAAGAATTCGCGAGGCCATTCTGTCCGGGTGGAACTGCTCAAGATCACCAAGCTTTTCACCTACCGACGCAAACTTTATCGGCTTGCCCGTGACCTGCTTAACCGATAACGCCGCACCGCCGCGTGTATCGCCGTCGAGCTTTGATAGTATAACACCCGTAAGCTCAAGCTGTTCGTTAAATGTCTTTGCCACGTTTACTGCGTCCTGACCTGTCATAGCATCCACAACAAGCAGTATCTCCGTTGGGTCTACCTCGGCTCTTATATCAGCAAGCTCCTGCATCAGCTGTTCATCTATATGCAGACGTCCCGCAGTATCCAGTATCACAGGATCATTTCCGTGCACTACGGCATGCTTTACAGCCTCCTTCGCAATGGTCACCGGGCTTACATCCGTCCCCATTGAAAATACCGGCTGATTGATCTGCTTTCCCAGTACCTCCAGCTGCTTTACCGCCGCAGGACGGTACACATCACAGGCTACCATAAGAGGACGCCTGCTCTGCTTTGAAAGATACAGCGCCAGCTTTGCTGCCGCCGTGGTCTTTCCGGCGCCCTGCAGACCGCAGAGCATTATCACAGTCGGCGGTTTCTTTGCAAATTCAAGTCTTGCTGTTTCGCCGCCTATCATCTCAGTAAGCTCATCATTTACGATCTTTACAAGCTGCTGCGACGGTGTGAGCGACTCAAGTATCTCAGCGCCGAGAGCCTTTTCCGAGACCTTGTTTACGAATTCCTTTACTATTTTAAAGTTTACGTCTGCCTCAAGCAATGCGAGCTTGATCTCGCGCATGGCTTCTTTTATATCCTTTTCATTGAGCTTGCCCTTGCCTCTGAGCTTTTTAAACACGCCCTGAAGCTTATCTCCGAGACTTTCAAAAGCCATACTGCACACTTCCCTTCAAAATTTACTCATGCCCTCAGGCGAATCCGTCAGAGGCTTCGCCCTCAGATGATACCGGAAACGGTCTCTATCAATAGCAAAAGCTCTTCACACCGCTTATCCTGAGGCATCGTTTTTATTATGCCGCGCATCTTATCAAGCCCTGCGTTTATCTCTCCGAATTTGGCTGCAAGTCCAAGCTTTTCCTCAAACGCAAGCAGATGCTTTTCGCCCTGTCTCAGAAAAGCCATAACGCCCTGGCGGCTTATGCCCATATCCTCGGCGATCTCAGCCAGCGAAAGATCCTCATTGTAATAGCTGTTCAGAGCAAGAAGCTGCTTATCCGTAAGCAGTCCTCCGTAAAAATCCAGCAGTATCCCCATTCTCAGATCCTTTGCCACATCACCATCTCCGTTGTGTAAAGTGCTTTTAGTTGACAGAGAATATTGTACACCATTTCATCGCATTTGTCAATACTTTCACGGTAAAATTTGATCACATCATGGCTTTATTTTTTGTACAATTTCAACTAATTCATCAAGGCTTACCAATCTGTTAAGCACATCGAGCAGCATGTTCGCAGAAAGCCTTGCGGGAACTCCTATTTCCCTTGAAAGCCTCTCCCTCAGCTCTTTTGAGCCGCTGCCGCCCGACAGCCCCAGCATATACAAATCTGTCTTTGTGATCCCGCCGTCTGCTGCCGGATCCCCCTTAACGCCGTCTATCGTGCAGCCCGCGTCACGCAGCGCCTTTATTATGATCTCCTCGCTCATGCCCTCTACGCCTAAAAGCCCCTCTGCCGATGCTCGCCGCTTGCGCCGCTCCGTTCCGCTTATGTCAGGCGCATACGCATGCTTTACAAGCTCCGGACGTACCTTCTGCTTTATGAAGCTGCGGATACGCATACCTGCTGAATCCGAATCTGTAAAGATAACTATACCCGTTTTTTCCGCAAGCAGCTGTATCGTTTTTACAAAATCATCATTGGAATACACGGCAAAGCCATGAGTTGTGAGTATCACCCCGTCAAGAAAGCCTTCAAGCTTATTCTTATCATATATCCCTTCAACTATTACTGCCTCTTTTATTTTATACATATGCTCCCTCTTAACAATAAATAAAGAGCTGCGGCAAAGCTGCAGCAGCCCTCTCAGCACAGCTTCGGTACCTGACCATCCGTGCCCTGCGTAACTTTCAATTTTCAACTAAGCTGTCACGGCAGCTCTACTTTGTGCAGCGACTCTATAATACCCTCAGCTATGCCCTTTGCGACCCTATTCTGATAATCATCACTGCACATAGCCTCAAGCTCCTCAGCATTCGATATAAAGCCTACCTCTACAAGTATAGCCGGCATTTCTGAACGCCTCGTCACCGCCCAATTCGCCATCTTGACGCCTCTGTCATAAGAATTCATGTAATTCAGCATACTGTCAAGCACATTAGCGGCAAACTCCTCACTTGTTATACCGTAAGCATCACCGTTGTTTTCCTCCGACCAGTATACCTCTGTGCCGTGCGCGCTCTCCGCCTCTGCCGAATTTATATGTATGCTCACAAACAGTGCGCAGCCTTCAGCATTGGCCTGTGCCGGACGCTCAGTCAGGGACGGAAGCGTATCTCCGGTACGCGTCATGCTCGTTTTGTATCCATTTGATTCCAATATATCCTTTACCTTATATGTTATCGAAAGAGTCAGATCCTTTTCATTAACCGTCTGACCATTGAGTGTTCCTATCGCGCCGGGATCGCTCCCGCCGTGACCTGCATCCAGCATTATGATCTTTTGGCTGTCTGCCTCTGACGCGGCGACTATCCCTGTCTTATAAGCATCGCTTACCGTATCTGATATGATAGGATCACCCTGCGAAGCATCAGGCGATTCAGTTGCCGACGGAGCTTCTGTCGGCGCCGTTTGAGCCGTCTGCCCGCTTACCTGCGCTGTGACCTCTACTGTGTTACCGCCGGTCTCCGCAACACTGTAATCTACAAGACCCTCAACGTCCAGAACTATCCTTGCACGCTCACCGTTAGTACCGGTCCTTATCGAGGATATCCCCGGCACTCCTACATTTATCGTCTGCTCGCCGCCCGAAAGTCCCATTCCGGCAAAGTCTATAACAACTCTTTCCGGATCCTCCAGAGTGAAGTGTGAATATCTCCCGCTCACACTCACATCAGATGTAAGCGTGAGCTTTATCTGTGTATCCGAAAGCATATTATAGACCACGCCTGTAACATTGCCCCCGCCCGTCTCAGCGGCCGGAGTCTCAGACGCCTCCTCTGCTGGAGGCTCCGTTTCAGCAGGTGCTTCAGTGGTCTGAGCCGCCGCATCAGACGTTATATCTATACGTCCGTGCTCCGCGTCGAAATCAACACCCATTCCAACGGTCTCGCTTATAAATCTCACCGGAACCATTGTTTTCGCATCGCCTCCGGGTTTATTTATAAGCTTCGGAACTACGTTATCCGGTATCTCCTGCTTCTTCCCATTTATATATGCATAGTTATCGTTTATGTACATACGTATATATGAGCCGTTGTACTCTATCTCTACGCACTGCGTTTCACCGGTATACGCCACCTGCGCGCCGCACTCCTCAAAGATCTCACGGACCGGAACAAGAGCATGGTCATTAAATATGATCGGCTCCATAGGCGCGTTGATCTCATTGCCGTTTACATAGAGCGAATATATCTCGCCTGTATACCAATGCGTGGCCCCGTCATAGCAGATCTGCATAGGCGCGGCGTTTACCGCTGCTGACGCACATACCGTGACCGCTGCCGCGAACACTGCGGCAGCCGTTCTGCAAACTGATCTCACTGCTTTCTCCCTTCCATTCTGTATTACCCGGAGCATCCGGGCTTATGCTTTTTTCTTTCCTTACCTGTTATCCGTTACTCCCCGAACGGGATGTTGAAATGCTCATATGCCGCTTTTGTTACTATCCTGCCCCTGGGAGTCCTCGAAATAAAGCCCAGCTGAAGCAGGTACGGCTCATAGACATCCTCGATCGTATTCGGCTCCTCACCGACTGTAGCGGCAAGCGTTTCAAGCCCGACCGGACCTCCGCCAAAATTCTCTATCATAGCGCGGATCATCCTGCTGTCGACCGCATCAAGCCCCAGCTCATCGACCTCCATGCGCTTCAGAGCCATATCCGCGACCTCATAGGTTATCGAGCCGTCTGCCTTGACCTGAGCAAAATCACGGACTCTTTTTAAGAACCTGTTGGCTATACGCGGAGTCCCCCGCGATCGTGACGCGATCTCCGCCGCTCCGTCATGATCTATCTCCACTCCGAGCAGCCCGGCACTTCGCTCAACGATCTGAGTAAGCTCCTCCACCGTGTACAGCTCAAGCCTGCTTATTACTCCAAACCGGTCTCTTAACGGCGCTGTAAGCAGCCCAGCGCGCGTTGTCGCGCCTATGAGTGTGAACTTAGGCAAATCTATCCTTATTGATTTTGCAGCCGGTCCCTTTCCTATGATTATATCAAGCGAATAATCCTCCATTGCCGGATAGAGTATCTCTTCCACAGTACGTGACATTCGGTGGATCTCGTCTATAAACAAAATATCATGCTCTGACAGATTAGTGAGTATTGCCGCAAGATCTCCCGCCTTTTCTATCGCCGGACCGCTCGTTATACGGATATTCACTCCCATCTCATTTGCAATGATACCCGCAAGCGTAGTCTTTCCCAATCCCGGAGGACCATACAGCAGTACATGATCAAGAGCTTCTTTTCGCTCTTTTGCCGCTTGTATATATATCTCAAGATTTTCCTTCGCCTTCGCCTGACCGATATAATCCTCAAAACTATGCGGTCTTAAGCCGTATTCTATCTCTGTGTCCTCCTCGATGAAGCCGCCGGTAACAAAGCGCTCATCCTCGTCAAACATAACACACCTCCAAGCCGAAACGTATGTTCCGACAAAATATTACATAAGCGCCGCCAGCGCCTTTTTTATAAGCTCCTCTGTGGTCAGCTTTTCGTCCAGCTTCATCAGGACATTTTTGGCGTCCGACGCGCTGTAGCCCAATACTACGAGCGCGCTCATCGCCTCAGCGCGGCTGTCGTTCATAACAGCAGTCTCCTCCGGAACCATTTCTCCGTTATCAATGCCCAGCTCGGCCGTATCCAGCTTATCCTTAAGCTCAAGGATTATCCTGCGCGCCGCCTTGGGGCCTACCCCCGCCGCACGCGTTAGCAGCTTTTCATCATCTGTTATTATAGCCGATGCTATACGCGCCGGAGATGCCACCGACAGCACTGCAAGAGCCGCCTTGGGTCCCACCCCGGAGACCGAGATAAGCCTCAGGAACATGCTCTTCTCCTCAGGAGTCACAAATCCATATAGCTCCATAGCATCCTCGCGCACATTCAGGTATGTATACATCGTTATATCAGAACCCACTTGTCCTGATCTTTCTATCCCTGACAGCGAGGTATATATCATATACCCTACACCTGCCGCGTCAACAACAACATAATTCTCGCCCTTATATGCGAGCTTCCCTTTTATAAAGTAATACATTTTCTCTCCGCATCATATACCGGACGCTGTCCGATATGTTTCTTAATGCTTATTTCCAAGCTGCGCGGTCGATCTAATATCCCGCGCAATTATATAATAACATATCGCCGCGTCAATGTCAACCCAAATATTAAAAAAATGTTAAATTTCTTTACAAATGTTACAACGTTCGTTCATAGGTCCCGCTGAACTCAGGGATAAAGCTTTCTTCCGCCGACTCTCCCTCTTGTATAAATACATTGTTCATTCCAAGCTCCATACAGTGTTCAACCGCGAAGCGGTAGTATTTCTGATCTACTCTTCTGTTCAGTCCCGGATATTTTTCTATATGCCTAACAGGAGTATACTGGCTCATGAGACTGAAATATACCCTATCACCAAACCTCTTATGGATATGATCGATTATATGTATCGTATCGGCGAGCATGCCCGGAAGCATCATATGCCGTACTATCACGCCCCGCTTCATCATACCGCGTTCATCAAAGACCGGCTCGCCCGTCTGCTCATACATAGCATCGATCGCTCTCCTTGCCGTTTCCGTATAATCCGGCGCTGAGGAATAGCTTAACGCAGGTCTGACGCTCCAGTATTTAAGATCAGGCATATATATGTCGATATATCCCTCCAGCAGCCCAAGAGTGTCCTCAGACTCATAGCCGCCTGTATTATAGACCGCCGGCACGCTGAGCCCGCTCTGACGTGCCTCGCCGAGCGCCGATATTATTTGAGGCGCATACTGAGTCGGTGTTACAAGATTTATATTCTCCGCCCCCTGCCGTTCCAGCTCAAGAAAGGTTTCAGCAAGCTCCGGTACAGTTATATCTGTGCCAAGATTATTCGTGCTTACCTCGTAGTTCTGGCAAAATATACATCTCATGGTACAGCCGGAAAAGAACACCGCTCCTGAGCCTTTTTCGCCGCTTATACACGGTTCCTCCCAGAAATGAAGAGCGGCGCGGGCTATCCTTGCGTTTGCTCCCGCGCCGCAGAAGCCGCGTTCCCCCGCTGTACGGTCTGTCCCGCACTTCCGCGGACACAGCCCGCAGCTTCTAAGCTTTTCAAGATACCCGCTCATTTCTGCTCTTCACTCTCCCGGATCAGTCCCGGCGTTACATATACTGTATTATAGCTTTCATATATGACCATTCCCGGTTTTGCGCCGTTCGGCTTTTTAACGTTCCTTATCTGAGTATAGTCGACCGGCACCTGTGACGATTCACGCGCCTGCGAATAATATGCCGCGAGCCTTGCCGCCTCAAGTATAGTAGTCTTAGGTATATCCTTATCTATCCCCAGCTTTATGACAACATGGGAGCCGTGTATATCCTTTGTGTGGAACCACATGTCCGAGGTGTTTGCAAACCTGAGCGTCAGATGATCGTTCTGTGTATTATTCCTGCCCACATAAATATCAAAGCCGTCAGAGGATACAAAATGCATCGGCTTTGATCTTTCTGCGCCGCGTTTTTTTGTCTGCTTTCCGCGCCGTGATATGTAGCCCAACGCCGCCAATTCCTCCTTGACCGCATTTATATCCGCTACCGTTTCCGCATGCTCAACAACGTACAACGTGCTTTCAAGATAGTCCAGATCCTCTCTCGCAGCCTCGATCTGCTTCGCCGCCTCTACAAGCGCATTCTTCGCCTTACTGTACTTTTTATAATATCTCTGCGCGTTCATAGACGGGGAAAGCGACGGGTCAAGAGCTATCTTTACTGACTGACCTGAGGGATCATAAAAGTTCTCAAGCTCTATCTCCTTCATCCCCTCGCTTATCCTGTATATATTGGCAGTAATGAGATCGCCGCGTATCTTGTACTTCTCCCTGTTTTCCGCATCGTGAACAGTTTTCTCAAGAATAGAGAGCTTTTTAGATACGCGCTCTATATTGTTGTTCAGAAGCTTCGAAACATCCCCGCTTTTCTGTCTCATACGCTCGTGCATATCACGCATGTAATAGAAATCATCCACAGCCTCATTCATGCTTCCGCTGCTCTTGACTTCGGCAAGCGTTTCATACTGCTTTATATCTATCGCTGAAAATTCTATCAGCCTTCCTGAATGTGAATCCGTTATTATACACGGCGAGAACTCATTATGCCTTACTTTTTCCGCAAGCCTAATAACAGCCAGCTTCAGCTCCGCTGCCTTATTTATACTGATCTCACCGGCATTTACATCTGTTGTTCCGAAAACTCTGTATACGATCTCGCGCGCAGTCAGCGGACTTATCCCTGCTACTGACGCAAGAAGCGCCCTGTCAGCCTTTACAGGTCCTGACAGATCGAGCTTTGAGCCGTTATCAAACTCCGTCAGCGGCAGCTTATCCTGAGACGGCGGCGTACAATATTCTCCGCCCGGCAGTATCTCTCTCACTGAGCTTACAGATCCGTCTACACGTTTTACAGAATCAATAATTCTGCCCTCCTCCGAAACAAGGATCACATTCGAATACCTTCCCATTATTTCCGCAACTATATGCTTTACCGTCAGATCGCCCAGCTCATTATAGCTTTCGATCGAGATCCTGACTATACGCTCAAATCCTGTCTGCTCTATCGCCGTTATCTTGCCGCTTCCTATATGCTTTCTTAAAAGCATACAGAACATAGGCGCGACAGCGGGATTTTTTTTTGATCTTTCTGTCAGATGTATCCTTGGATTTGCTGAGCTTGCGGACAGGACCAGCTTATAGCTTTCATCATATGTCCGAACATGGATAACTATCTCATCGCGCTCCGGCTGATGCACCTTGTCTATCCTGCCTCCGACCAGGCACTGCAGCTCGTTTACAAGCGCTTTTACAGCAATAGCATCAAGTGCCATGCTTATCACCTCCAAATTTTATCTGCCTTATAGTTGATTACGAAACGAACGTTTCGCAATTACCTATTATCTGCCTTATATTATTTCCAGTTTTGCGAACACTGCCATGAGCCTTTTGGTCCCGGCAGTGTCAAAATTTATCTCCAATATCGCATCCTTGGCCACATGCTTCGCCGTTATTATAGTTCCTTCACCGAACTTCCTATGCCTAACTCTCATCCCCGCCCTCAGCGCCGAGACATCCATCGCAGGCACAGGCTCCTTTTTCTCATACACCGGAACGGTACGCTTTGATGAACGGATCTCTATACCGGCTCTGTTCAAGCTTTCGCTTGCCCTTGCGGCAGCGCGGCTAGCATCCTCAATATATTCAGCAGGTATCTCTCTGAAAAATCTTGACTCGATGCTCGGCTCGCGCCGTCCGAACCTCATGCGGCTCGTTGTTTTTGTCACGTACAGCTTTTCCTTTGCCCGCGTTATCGCAACATAGCAAAGCCGTCTCTCCTCCTCGATGTCATCCTGCGAATCCATCGAGCGCTGACTGGGGAATATCCCCTCTTCAAGCCCCGTCAGAAAAACCACCGGAAACTCAAGCCCCTTTGCGCTGTGTATAGTCATCATTACAACGCTGTCCTCTTCCTGATCATAATCATCGATATCTGAAACAAGTGTTACAGATTCAAGAAACTCACCCAGGCTGCCTGTATATTCCGGATTTACCGAGTATTCCTTTACCACAGACATGAATTCTTTTATATTGTCAATACGGGTCTGTGCCTCGACTGTATCCTCCGCTGTCAGCGCTGCCATATATCCGCTGTCCTCGATCACATGCTCAGTAAACTCGTCTATCGGAAGAATGCCCGCCAGACGGCGCAGCTCCTTTATGAGAGCCGCGAACTGCTTAAGCCGCGGCGCGGCGGACTTAAGGTCAGTATACATGTCCGCATTCTCCACGATCTCAAAATCACTCGAGCCTTGTTCCTGCGCGTGAGCGCGGATCTTGTCAAGCGTTGCCGCTCCGATCTTGCGCTTAGGCTCGTTAATTATGCGCCTGAGACTTACGTCATCCCCATGATTATACACAAGTCTAAGATATGCTATAACATCCTTGATCTCTTTCCGGTCATAGAACCGCAGTCCGGCTAACACCTTATACGGTATTGCTTCACGCATAAACGCATCCTCTATAGCACGCGACTGCGCGTTAGTCCGGTACAATACGGCACAGTCGCTGTACCGTCCGGTCTCAGCATAACGCTCCGCCGCTTTCTTCGCTATAAACCTTGCCTCGTCCTTCTCGTCCCATCCGGTGTAGACTGTTATAGCATCTCCGCTTCCGCTCGCGGTCCACAAATTCTTTCCCATCCGTCCTCTGTTATGAGCTATAACGGCATTTGCCGTATTGAGTATATTGGAGGTGGAACGGTAGTTCTGCTCCAGCATTATACGCTTTACATCCTTGTAATCCTTCTCAAAGCCAAGGATATTCTGTATATTTGCCCCCCTGAACTTATATATGCTCTGGTCATCATCGCCGACAACACATATATTCCCATAGCCCTTTGCCAGCAGATTTATAAGCTCATACTGCGTGTTGTTCGTATCCTGATACTCGTCAACAAGTATGTACTGAAAACGTGCCTGATATTTTTCCGCCACGTCCGCATTTTCCTGCAGTATCTTGACAGTGAGCAGTATAAGATCGTCAAAATCAAGGGCGTTGTTGTTCATCAGCTTTCTCTGATAACGCCTGTACAGCTCTGCCGCGATACGCATCCTAGGATTTTTTCGGTATACGCTCTCCATCTCATCAGGATCCATGAGATCGTTTTTCGCTTTGGAGATTATAGAGGAAACTCCCTTGACCGGAAACATTTTTTCATCCAATCCCATTTCCTTTATGCACTCCTTCACAACTGTGCGCGTGTCGGCAGTGTCATAGATGACAAAATCCCTGCCGTAGCCTGCCCTGTCTATGCACGCCCTAAGTATCTTAACACAGATAGAATGAAAGGTCCCGACCCACATATCATTTACCTCACCGCCTATGATAGAGCCTATCCTGCTTTTCATTTCAGCTGCCGCCTTATTCGTAAATGTTATCGCCAAAATATTCCACGGGTGTGTATATGTAGTCTGCAGTATATACGCTATCCTTGACGCAAGCACAGTAGTTTTTCCGCTGCCTGCCCCGGCAATAACCAGAACAGGTCCGTCTGTTGTTTTTACCGCCTCAAGCTGCTTGTCGTTCAATCCCTTTAAATAATCTTCCATATAATATCAACTCCGGTTTAATTATCATTAAAATATATATTCTCACAAGTCCGCCGCATTATTGCCGCAGTCTCTTTAAATAAGCCGTCCGATTATAAGTATAACACAGATCCTCGAAAAATTCCATGCTTTTTTACACCAATTCAAGCATAAGTTTTGCAGTATAAAAAACAGCGCAAAATCAGACGATATTAAAGAAAGGACGGTGAAAAAATATTGTTGAAGGCTGTCAAAAATATATTTGCGCCGCTTGCTTTGTCAGCAGTGCTTTTTTCATTTGCGGCGTCTGTTTTTGCTGAGGAATATGTCATCCCCTCCGGCGAGTGCATAGGCGTTAAACTGTATACCGACGGGCTTATAGTAGTGGGCACCGCCGAGGTCACAGACCGCTCCGGCAAAACCGTAGATCCATCAGAGAAAAGCGGTATCAGCAAGGGCGATATCATAAAAAAGATCAATGGAAAGGATGCCGTTTCAAACGAAACGGTATCTGAGGTGCTTTCCTCTGTTTCCGGAGACGTTACCGTTACTGTAGAAAAGAACGGCAAGGAACATGAAGTCAGCATAACGCCCGCCGATACCGAATCCGGTCCGAAGCTTGGTCTTTGGCTCCGCGACAGCACCGCGGGGCTTGGCACACTGACCTATACCACAGATACCGGCTTTGCCGCGCTCGGTCACGCTATATGTGACGTTGATACAGGCAGTATTATGCCCATTGAGCGAGGATTTATACAAAACTGTACAATTACGTCAATATCAAAGGGCAAGGCAGGCGAGCCGGGCGCTATAACCGGTGATATAAACGGCAGCGAGCTCGGAAGGATAACGAAAAATACTAATTACGGTATATTCGGAGAGCTTGATATCCAGCCATCCGGGACACCTGTTCCCGTTGCCGACAGATCAGAGGTACGCACCGGTGACGCCGTGATCCTCGCTGACGCCGACGGCAAAGGCGTAAAGGAATACACGATAAAAATAAAACGTGTAACTCTCCCCTCAGGCAGCGGTAAGGACATGGTCATTGAGGTCACAGACAACGATCTTATAGACCTGACAGGCGGTATAGTGCAGGGAATGAGCGGAGCGCCTATACTTCAGAATGGAAAGTTTGTCGGCGCTGTCACTCATGTTTTTGTAAACGACCCTCTGTCCGGCTATGCGATACTCGCTGAAAATATGCTTAACTCTGACTGACTCCGGTCAGCAATACGCACGGAATGAAGCTGTGATGAGCATCCTTTGCGCTTAAAAAAAGCTGTCCCGATATGTCTTTCGGGACAGCTTTATACACTTCGAGATTATTGCGCCGCAGCCTCAGTTGCCGCAGCTGCCGCAGCATCAGCCGCTTCTGCCGTTGCCTGATCCGCAGCCGCCTCTGTTGCCTCCTCAGCAGGCTCTTCTGTCGGCTCCTCAGTTGGATTCTGCGCAGCCTCATACTCTTCCTTTGTCTTGGTATCTACTATATTTCTTACCTCGCCCCAAAGAGTATCGCCCGTTACGCTGTCATCAAGACCGTACTGCTCCTTGAACGCCTCAAGATTTTCCTCTCCTACATAGTTACTGAGCTTGGTCTTATCGAGAGCGTCACCGATAGTTGTTTCCTCTGTTATGCTCTCATCCCAGCCAAGAAGCTCCGCAAGCTCTGAAAATTCCAATCCGTTCATTTCTGCATACTTTCCTGACGGAATGTTATAGAATGCAGCCTTTTCAGGCGTTGACTCCGGCATATCCTCCGGCAGGTCATAATAGGCAAGGAAATCCGAAAGCTCCATCCCCATCTGATCTGCTATCTCGCCTATAGTTATTCCGTCCACATCGACATAATCCTTTGTATACGGGTTGAACCAATCCTTGCTGTTCACCGCAAAAATACTGGCAGCCGCTATGACTACAACCGCTGCTACTATCCCGATGATAGCCTTAACTGAAAGCTTTTTCTTGACATGTTCAGCCGCCGCCTCAGTTTCTTCAGCCCCCTCCGCATCCGCCGCGGTATCCACACTCTCCGCAGCTTCGCTTGCTTCTGCTGTCTCTTCCGGTTCCTCTGATGCCTCAACTGCCTCTTCCGCTTCAGCGATCTCTGCCGCTTCTGGCTGTTCTGCTGCCGCATCCTCTGCTGCTTCTGTTTCTGCAGCCGCCTCTGCTGTCTCTTCAATCTCCTCGTTCAGTCCGGAAACCTCGTCGTTAAGCTCGTTGTTTTTCTTGTTTTCTTCACTCATGACATAATTCCTTCCCTATTATATATTTATTTAAGTGACTGCGAAACCGCGTTTCGCAATATCTGACAATATTATTCAGCCGCTGTATCCGAAGCTGCCGTATCTGTTCCGGCCGTATCGCCCGCTTCTGCCGCTGCATCCGCCGCGCCTGTATCAGCCGCCGCGTCTGCCGAACTCGTGTCAGCCGCTGCCGCATCTGCCGCCGGTGTAGCCGATGCCGCTGCCTCGGCCTGCTTTGCGCTCTGATACTGATTGTATTTATCCTTTACATCAGCATCCTTTGTATCCTTTGTAACATCGTCGGCTATACCCTGATCAGCCTTGAACTCCGCAAAAACATCGTCTGTAAGCTCTACGCCCCAGTAGAACTGCGACATATTCGCAAGCGTCATCTTGTCAGCCACTTCATTCACATCTGATTTCTCGGTTATACCATCCTCAGGTGTAAGATCGTAATAGTTAAGGAAGTCCTCAAACTCCATTCCCATCTGATCTGCGATCTCGCCGGCATTGTAGTTTGCCGTACCGCTGTTTATGCTGTTCGTTCTGTAGTTTTCCTTGATCGGTCCCCAAACCGCTATAACTGCCAGTACAAGCACCGCTGCTATTACTATACCCATAATAACATTGATACCGCCGCCGGAACGGTTTGATGAAAATCCTCTTGCCATATTTTGTTTACTCCTTTCATTTTTCGGGTATGCCGGCTTACATAAAGCAAGGCTGCCGTTATCTTTCAAACAGCAGCCCGGCATAAAACGCCCCTCTTCTGTTTGGCACACATAATATAATAACACGAACAGAAGAAAAAATCAATATATTCTTGTAAATATTCTGTTAAAGTTTAATTTTATTAGTATAAAACCCGTGATCGATGTACACAGACGTCAATTTCCGAGCTTTGCCACAAGATTTTGTATCTTGTTTACCGGATCGAGCAGATGCGATATAGTATCGTCATGATTGAGAGTATTTATAAGAAGCGATACATATTTCGACATGTCCACCTCATAATACCATTCACGAGTCTCAAGACCTGGGTGCTTATAATTGAGATTTGTCGTGAATACCTTGTCGATTATGCCGTCCTCGAAAGCCTCGTCAAACACTTCAAGCCCGTTTACAAACAAGCCGAAGGTAGCAAATACGAAAATACGCTTTGCGCCCTGATTTTTAAGCTTGGTAGCAACATCTATCATCGACTCGCCAGACGATATCATATCGTCCACGATTATGACATCCTTGTCCTTAACGTCACGTCCGAGATACTCGTGAGCCACTATCGGATTCTTACCGTTTTCTATACGTGAGTAATCGCGGCGCTTATAGAACATTCCCAGATCAAGCTTTAGCACAGAGCTGTAGTACATACATCTTGCCATTCCTCCGTCATCAGGGGATATCACGATCGTATCAAATTTATTCAGCTTGATATCCGGAACCGCATGAGCTATAGCCTTGATCATCTGATATGTCGGCTGAACATCATCAAAGCCCGCAAGCGGAATAGCGTTTGAAATACGCGGATCATGCGCGTCAAAGGTTATAACGTTTGCAACGCCCATCTGGATGAGCTCCTGGAGCATTATTGCAGCGTCAAGTGATTCCCTGCCGCTTCTTCTGTGCTGTCTGCCTTCATAGAGCATCATCATAACTACCGTTACCCTGCGGGCCTTGCCTCCCATCGCGGCAATAACACGCTTAAGATCCTGATAGTGATCGTCAGGGCTCATATGATTGTCAAACCCATACATTTTGTATGTAACCCCATAATTAAAGCAGTCACAAATGATATATACATCATGTCCGCGAACGGTCTCATCGATAACGCACTTGCCCTCTCCCGTACCAAATCTTGGGCAGGTCACATGAGTGACATACGTTTCCACATCATCATTGCGCATCGATTTTAAATAATTATCGATCTTCTGGGTAAACTGTTCGCAGCCCTTCATGCTGATTATACTAAGCTTACCTACGGTCGGCAGCGCATTTGTTGTCACATTCTGAAATGAATTGGTCATTTTTCTTCTCCTTCCGCTCTCTGCATTCCGAATCAAAGCGTACTTGCTGTTCACATATATTTGGTGTTCATTATGTCATAAGCGCGGTGCTCGGATGCGTCGCTTCACACCGACACAATAAACACATTCTCATCAAAGCCGCGCGGCGGCTTTGTGTCCTCAGTCGTGTTTATTATGTCATAAATGCGACGCTCAGATGCGTCGCTTCACACCGACACAATAAACACATCTTTATCAAAGCCGCGCGGCGGCTTTGTGTCCTCAGTCGTGTTTATTATATCATTTTTTATATCCTTTTTCAATCGTTATAATCTCACATTTTACATAAATTTTAAACATAAATATTAGTGAAAATACCGCAAAATACCGCAAATCATACGAAAATATGCCTGTTTTCAGCATAAGCTCCGAAGAGTTTTTTACGTTTGCTTTACAAATCCGGAACGCAAAGCGGGACAGCCGCAAATCCCGCCCGGTCTTTGCGGCTGTCCCGCCTTTTATCCTTCCATATGCCTGCCTAAAAAGCCCGCCGCGGTCTCAGCAAGCTTATCATCCACCTCAGAGGGCTTTTCTCCGTCCTTCATAACAAAGACGACTGAGCCTATCGTATCGCCTTCTGATATTATCGGGACTACTACCCCTGCATTATATTTATCGTTCCCATCCGCTATCGAAACAACTCTTCCCGACTCGTATGTCACTGTTATTTTATCGTTCATCAGATCGTCCAGCTCCGGTGAAACACGTTTTTCGATGAGCTCCTTCTTCGGTATTCCCGAAACGGCTATAACGTTGTCACGGTCGGTTATGCATGCGGCATGTCCGCTCGTTTTTGCAAGCGTTTCGACATAATTCGCCGCAAAATCACCAAGCTCGCCTATCGGCGAGTATTTTTTGAATATTACCTCTCCGTCCTTCTCAGTAAAGATCTCAAGCGGATCTCCCTCACGTATCCGCATAGTCCTTCTTATTTCCTTAGGGATGACCACCCTTCCCAGATCATCTATCCTTCTGACAATTCCGGTTGCTTTCATATAAAAAATTCCTCCTCGCAATATTATATACTTACAATAAAAAGCCCGCGCTTCTTTTCACGCTGGATCACTCTTCGTTTATGGTTTTATTATGTGAAAAGGGTAAAGTTTTATACCGGTATGATCATATGTAATTTTTGTCATATGTACCATATCCCGATGAGATAATCCTTATCAAGAAGATCCTTAACACTAACTTTGACAATATATTTTACGGCAAAGATACATGAAATGGCACACAACAAAAAAAGGCTGCCTGCTAAACGGACAACCTTTCAAAATTCTATTACGCTCTTGCAGCCTTTGCAGCCTCAACAAGCTTTGCGAATGCAGCCGGATCTGCAACAGCTATCTCCGAAAGCATCTTTCTGTTCATGTCTATGCCTGCCTTCTTGAGACCGTTCATGAATGTTGAATAGTTCATGCCGTTCATCTTTGCAGCGGCGCTGATCCTTGTTATCCAGAGTCTTCTGAAATCTCTCTTCTTATGCTTTCTGCCTACGTATGCGTTGGCCATAGCACGCATAACAGCCTGATTAGCTGAACGGTACTGCTTGCTCAGTGCGCCGTAATAACCCTTTGCCTGCTTTAATATCTTCTTATGATGCTTCTTTGTAGCGATTCCGCCTGTTACTCTTGCCATTTATAATAACCTCTCTTTCCGAATTATTTGTAAGGAATAAGCTTCTTGATAACTGCCGCGTTTGCCTTTGAGCAGTAAGCCTGTTTTCTAAGATGTCTCTTTCTCTTTGTCGACTTCTTGTTCAGGATATGTCTTCTGAACGCTCTGTTCTTCTTAACCTTACCGTTTTTCGTGAGGTTAAATCTCTTTGCTGCACCTCTATGTGTCTTTATCTTTGTTTTAGGCATAGTCTTACACTCCTTTTCAAAATTACTGTGCTGTCGGGGATATGAACATTATCATGTTACGACCCTCAAGCTTCGCCGCTTTTTCAACTGTTCCGAACTCTTTTACCGTCTCGGCAAATCGCTCAAGCAAGGCCTTACCAATTTCTGAATGACTCAGCTCACGGCCTCTGAAACGAACCTTTACGCGAACCTTATCACCCGACTTCAAAAACTTCATTGCCTGTCTTGCCTTTGTATTGAAGTCGTTTGTGTCAATGGACGGCGAAAGCTGAACCTCCTTGATGTTTATGACCTTCTGGTTCTTTCTGTTCTCTTTTTCGCGCTTGGCAAGCTCAAATTTATACTTGCCGTAATCCATTATCTTGCAAACCGGCGGCTTTGCGTTCGGTGCGATCTTTACCAGATCCAGCCCCTTTTCATTTGCAAGTCTCTGTGCCGCTCTTGCGTCCATAACGCCGAGCTGTTCTCCGTCCGCAGATATTATACGAAGCTCATTATCACGAATCTGCTCGTTGATCTGATGTTCATTCTTACTAATGGTAAACCCCTCCTTTTTAACATCACAAAATCAAAAAAACGGATGATATCATCCGCTCTAAAAGATCCGGACCGCAGCTGCAGCTTTGGCCGACAGGATATTTACCGTAAAGCGCGATTACCGTACGGTGAGAGCGAATGCTTCTGCTTGTTTTCCGCAAAATATTATATCACGCTTTCGCTCTTATGTCAAGTTTTTTTTATGAAAAACATTCACAATAACAGTGATCTTTCCAAACACACCTTACCGCAATATACACAGAAGCGCAGCGATCTGCCGCGCTTCTGTGTCCATAACACATCATCTTTTGCTTTTTCTGTGCTTTTCTCCCTTCACTGCAGCCTGAGTCAGATGCTCAAGCATATGCTTTTCCGCATGCTTTTCCAGCAAAGGCGATACATGCCTGGAATCATCCGCCGCTCCGACCGACGGCACATGCCTATCCTGCCACCTGTATATGCCCTTGAGCATTATCGGTGTTATTATAGTCGTAACTACAACCACTATTATTATCGGCGCGAAAAACTCCTGGACCATAAGCCCCACAGCCGCGCCCTTTGTTGCAACTATAAGCGCCACCTCGCCGCGAGAGATCATGCCGACACCTATTTTTACCGACTGCAAATTAGTGTATCCGCAGACCTTTGCACCAAGCCCGCACCCGATTATCTTTGTAAGTATCGCAATTATAAGAAGCAGTACAGAGAACCATATTATCATGCTGCTCATATCCGTTATCTCCACCTTAAGGCCAACGCTTGCAAAAAACACCGGCGATAGCAGCAGATACGAAATGGTATCGAAGCGGTTCAGCATATATGTAGTCTTTTTCGTATTGGAAAGTATCAGTCCGGCCACAAAAGCACCTGTTATATCAGATACTCCGAAGAAATATTCAGCGCAGAACGACATAAGCAGACAGAACGCAAAAGCAAGTATATTGAACCTGCGCAGATCCTTCTTATATTTATTTATCCATGGCACTCCGAACTTTATCACAAGCAGCGCGGCAACGGCACAGAAAGCAAAGAACGCGAGTATCTTTATTATTACAAAGCCTATAGACACGGATGAATCGGCAAAGCTTGTTATGATCGTCAGCGCAATAATACCCAGCACATCATCTATAAGCGCCGCGCCGAGGATCGCATTGCCTGAACGCGTTGAGAGCTTTCCAAGCTCCTTGAGCGTTTCCACCGTTATTGAAACGGATGTGGCCGTCAGTATAACACCTATAAATATATTCTGGAGACGAGTCTGAGCATCCGCGCCGGGATGAAACATATCAGCAACGAACCATCCGCCCAGTATAGGCAGTATCACTCCGAACAACGCTATAATAAAAGATTTCAGCCCCGTCTTTTTCAGCTCCTTTACATCGGTCTCCATCCCGGCTGTAAACATGAGCACGATAACTCCCACCTCAGCAAGACTCGTTATAACATCCGTCTCACGGATTATCCCAAGAAACGCGGGACCCAGTATAAGTCCTGCCAGCAGCGCGCCTACTACCTGCGGCAGCTGCACTCGGCGCGTCAGCAGACCCAAAAGCTTTGTACTTACGAGAATCAGCGCCAGATCCAAAAGATACCTGTAGCTATAGCTGCTAAGGTCGGCAAAATCAAAGATATTCCCAAGCATATCAATCCCTCCTATAGGCGAATTTTCACAATACTTACTATATATTTTACGCTTATTTTTAAAGGAGTTCAATGTTTTTTCACACAAAAATAAGCCTCATAAAGAGGCTTATTTTTGTTTATTTTGCTCTATCACGCAGCAGATGTGCAGAACTCATCATCCTTATAATCAACGCTTATCTTGTCACCCGATTTTATCTCACCGTCAATTATCTTTTCCGACAGCATATCCTCGATCCTGCTCTGTATAGCACGGCGCAGAGGTCTCGCTCCGTAAACCTTATCAAAGCCCTCATCTGATATGCGGTCAACGGCCGCATCGGTAAACGATACTTCTATATCCTCTTCTGCAAGACGCTTTTTAAGAGCTTCAAGCATAAGACCTGCGATCTGCTTTATCTCGTCCTTTTCAAGACGGTCGAATACGATTATTTCATCGATACGGTTGAGGAATTCAGGCTTGAACGCGCGCTTCACCTCAGACATGACCTTTTCCTTGATGCTTTCCTTTTCACTCTTCTTGCTGTCATCGGCGCTCCCGAAGCCGAGCTTTGACGAGCCTGTGCCAAGTATCTCGCTCGCGCCGAGATTAGAGGTCATGATTATTACCGTATTCTTGAAGTCTACGGTCCTTCCCTGCGCGTCAGTAAGAATACCGTCATCCAGGATCTGGAGCATGATATTGAATACATCCGGATGAGCCTTTTCTATCTCATCAAACAGGATGACCGAATACGGGTGCTTCCTTATCTTTTCGGTGAGCTGTCCGCCCTCCTCAAAGCCTACATATCCCGGAGGCGAACCGATGAACTTTGATACCGCATGCTTTTCCATATATTCTGACATATCTACCCTTATAAGCGAATTTTCAGAGCCGAACATGGCCTCCGCAAGAGCCTTCGAAAGCTCTGTTTTACCTACGCCTGTAGGGCCCAAGAACAGGAACGATCCTATAGGACGCTTCGGATCCTTGAGTCCCGCACGACCTCTCTTGATCGCTCTCGCAACTGCGGATACAGCCTCGTTCTGTCCTATGACACGGGCATGCAGCGTTTCCTCAAGATGGCGGAGCTTCTCCATTTCCTCCTGCTTTAGCTTCGATGCCGGGATATTAGTCCAATCCGACAGGATCTCGGCAATATCATCCTCTGTTACAACGAGCTCAGACGATGTGCCGCTTCCCTTCCAGTCCTTCTTGAGCTTATCCACTTCCTCCTGAACACTCTTTTCCTTATCGCGTATCTGGGCAGCTTTTTCGTATTCCTGAGCATTTACCGCTTCCTCACGCTCGCTTGAAAGCTTTTCAAGCTCCTTTTCCTTCTCCTTTATATCCGGAGGCGCGGTCTTTGATTTCAGCTGCTTTTTAGCCGATGCTTCATCTATAAGGTCTATAGCCTTATCCGGCAGAAATCTGTCGGTTATATACCTTGCTGACATAGACGCCGCCGCCTTAAGCGCCTCGTCCGTTATCGTAACTCCGTGATGAGCTTCATACTTATCACGTATACCCTCAAGTATCTCTACCGTTTCGTCTACTGTAGGCTCACCGACCGTTACCGGCTGGAAACGTCTTTCAAGAGCCGCGTCCTTTTCAATATACTTCTTATATTCCTTGAGTGTAGTAGCTCCTATGAGCTGCAGCTCTCCTCTGGCCAGGAACGGCTTCAGAATATTCGAAGCGTCAAGCGAACCCTCAGCGCTGCCCGCGCCTACGATAGTATGAAATTCATCCACGAACAGGATAACATCATTTGCATGAGTTACCTCATCTATGACCTTCTTGAGTCTCTCCTCGAATTCGCCCCTGTACTTAGCCCCGGCAACCATAGCCGAAAGGTCTATCGAAACAAGCCTTTTCGATTTCAGCTGCTCCGGAACATCACCCGCTGCGATCTTTTCCGCAAGACCTTCAACTACCGCAGTTTTACCCACACCAGGCTCGCCTATGAGACACGGATTATTCTTCGTTCTCCTTGAAAGGATCTGAGTTACACGCTCAATCTCCTTAGTCCTTCCTATAACAGGATCAAACTTGTTCTCGCGCGCAAGCTCCGTAAGATCCCTTCCGTATTCGTCCAGAGTCGGAGTCGATGACTTTCCGTTCTTCTTGGACGGTCTGTAGCCTCCCGATGAAGCCGTCTCCGCCGTGCCGCTGTCCAGCGACTCCATAATATCCTCATATACGCGCTGCAGATTGAGCCCAAGCGAAACGAGCACTCTCACTCCCACACTATCGCTGTCACGCATGATCGCGATAAGAATATGTTCAGTTCCGATATAATTATGTCCCATCTGCCTTGCTTCCATCGCGGCAAGCTGAAGTATCCTCTTGGTTCTCGGTGTCAGCGGAAGCTCCGTTTCAGTGCTGAACGGCTCGTTTGAGCCTGTAAGCTCTGTGATCTTGTCTATCACCTTATCCTCTGTGATGCCGGCGTTTTCCAGTACCCTTGCGGCAACTCCGGACCCTTCCTTGATAAGCCCGGCCACGAGATGCTCGCTTCCTATATACCTGTGTCCAAGAGCGCACGCTGTGTCATGCGCTTCGCTTATAGCTATCCTTGCTTTTTCCGTAAAGTTTGAAAACAACATAATATTCACTCTCCCATCTTAAATCATATGTTCGCTCTTATCAAGTCAGCGCGCGCCTTATCGCGCTCACCGGGGGCGAGCTCCTTTCCTCCGGCTATTACCGACGGCGCTGTTTTCACCATCAGCTCTATAGGCGTCATATCTCCGTCACACTTGATTATTCCCATATTCTGACCAAGCATTACATCTGAAAGCAGCGTTTTCGCCTCCGCAGAAGTTATGCTTCTCGCATATTTCAGGATACCGTATGAACGGCATACCTTATCCTCGATCTCCAGCTTATGGCTCTTTTCAAGGACGCTTCTCGCCTGTTTTTCCATCTCGGACAGCTTATCGACTGCCGTTCTCACTTTTTCTATTATTTCCTTTTCGGTAAGTCCCATCGTTATCTGATTTGATATCTGATACAGACAACCGTCCGCCTCAGTTCCTTCCCCGTAAAGTCCGCGCACAGCGATACCAACGCTCGCCACAGATTGTGTCACCCTGCCGATGTTCCCCGTCATCGTAAGTGCCGGAAGATGCATCATCACCGATGCCCTCAGACCTGTTCCCGCGTTTGTGGGACATGCTGTCAGATATCCGAACTGCTCGTCAAACGCATATGTCAGCGACTCTTCTATAACATCATCGACCTTGTCCGCCAGATCGTATGCCTCATCCAGACAATAGCCTCCCATGATGACCTGCAGCCTTATATGATCCTCCTCCATAAACATTATGCTCATGGTCTTATTCCTATTAACAAGCACCGAATGCCCCTTGCCGTCGACCATCTGCGGGCTTATAAGGTGCTCCTCAAGCATCGAGATCTTTTCTGTCCTGCTCAGCTTATCGAGGTCATACAGCTCAAAATCCTTTGAAAGCGTTGAATTGCTTTCAAATATCGAGGCATGAAGCTTTTTTGTGACCTCCGCTTTCGCGCTGTCGCTCAAGGCCGCTGGAAACGGCGTCTTGTCAATGTTCCTCGCCAGCCTTACACGTGTCGAAATTATGATTCCGTCATTAAAATCGTTATACCAGATCATTTTGACACACCTCCGTTACCCTCGATCGATTTTATCTCCGAATGAAGCTTTGCCGCAGTTTCGTAATCCTCCTTAGCCACTGCATCCTTCAGCCTGCGCTTAAGATCCTCCAGCTTTCTTTTCAGCTTTATCTCCGAGCTTGACTTTGACGGCACCTTACCTATATGCTCAGCACTTGAATGCACCTGCCTCAGCACCTGCGCCGCGCCCGATGCAAACGTTCTGTAGCATTCGCCGCAGCCAAACCTCCCCGTCGATGCGAAATCGCTCCAGCTGTGCCCGCATACCGGACACACTCGGCTGTCCTTCTGTACCGTATGCTGAACAGACGGAGAACCAAACATATCAAAATCATCAAACATATTAAACAGCTCTGAAAACAGATCCATCATTTTGTTTCCCTCCTCACGATCACTCTACCGCCTGTTCTTCACAGACGCTTTCTTCATATTATTCAATATACTCGCTCTTACCTTACCCGCGCCGTGAACATCCGAGAGCAGCTCGTCACACACAGCCGCTTTCATAAGCTCTGCTCCCGCGCGGTCTGTATACCCAGCTGACAAAAGCCTTGCTATTTCTATAAGCGCCTCATCTTCGCTGAGCTCTTCCTCCGTCCCGACAGACGGTATATGCTTTATCCTGACACATCCGCCTCCGCCCCGACGCGACTCAACAACGTAGCCGCGCTCAGGGCTGAACCGCGTTGAGATAACATAATTTATCTGCGACGGAACACAGCCGAATATGTCCGCAAGCTCGTTTCTCTGTATAGTGAGCCATTCATCATCATCCTGCTTCATAAGCTCCAGTATGAATGCCTCTATCCTGTCCGTTACACCCACTCTCATCACCTTCTTGACTTTGACTTTCTTTGACCTTTCATTTAATATTATACTCTTTTTTTCAGCTTTGTCAATAGCTTTTCACAAAAAATATGTATTGATTTAATGTATATTATGTGAATAATATGTTAATCCCCGGGATTTCAGAAAATATACGGCGAAAAAAATAAAAATTTACACATTTTTTCGAAAAAGGTATGGTATTATTCGAAAAGTTATGATATAATAAAAGTAACTATGGATACCAGGCCCGGAAGCGGGTCCTGTCTCTTTATATATATTATTGCTTAGCCCGGATGGTATAAAAAAGCGACGCAGGGCTAAAGACTATTATTGAGGTGAAGAAATTGAATTTATTCGATAAGCTGTTCGGAACCTATTCCGAGCGAGAGCTGAAGCGCGTAGAGCCGATAGCCAAAAAGGTCATGGAGCTTGAACCGGAGACCGAAAAGCTTTCCGATGCTGAGCTGAGGGCCAAAACAGACGAATTCAAGGCCAGATATAAAAACGGCGAAACGCTCGACGAGCTGCTTCCTGAGGTTTTTGCCGTAATGCGCGAGGCAAGCTGGAGAGTCCTCGGCATGAAGCATTTCTACGTACAGGTAATAGGCGGTATCATACTCCATCAGGGACGTATCGCTGAAATGAAAACAGGCGAGGGTAAAACTCTTGTTTCAACACTCCCGGCATATCTTAACGCACTCACAGGCGACGGCGTACATATCGTGACCGTCAATGATTACCTTGCAAAGCGCGATTCGGAATGGATGGGAAAGGTGTATCGCTTTCTTGGCATGAGCTGCGGTCTTATAATCCATGAAAAGACCAACGATGAACGCCGCGAAGCATATGCCTGCGATATTACGTACGGAACAAACAACGAGCTGGGCTTCGACTATCTCCGCGACAACATGGTAGTCCACAAGGAGCAGATGGTACAGCGCGGTCACAATTACGCAATAGTCGACGAGGTCGACTCGATCCTCATCGACGAGGCCAGAACGCCTCTTATCATTTCAGGCATGGGCGAAACGGCAAACGACCTTTATAAGGTAGCGGACATGTTCGTAAAGCGCCTCAAGAAGCTCGTTGTAGCCGAGCACGATGACAAGCAGCTCGATACAGACGTTGACGCCGACTACATCGTTGATGAAAAGGCAAAGACCGCGACACTTACAGAGCGCGGTGTCAAGAAAGCTGAGCAGGCATTCAACGTCGAAAACCTTTCAGATCCGGAAAATATGAAGCTCCTGCATCACATAAATCAGGCGCTCCACGCAAACGGAGTCATGCACCGCGATCAGCAGTACGTTGTGACGCCCGACGGCGAGGTAATGATAGTTGACGAATTCACCGGCCGTATAATGCCCGGCAGACGCTACAGCGATGGTCTGCATCAGGCTATCGAGGCAAAGGAGGGCGTTAATATCGAGCATGAGTCAAAAACTCTGGCGACCATCACCTTCCAGAACTTCTTCAGATTATATAAGAAGCTCTCCGGTATGACCGGTACGGCACTGACAGAGGAAGAGGAATTCCAGCATATATACAAGCTCGACATAGTCGCGGTCCCAACAAATAAGCCCGTTATCCGTGTCGATATGCAGGACAGCGTATATAAAACAGAAGCAGGCAAGTTTGCCGCTGTTATAAAGCAGATCAAAGAATGCAACGAAAAGGGTCAGCCGGTCCTTGTCGGCACAGTTAACGTTGATAAATCGGAGCTTTTGAGCAAGCTGCTGAAAAAGCTCGGCATCAAGCACAACGTATTGAACGCCAAATACCACGAGAGAGAGGCTGAGATAGTTGCACAGGCCGGCAAAAAAGGCGCGGTGACCATCGCCACGAATATGGCAGGACGAGGCACTGACATCATGCTCGGCGGTAATGCGGAATACCTTGCAAGACATGAGATGGCAAAACAAGGCTTCTCGGATGAGCTTATCGCAGAGGCAACGGGCTTCGGCGAGACAGATGATGAGGAGATCCTCAATGCAAGAAAGGTTTTCACCGAGCTCAACGAAAAGTTTAAAACAGAGATCCAGCCGGAGCACGATGAGGTCATAAAGCTCGGAGGTCTGTTTATAATAGGTACAGAAAGACACGAATCAAGACGTATAGATAACCAGCTGCGCGGCCGTGCAGGACGTCAGGGCGATCCGGGAGCCTCGAAATTCTTCCTATCGCTTGAGGACGATCTTCTCCGTATATTCGGCAGCGACAGAGTAAAGAAAATGGTAGAGACACTCGGACTTGAGGAGGATCAGCCGATCGAAGCAAAGATGCTCTCGAATGCGATCGAAAATGCTCAGAAGAGCCTTGAGAGCCGCAACTTCGACTCGCGTAAGCACGTTCTTCAATATGACGAGGTAATGAATGAGCAGCGTAAGATCATATACGCACAGAGACAGATGGTTCTCGATGGTGATGATCTGAGAGATTATATAAAGCAGATGATCGAGCAGATCATCGACAGCGCTATGGATGATTTCATAGGTATAACCGATATCCCAGAGGAATGGAACCTGCGCGCTCTTACCGAGTTTGCCAACTCAACGCTCAGAGCCAACGGCGCGTTCCATGTTACCGATGAGGATCTGAACACTATAACAAAGGCAGATATACGCGACCAGCTGCTTAAGATAGCAATGGATAATTACGCTGCGCAGCGCGAGGTATTCGGAGATCAGATGCCGGAGCTTGAGCGAGTTATAATGCTCAGAGTCGTTGATACGCTCTGGATGGATCACCTTGACGAGATGGAGCAGATAAAGCGCGAGATAGGACTGCGGGCATACGGTCAGCACGATCCTGTTGTTGAGTACAGGAACGTTGGCTCGGAGCTTTATGAGGGGCTTCTCGAATCGATCAAGCGTGACACTGTCAAATATATCTTAAATGCTAAGCCGCGCATCCGCATAGAGCGCGAGCAGGTGGCAAAGCCTATAGATACCGGCGGTGACGGCTCACTCAAGAGCAGCGGCAGACACGCCGAGAAAAAGCCGGGCAGAAACGACCCCTGCCCATGCGGAAGCGGCAAGAAATATAAGAATTGCTGTGGAAAGAACGCGTAAAAATTTTTTATAAGGATGTGATTAATAATGTTAGAGTATGATGAGTACAGACTCGCTCTCCAGAACATGGAGAAAAGCATTAATGATTTGAGGGATTCACTTTGACATCGCCGGATTAAAGGCAGAAATAGAAAAGCTTGACGAGCAATGCATGGCTCCCGACTTTTGGGATGATGCGTCTAATTCGCAAAAGGTCCTGCAGCGCGCAAAAAATCTGAAGGATAAGCTTGAGTCGTTTGAAAAGATCGAAAGCACACAGGCTGATACACTGATGATGATCGAGATGGCGGAAGAAGAAAACGATGCGTCGCTTGTTGACGAAGTAAAGCAGACCGTTGAAAAGCTCGATGAGCAGATCGACAAAATGCGTCTTGAAACGCTGCTTAGCGGCAAATACGACAGCTCGAACGCGATCCTTACCTTCCACGCAGGCGCCGGCGGCACAGAGGCTCAGGACTGGTGTGAGATGCTTATACGCATGTACCAGATGTGGGCGCAGAAGAACGGCTACACCTCAGAGATAATGGATTCGCTTCCCGGCGACGAGGCTGGTATCAAAAGCTGTACTATGGAGATCTCAGGGAATAACGCTTACGGCTATCTAAAGGCCGAAAAGGGCATACACAGGCTTGTGCGCATATCACCGTTCAATTCACAGGGAAAACGCATGACCTCATTCGCCTCTGTTGAGGTAATGCCTGAGCTTGACGACAGCATCGAGGTAGATATCCGTCCTGAGGATGTTAAAATGGACGTGTTCCGTTCCTCAGGCGCAGGCGGACAGCACATAAACAAGACATCATCGGCGGTGCGTTTGACGCATATCCCTACCGGCATAGTCACCTCGTGTCAGACACAGCGCTCACAGCTGCAGAACAGAGAATATGCCATGAAGATGCTCAAGGCTAAGCTCGTTGAAATAGCTGAACAGCAGCAAAAGGAGAAAATATCCGAAATACAGGGAGTCCAAAGTGAAAACGGCTGGGGCAACCAGATACGTTCATACGTATTCCAGCCCTACACTATGGTCAAGGATCTGCGGACCGGATATGAGGTCGGCAACATACAGTCAGTTATGGACGGCGAGCTCAACGGCTTTATAAACGCCTACCTTACAGCGTCAAACCTCGGTACATTAAAGAAATAATTATATAAATAATACACACAAAGAAAACGAGTCCGCTGCGGACTCGTTTTCTTTGTGCGGGATCCTACTCCATGCCGTTCTGCGGCACTGCTCCATGTCTTTACTGCCCTTTTATCTCCCCTGACACAGGATCCCCTCTGTTTACCAAAGACAAATATATCGAATATTCTATACTAATGGTACATATAATATCTTCAGTCCAATATTAGTACACCATAGTATTTTTACTTTGTCAATATTTAATTTTACAATAGTATTGTAAAATTTGACGCAAAGAGGTGTTATTATGCTGTCAGCACGAATCAGAGAACTACGGATAGCACGGAATATGAATCAGGTTCAGCTAGCGGATGAGCTAAATGTTACAAAGCAAACCGTGTCAAACTGGGAAAATGACAACATTCAGCCGTCAATAAACATACTTGTAAAGATCGCCGATTATTTCGGGGTCACAACAGATTACATGCTCGGCAGGAGCAGCAGCCGCACGATCAATGCGGATGGTCTGACCGACAGTCAGATAGCGCACATACAATTTATCATCGAAGATATTTTATCAGAATAAATATCATAAATATCAAAAAAAGAAAGCCTGCGGTCTCACATGAGACATCAGGCTCTCTGCGCTTATTGATCTCTATCT
>CAJFVT010000026.1 GCA_904420525.1 uncultured Clostridia bacterium | reverse complement strand
ACCGACAGGCTCTCCGGGAAACAGTCGCGGCTCACCGCTACTATCCCCACCTTGATCTTCGGTATGTTTTCCATCATAGTTCCTCCTGACTTCCGAATAATACGGATCATATTATCAAGTATGTATTATAACATTAATATTTTATTACGTCAATCAGAATATCAACAAAAATTAAAATACCGATAAAAAACAGCAAAAAAGACCGCTCCGGGAGCAGCTTTTCTGTCTCTCCGGAACGATCCTCTATGCTTATCTTACTATTATTATTTCCTGTACGTTGCCCTGATATTCATGGACATAAACGCTGTCGCCAACGGCAATGTCGTTCTTGCTTGAAACGCTCAGCTTGCCGTTGTCATACAGATACGTTATAACGCTTCCGAGCTTATGCACCTTTTTTGATACTCTTGTATCATCGCCGTCGCTGTCAACAAGTATAACGTCTGTTGAACGGTCTGTGACCACGCCCTTGCTCACCCAGAGATCCGGGAATGTGGCAGAGCCGCCCTCCCAGTATTCGTTCGTGCTCGATGTTCCGTTCGCGATGCTCAGATCATCAGTGCTCGATCTGTAAAGCAGCTGCACTGCGTTTATCTTATTCTTGGTATTTACGCCGAGCTGAAGCACATCGCCGACCTTGAGATCGGCAGCGCGGACCTGACCTCTGTTATCTAGCATATCAGGATTATCGAGCATATATGATACCTTTGAGCCCTGCTGATAGCCCTCAAGCATAACACCGACATCTCCGTCCTCGTCAACCGCTTCAACCACCTGTGAAACGATGAACGAACGCTTCGTTCTCAGGTTCTCCGGCTCGATTATATTCTCATGTATAACTATGGCCGAAGCATACATATAGCTGTCAATATCGTACACCGATATATCATATGTCCAGCCGTTCGTGAGATACGAGCTGTTCTGTACCGAGTATTCGTCCTCCTCGCCGTTGTACGGGATAAGGAATATGGGCGTTGTGCCGTCTATGAGATACTTTGAATTGAAGCACATATTGTTTCTTCTGTATCGGCCCGCGCCCCTGAAATTAATCGTGAACTCATCGATGTTTTCCTCATCAACGCCTATGTATCTCTCATCTGCCGTTTTGATAGATGATACCTCATTGCTTCCGTTTATCGTATACGTTATGAGCTGATGATAGTTCTGTCCGTTCCACATCATATCCCCCGCATTGCGCGCGCTGCTCTTTGAGCCGTTGAACGTAAGACTGTTTTTAACAGCAAAGGTCTCAACTCCGCCCTCTGCTGTGAGGATCCTGGCCTTGTAATCAGAATATCCATCGGTATCCGAATAATAGTTCATCAGATAGCCGTATCTTGAGGACTGGCCTCTGCTCACGCTCGAACGCACTATCTTTCCGAGCCTGTCAAAATAGAAGGTACCTGTCCTGCCTATCCTGAGCTGGTCTCCCGCATACGCCGGGGATACGTAATATTCAACACCGCCTATCACTACGGAATCAGCGCTGTAGGATGAGATCTCTCCCGTTACAGAGCCGGTATGTATCTCAGCATGAAGAACGCTGCCGTCCTTGCTGACAGCAACAGCCAGCACCTGTCCCGCCATGATGCTGCTAGCTGACACGCTCGCTCCGTCCATCGTTATGCGCATAACATTGTAGTCCGATTCCTTCAGGCTCAGGCTCTTGCTCGTGCTGTAATCGTTCACAAGACCCGTGTCCGCGGAATATGCGTCTACCATGTAATATTCATAATCATTGATGATAACTACGTTATAGTCTCCGGTCCTCCCGTTATCTATGAGCACCGTTTCACTCGTCAGCGAGCTCATCGCCTCAGCCGAAAGCTCGTCTGTGCGCACGCCGTTATATATTATATCGGCGTTCTGGTCTATAGTGACCGTTCTCCTCTGATCTGAGGAATTATAGTAGGTTATCCTTCTCTCTTCCACGCTGTCGATATCGCAGCCGTATATGACTACAGACGCGGAATCCGCATTCTGGATCTCTATCCACTTTATAACGAGCTCGCCGCTGTTTCTGTCGTCCATATAATAGAATTCCACACTGTAGCCGAGAAGGTCAGCCGCAGTGGTATTTCCTACGCTGTACAGTGCGTTGTCTATCCTGACCCTATCAAGCCCGGCCGCTTCATAGCCTGAGAGAGAGGTCTCCGGATTTGCCGTTATGATGCCTCTGCTCTCATACACCCTGAGCTTATCCTCCATTACAGTCTTATCTGAGAAGCTGTAGCCCAGATTATCGAATTCGACCGCCTTCATATCAAGCGCGTTATATATAAGCACGCACGCGCCCTCAAGGGTAAGCCCGGCGTTTTTATCCACATGGCTCACTCCGCTCAGCACGCCGCTTGAAAGAGCGTATGTATAACTGTCACCGCCGCGCGCCTCTGCTACCTGCGTATAGCCGGTGAGCGAAAATATCACCTCTGCCGCCTGCTCAACGGTTATCTGCGCGCTCCCGTCGCCAAGGCCGTACATCGCTGCCGCGTCCGCCGCATTCTGAACAGCCGCGCCGACAGCGCGGTTCGCATAGGTCACAAAATCTGCGCCGGTCACGGCCGTATCAGCCTTATAATTATCGGGATAGCCTGTTATTATACCCAGGGCTGCCATAAGACTGACCTCGCGCTCGTGATTAATGCCCTGCGCCGCCTGTGCGCCGCTTATCGGAACAAAAGTTCCGATAAGCACCGCAAGCGTCATTATAAGAGCCGTTAACTTATTCTTCATTAATCAGTTCCTCCCATTGTTCTGTATATAACAACAGCCGCCTGCGCTCTCGTAGCATTATCCGCGGGCTTGAATTCGCCGTCGTCAAAGCCGTTTATTATACCCGCTGCGGACATTGTCTTTACAGCCTCCAAAGCGTAATCCGCAACAGCGGACTCATCGCTGAATGCCGTCTGCGCTCCCTCCGAAAGCGTTATCCCTGCCGCTTCCGCCGCGCGGACGAGCATTACCGCCATATCCTGTCTGGTTATATTCGCATCCGGCGCGAATTCCGTTTCCGAAACGCCCTGAACGATACCGGCCTTTACAGCCGCCGCTACAGCCGTGTAGTACCATGCGTCCTCCGCCACATCGTCAAATGAGCAGGTGCTTCCCTCGGTCTCTATCCTTCCCGCATATTCGAGCGCGCCGACAAGTATTTTTACGAATTCCGCTCTTGTAACATTATCATCCGGATAGAAGAGCCCCTCTTCCTTTCCGCTTATAACGCTTATAGACGAGAGCGATACTATCGCCTTCTGCGCCCATGAAACGTTTTTGATATCTCTGAAGCCGCCTATCACATCCATGTTCTGTGTGAAGTATGAAGGATCAGGCTGAGGTATGAGCGCATCCGGGTCATCAGTAACATTGATAACGTCCTCGTCATCACCGGTGCCGGTGTTGAAGTTGCCCATAGTGCCGCCCTGATTCGTCTGGCTGCCGCTCATGGAGCCGCCTGCGCCCGCGCCGGTGCCTCCGCCGCCTGCGCCGCTTCCGCCGCCGGTACCGCCTCCGCCACCGCCGCCGGTGTTGCCATTGCCTCCGTCAATGTCAGGTGTGTTCGGCTTTTCTCCAAGCTCAAAGCCGGCGTCGGCAAACCACACGATACCCTGCCCGTCTATACACAGGCTCATGACCGCATACTCAGCATTCGGAGGAGCCACAGTCGTTCCGCTTATATCCTGCCAGCTCTCGTTCGTACCCTTTACCACGCTCGATCTTTCCGAGGACAGATACCGTCCCATAGAGTCATAGTATGTAACAAGCACATACGCGCCCTGATCGGCATTGAAGCTCTGAGTCTTTACGCTGTAAGCGTAATACGCTCCGGCCGTTATGCCTGTGATAGGATCGCTGTCCCACTTCTCGCCGTAGCCTCTTGACGCGTCGTTCTCCTCCGCGCCGTAGCCGCGCAGCGAGAGCGCCGGAGCTCCCTCATATGTAACTGTCTTGTCAAGCTCCGCCTGCTTCGCTATCTCAAGATCGTCGAACCAGACAGTACCGTTAATGTTATTCGCGCCGCCGCGGTAGCGCAGGTCTATCCTGAGCTTAACGGCCAGCGGATTTACGTATACCGTTCCGCTCACCTTGGTCCAGTCAGAGGTGTTTTTACCGCTGCTGCCGCCTTCCGGATAGAACACTAAAAGCTGCTTGTTCTCCTCTATTGTGGATCCGTTCTCGTCATAGAATATCAGAGTCGCGTAAACATTTGAATCATTTGAAACGTTGTCTGTCTTTACCCACAGTGAAAGATCATACGTTCCTCCGCCTACGATATCTATATTCTGCGAGATCTGCATAGAGCCCTGAGCACGGTCGGCATTGAATATCTTTGCCGCGCCGCCGCTGTTGCCCGTATGGTCAACAGTTCCGTCCCATTCGATGGATGCGGATGTATCGGCCGTCGTATACGAGGTATAATTCAGCTTCCAGCCCGATACGCTCGAATCAAATGTGCTGTTTGCGGTTGAGATATTTCTGTCTGAGTTGGTCCAGCCGACCGGCAGTCCGTTTTCATCCGTTTCGGCAAAGCTTCCGTTTTCGATCTCTACCGATCCTGCCGAGGACGGCTTCTTTACTACCGTTATCTGCTTTTCCGCAATGACCAGCGGATTTTCCGCAGCCGCCGCGATTATCGTTATCACCTGGTCTGATGCCGCGCTGTCGACTGTGAGCGTTCCGTTCTGTGATATCGAAATACCGCTGTAGCTGCCGCCGAGCGACCATACGATACCGCCCTCATATTTATTGTTGTACTGATCGGTAAGCTCCGCAGTATATGTATATTCATTTGCTGCCTCGCCCGAAAGCGGCGCTACCACAAGCTCATTCCCTCCGGTTATCCTTGCATAGGTAGCTACCGGATCGAGTGTTTCGGTAAATATAACATTATCATACCATACGCTTCCGCTTCCCGTCTGGTTCGCAAGACGTACCAGAGCATATGCCGCGCCCTCCGGTGCGGTTATCTCTCCGGTCTGCTCCGCCCATACATTCGGTGAGCTGAATTCAGCCCTTTCCTCCGACAGCACGTTTCCGCTGCTGTCCATAAACAGGAATGATACGAGCGCCGATGCCATAGCCTCATTCTGAGCCGAAAGCTTATATGTGTAGCTGCGCCCTCCGGCAACTGCTATGCCGTCTGAGGTCCAGGTCATAGCGCCTGTTACCTTCAGCTCGTTTTCACCGTCCACAGGGGTTTTCGAGGAGTCTATGCCCTGCGGCGCGAGACGGAAGTTCCTCAGATATATGCTTCCCTCCGAGCCGGTAAGACCCCAGTTGATCCTAAGACGGTCAACATTCTGCGGGATCGTTACCTGCTTCACCAGCGTATCATAGCCGTCGGTCGTATACGCCTCGGCAGCTGATCCGTCCTTTATGTACCAGTTACCGCTGAACTGTGTTGATCTTGAGGTGTTGCCCTGGAATCCCTCATAACCGACATACGGACCTATAGCCGCCGAATCACTGAGCTGATAGAAGTTATCAAGATGATAATCCTGAGATACCCAATATGTAACACCTGATGTTACTCTCAGATCCGGACCTCCGTCTGTTCCGCCGTTTGCGGCATTGTTAGTGTATATCCTTCCCTCATAATCGCTCGTTATCCCGTGCGCGCCGTTTAGCCTTACTGTCTTGTTT
>CAJFVT010000025.1 GCA_904420525.1 uncultured Clostridia bacterium | reverse complement strand
GCATCTAAAACCTCTTTTATTCCTATTCCCGCCTTTGCGGAAATTCTCGGAGCATAGCTGCAATCTAATCCGATGACATCTTCAATTTCCTTAGCTACCTCGTCCGCCCTTTGCGAAGGGAGGTCGATCTTATTTATTACGGGCAATATCTCTAAATTATTGTCGAGCGCCAAGTATACATTTGCCAGAGTCTGCGCCTCAATGCCCTGAGTTGCATCCACAACGAGTATGGCTCCCTCACATGCTGCAAGAGACCTTGAAACCTCATAGTTAAAATCTACGTGGCCGGGAGTATCTATCAAATTAAAAGTATACTCGACTCCGTCCTTCTCGTGAAACATGCGCACTGCCTGAGACTTAATCGTTATTCCCCTCTCCCTTTCAAGGTCCATTGTATCTAAAAGCTGTTCTTCCATATCTCTTAGAGACCGTGCCCGTCATCTCAATCAGCCTGTCCGCCAATGTGGATTTGCCGTGATCTATATGTGCTATTATGCAGAAATTACGGATGTTTTCAAGTTTCTTTTCAGCCATGTGTTCTACTCCTAAAATAAAGATATACTATAAGTATACCATAAATCTCGCATATTTACAATATCCCCAACGCAAGTTTTTCACAGTTTTTGAGCTGCCGCTGAATAATGGGTTAACGGAATATTCACAGTTACTCAACTATTCTTTAAAAAAGTTTAAAATAATTTTGGTAAAACTATTGACAATTGGGTTAGTATGTGCTAATATATATTAGTGTGAAGGGGCGGTATGCCTCCTGAGCTTACCTGAAATTCCATTTGAATTGGGGTTTTAGGATAAGCTCTTATTCAGCCAGGGAAGGAGTGTGGCAGCTATGCCGTTAGCAATGGCGGAACCCGGAGTAGAGCTTTATATAAAGAAAATAGGCGGACGCGATGAGGTGCGGCAGCATCTGGCACAGCTGGGTTTTGTGATAGGCGGGATGGTAAAGATAATCTCCGCTATAGGCGGGAACATAATCGTTCAGGTCAAGGAGTCCAGAATTGCCATAAGCCGTGAAATGGCTATGAAAATAATCGTCTGATAAGGACAGATACGAAAGGCGGGTTTATAAGTATGAGGACATTGCAGGAAGCGAGGATCGGCGATACCGTATCCGTAAAAAAGCTGCACGGCGATGGCGCCGTAAGGCGGCGGATAATGGATATGGGGATAACGAAGGGCGTTGAGGTCTATATAAGAAAGGTCGCTCCGCTCGGCGATCCGATCGAGGTCAATGTAAGAGGCTACGAGCTTTCGCTCCGCAAGGCGGATGCGGCCATGATCGAGATCGAATAGGTCGCTTTTTCTTTGATCACGGGTTAATCTAAACTAACTAAAGCTATATGGCAATAATAATAATTGCCTATCGGATCTATATTACATATAAGGAGTATGAAAATGGAATACAAAATTGCGTTAGCAGGTAATCCTAACTGCGGAAAAACAACGCTTTTCAACGCTCTCACAGGCTCCGCGCAGTATGTCGGCAACTGGCCGGGAGTAACGGTTGAAAAGAAAGAGGGTAAGCTCAAGGGCTTCAAGGATGTTACGGTAACGGACCTTCCGGGCATCTATTCGCTCTCTCCGTACACGCTGGAGGAGGTAGTTGCAAGAAACTACTTGATAAATGAGCGTCCTGATGTTATACTTAATATCATAGACGGCACAAATCTGGAAAGAAACCTTTATCTGACAACTCAGCTCTGCGAGCTTGGGATCCCGGTCGTATGCGCCGTCAACATGATCGATGTAGTAAAAAAGAACGGCGATGTTATAAGACTTGACGCGCTTTCAAAGGAGCTTGGCGTTAAGGTCTGCGAGATATCGGCGCTCAAGGGCACAGGTGTGCAAAAGGCTGCCGAGCTGGTGGTCGAGACTGCAAAGTCGAAGGAAAGGTCGATACCGCATCATACCTTTGAAGGTCCGATAGAGCATGCTATAGCGCATATTGAGGAAGCGGCGCTGCACAGTCTCCCGGAGGAGCAGCAGAGATGGTTCGCGATAAAGATATTTGAGCGCGATGAAAAGGTGCTCGAACAGCTGAAGCTGCCGCAGGATACGCTGAATCATATCGAAAAGGATATAGAGGCATGTGAAAAAGAGCTTGATGATGATGCTGAATCGCTGATAACAGCAGCGCGTTATGACGAGATAGCCCAGATAGCAGGCAAGTGCTGCAGAAAGAAGAGGAAGGGTGCGCTTACAAATTCGGATAAGATAGATAAGGTAGTGACGAACAGGATACTCGCGCTCCCGATATTCGCTGTTATAATGTTTGTTGTATACTGGATATCAATGGGGCCGTTCGGCTCGATGATGACCGACTGGGCGAATGACGGACTGTTCGGTGACGGCTGGCATCTGTTCGGTATAGGCACCTCGGCATACGAGGAGGCCGCAGGCGAATATGAGCTTGAAATGGCTAAGATAGACGCGTTTATAGCAGCCGCGGAGCAAGAGGGGATCGACACTGGAGGTGTGACAGCGGCGCTTGAGGCTGAGGAGCCTTCAGCAGAGGATGAGGCTGCCGTAGAGACATTCCTCACGGATGCTGCCGCAGTGACAGCGGAAGCTGAGATAACCGACGAGGACGGCACTGTTACTGAAACTCTGGATGTGGCAGCCGGAGATTTTGAGGCGGCGCTTGCGGCTGAGGAGCCGGATCCTGCTGATTACGGCGTTTGGGTGCCGGGCATACCGGTGCTTATAGAAGCTCCTCTTGCAGCTGCAGGAACAGCTGACTGGCTGAGCGGACTTATTCTAGACGGTATAGTTGCCGGCGTAGGCGCGGTGCTCGGATTTGTTCCTCAGATGCTGATACTGTTCTTCATGCTCTGTATACTTGAGGATATCGGATATATGGCAAGGATCGCGTTCATAATGGATAGGATCTTCCGCCGCTTCGGTCTTTCGGGAAAGAGCTTCATACCGATGCTGATCGGTACAGGCTGCGGCGTTCCGGGCGTTATGGCATCGAGGACCATCGAGCAGGACAGAGACAGAAAGATGACGATCATGACGACATGCTTCATCCCGTGCGGCGCAAAGATGCCTATAATCGGACTTATCGCGGGCGCGCTTTTCGGAGGCAGCGGACTCGTTGCTGTAAGCGCATATTTCATCGGCGTTGCAGCTATCGTTGTATCGGGTATCATACTTAAGAAAACAAAGCCGTTCGCGGGCGAGCCGGCTCCGTTCGTTATGGAGCTGCCGGCATACCATGTGCCGTCGGCAGGAAACGTGCTGAGAGGAACGTGGGAGCGCGGCTGGAGCTTTATAAAGAGAGCCGGTACTGTGATCCTGCTTTCATCCATACTCCTTTGGTTCCTTCAGGGCTTTGGATTTACGGACGGAAGTTTCGGCATGGTAGAGGACAACAACACCAGCCTGCTCGCTTCGATCGGACGCGTTGCGGCTCCGATATTCGCGCCGCTCGGCTGGGGTGACTGGAAAGCGACAGTCGCTACTTTTACAGGACTTATAGCAAAGGAAAACGTTGTCGCGACATTCGGCGTGCTTTACGGCTTCGCAGAGGTAGCAGAGGACGGCGCGGAGATATGGGGCTCGCTCGGCGGCGACTTCACAGCTGTCTCGGCATACAGCTTTATGATATTCAACCTGCTCTGCGCACCGTGCTTCGCTGCGATGGGAGCTATAAAGCGTGAGATGAACAATGCTAAATGGACTTGGTTCGCGATAGGGTATATGTGTGTATTTGCGTACTGCGTATCGCTTATCGTATATCAGATAGGCGGACTCATCACAGGTGAGATCGGCTTTGGAGTAGGAACAGTCGCGGCTGTTATACTCATAGCGGCTATCATCTATCTGCTGTTCAGAAAGGGTTATCAGGCAAAGAGCGGTAATTCACTGCGCGCGGTCGACGCGGCAAGGTAAAATACCGCACAGGAGGTGTTTTAAAATGGGAACTGCGATCGTTGCGGCGATAGTAGCCGTACTTGTAGGCTTGGTCATATTTAAGATGGTAAAGGATAAAAAAGCCGGCAGGGGCAGCTGCAGCTGCGGCGGCAACTGCGGAGCCTGTGCCGGAGGGTGTCACGGAAACGCACATGCTTCCGGCGGATGCCATAAATGCGGCACGCACTGAGCGCCAAAGGCGTACCGCAAGGCAAAGAAAGAATTATTACAGAAGACAACCATGGATTGCCTGCCTAAAAATTGCATCATGAGGCTGCCGTTGCAGCCTCAAATTTTTTTTGCATATGAAGTATTGACAATTCATAAATTTATGGTATGATTAAAAATATGCTGAAAACAGAGGAGGTATATCGATATGGGAATAAGAACGGCATTGCCGGAGGATATCTATGATATATTCAAGGTCGAGGAGGAGAGTTTTCCTCCTGCGGAGCAGGCAGATATGGAGTCTCTGAAACAAAGGCTTGAGATCTATCCTGATCATTTCTGGGTGATGGAGGATGACGGGCGAATAGTGAGCTATGTAAATGGTATGGTCACAGATGAGACAGAGCTGCGCGATGAGATGTATAAAAATGCGGAGCTGCATAATGGGAACGGCAGCTGGCAAATGATATTCGGCGTATGCACGCTGCCGGGATACAGGGGCAGAGGGTGTGCCGGCAAACTGCTCAGACATGTTATAGACACTGCGCGGCGCGATGGACGCAAGGGGCTGGTGCTCACATGCAAGGAGCGGCTTATCGGGTTCTACGCATCTTTCGGCTTTGCTGATGAGGGGATATCGGACTCTGCACACGGCGGCGCGGTCTGGCATCAGATGCGCCTGCAATTTTAGACAAAATCAAACAGGGGTTGCTTCGGCGCAGCCCCTGTTTTCTTGTGTCAATTCACTAATTATAAGCTATTATATACAGCGCGTCTTGAAAAAAATTTCAAAGTGTGGTAAGATAAATATAACAATAATATTTGGAGGATGCATGCTTTATGAAACAATTTATGGATAAGGATTTTATGCTCCATAATGACACAGCAAAGAGGCTGTATCATGATCACAGCGAAAAGCTGCCCATCATCGATTACCACTGCCACCTTGTGCCTAAGCAGATGCTGGAGGATGAGCAGTTCAAAAACATCTCGCAGATATTTTTGGGCGGCGATCACTATAAGTGGAGATATATGCGGTCATGCGGCATAGATGAGGAGTATATAACAGGCTCAAAGAGCGATAAAGAAAAATTTCTGGCGTTCTGCGGCTGTTTGCAGTATGCTGTAGGAAATCCGCTTTATCACTGGACGCATCTGGAGCTGAGGCGTTATTTCGGTATCGAGGATATAGTTACTTCTGCATCCGCAGAGACGATCTGGGAAAAGGCCAATAGGGTGATAGAGGATACGAAAATGTCGCCGTCCGTGCTTATCAACTCTTCTAATGTTGAAACTATATGCACTACCGACGATCCGGCCGACAGTCTGGAATACCATGCTGCCATAAAAGAAAAGGGACATATAA
Organism: uncultured Clostridia bacterium; assembly: GCA_904420525.1. Classification (GTDB taxonomy): domain Bacteria; phylum Bacillota; class Clostridia; order UBA1381; family UBA1381; genus Ornithomonoglobus. The sequence goes on along the minus strand of CAJFVT010000025.1, from coordinate 3,821 downwards.
AAGCAAGGGTGCTGCCGGCGTTCCGTCCTGATATGGCGCTCAATATCGATAAGGAGACATTTGTTCCGTACATAGAACGTCTTGAGGGCGTTATCGGAAGAAAGATCACGGGCTTTGCGGAGCTTACGGCGGTGCTTTGCGAGAGAGCGGACTTCTTTCATGAAAACGGCTGCCGCATAAGTGACCATGCTCTTGACGGCGCTCCGTACAGGGAGATGACGGATGATGAGATAAATGATATTTTCCTTAAGGCGAAGAACGGCGGCGCGGTGAGGGCTGATGAGGCGGAGGCGTATAAGACGAAGCTCCTGCAGGCTCTTGCCCGAAAGTACCATGAGCTGGGCTGGGCTATGCAGCTGCACATGGGCGCGCTTAGGAACAATAATTCAAGGATGTATGCAAGGCTCGGAGCAGATACCGGCTTTGATTCTATAAACGATTACAGTATCGCGGAAGGGCTCTCAAGGCTGCTTAACTCGATGGAGGAAAGGGATGAGCTGCCGAAAACGATCCTCTATACGCTCAATCCCAAGGATAATTATGTTCTTGCAACGATGCTCGGCAATTTCCAGAGCAGCGAGACGCCCGGAAAGATCCAGTTCGGGTCAGGCTGGTGGTTCAACGATCAGCGTGACGGAATGACTGAGCAGATGAAGGCGCTTGCAAATCTCGGCGCGCTTTCAAAGTTTGTCGGCATGCTCACGGACTCCAGAAGCTTCCTGTCCTATACGCGCCATGAATACTTCAGGCGCATAATGTGCAACATTATAGGCACATGGGCAGAGGACGGGGAGTTCCCGTGCGACATGGAAACTCTCGGCAAGATCGTGAGCGATATTTCGTATTACAACGCAAAAGAATATTTTGGACTTTGAATTTCAGGAGGATGCAATAATGGAAAGATTACATAGAGAGACGCCTTGCAGGCTTACGGAACGTGTGCTGCAGTTTGGTGAGGGCAATTTCCTTCGCGGATTTGTTGACTGGATGTTTGACAGACTTAATAAGGAGAACAACGGAGATTTCGGAGTTGTGGTAGTGCAGCCGATAAACGTCGGACCTGTAGTTGGATTTCTGAACGAGCAGGACGGCTTGTATGACCTGTACCTGCGCGGACTCATGGACGGGGAAAAGGTAGAGGAGAACAGAGTCGTTGAGTGTATCACGCGCGGGATAAATCCTTATACTGATACGGACGCATTCTTTGACTGCGCCCTGAACCCAGACCTGCGCTATATCGTATCAAATACGACTGAGGCCGGTATCGAGTACAAGAGCGGACAGAGCGGCGATGATTTTGAGAACAACACATTCCCCGGCAGACTTGCGATGTTTATGAAGAAGCGCTTTGACGCCGGACTCCCGGGCTTTGTGATCCTGCCGTGTGAGCTGATCGATAAGAACGGCGACGCGCTGAAGGAATGTGTGCTTAAATATGGCGATGATTTCGGCTATGGCGGGGACTTTAAAGCGTGGGTAGAAAATGAGAACATTTTTGCAAGCACTCTTGTGGACAGGATAGTTACCGGATATCCGCGCGATACGGCGGCGGAGATGGAGAAGCGGTACGGTCATCTTGATAATGTAATAAACACTGCGGAGATCTTCCATCTCTGGGTCATTGAATGTGACAAGTCAGTCGCGGAGGAGCTGCCGTTTACGGATATAGGTCTGAATGTTATCTGGACGGATGATGTAACGCCGTATAAAAAGCGCAAGGTGAGGATACTGAACGGTGCTCACACTATGAGCGTGCTTGCGGCAAGGCTTGCGGGACTTGAGACTGTCGGCGAGATGATGAACGACGAGGATTTCATGAAATATATAAACATCGGATTGTTCGATGAGATCATCCCGACTCTGGATCTCCCCAAGGACGAGCTTGAAAGCTTTGCGAACGCAGTTATAGAACGCTTCAAGAACCCGTTCATAAAGCATTATCTGCTGAGCATAGCGCTGAACTCGGTATCAAAATATAAGGTGCGTGTGCTTCCCAGCCTGCTGGAATACAGAAATAAATTCGGCAGACTGCCAAAGGTACTGACCTTCGGGCTGGCGGCTCTTATAGTGTTCTATAAGGGAACAGAGGCGAATGACGATGCGGACGTTATGGAATTTATGAAGAATGCGAGCGTGGAAGAGATACTTGCGAACAAGTCATTATGGGACGAGGATCTTTCATTTATGGCGGACGCTGTGAACGGATATGTTGATGAGATCAATGCAACCGGAATGAGAGCGGCAGTAAAGGAATTGCTGAAATGATCAAAGCTGAAATGATAAAGATAAATAAGAACGATAATGTGGCAGTAAAGCTATCAGGTGAGCTGAGGGGTCATAAGATCGCTCTTAGGGACATAAAAAAAGGTGAGAACATCATAAAATACGGATACCCTATAGGTCATGCGACAGCAGACATAAAGGAGGGGGAGCACGTCCATACTCATAATATAAAAACGAACCTGTCCGGACTGCTCGAATATAGATATGAGCCGGTCAAGACGGAGCCGCCGGAGAAGAGAAGAGGCACGTTTAAGGGCTACAGGCGGAAGAACGGTCAGGTAGGCATACGCAACGAGATATGGATAATAAATACCGTGGGCTGTGTGAATAAGGCGGCTGAGCGGATAGCAAGGCTGGCTAATGAACGCTATGGCGATATGTGCGATGGCATATTCACATATGTGCATCCGTTCGGCTGCTCACAGCTTGGCGATGATCAGCTGACGACGCAGAGGATACTGAAGGGTCTGGTGAACCACCCTAACGCGTCAGGTGTGCTGGTGCTGGGTCTGGGCTGCGAGAACAATAATATACCTGTGTTCAAGGAGATACTCGGTGAATGGGATGAGGAACGCGTAAAGTTTCTGGTATGTCAGGAGAGCGATGACGAGATCAGGGAGGCGCTGGAGATAATAGGCGGTCTTGCGGAGCGCGCGGCAAAGGAGCAGCGTACAGACTGTGATATTTCAGAGCTTGTCATAGGCCTTAAATGCGGCGGCTCCGACGGGTTTTCAGGACTCACAGCAAACCCGCTTATCGGCAGACTGTCGGATATGGTGAATGCCTATGGGGCCAGCACGGTCCTGACAGAGGTGCCGGAGATGTTCGGCGCGGAAACGATCCTTATGGATCGCGCGGCGGATAGGGAGACGTTTGATAAGATCGTATCGCTGATAAATGATTTTAAGGAATACTTCATACGTCATGATCAGGTCGTATATGAAAATCCGTCGCCCGGAAACAAGGCCGGCGGTATAACGACGCTTGAGGATAAGTCGCTCGGATGTGTTCAGAAAAGCGGTATGGGCGCTGTGACCGATGTTTTGGAGATAGGCTCTCATGTGAAGAAAAAGGGACTGAATTTGCTTACAGGTCCCGGAAACGATATCGTTGCAGTGACAAATCTTACCGCATCGGGCTGCCATATGATCCTGTTCTCAACGGGACGCGGAACACCCGTCGGCGCTCCGGTGCCAACGGTAAAGGTCGCGACAAATTCGCAGCTGGCTGAAAAGAAGAAAAATTGGATAGATTTTAATGCCGGTCCTATAATCGAAGGAAAGGATCTTGACGAGGATTTCTTCAGCTATGTTATCTCGATAGCGGAGGGAAAAAGGACCCGCAATGAGCTGAACGGATATAAGGAGATATCTATCTTCAAGGACGGCGTAACATTATAAGAACAGGTGACCGAAAAACGAGCGTTTTTGCAGTTGCCGAATAAAAATGCAAGGAGGAACTATGATGGAAAACATACCGAAGATCAAGGTGGGGATAGTAGCGGTGAGCCGCGACTGTTTCCCGGAGAGCCTGTCGGT
>CAJFVT010000024.1 GCA_904420525.1 uncultured Clostridia bacterium | reverse complement strand
TTTCTGGCGACATGCGCGTCAGAAATTGGGGTTAAAAAAGTTTCAACGAACAGTTTTATCATATCGGATGGAACTTTTTTAACCTACCTATGCTTGACTGATTGCGAAACGAACGTTTCGCAATCACCTAAAATAATAAAAATGACCGGGAGGAATGAGCGAATGAAGAAAACCTATCAATGCAGGCTGATTAAAAAGGAAGAGCTTTGCAGCGGTATATATGATTTTACAGTAGAAGCTCCGGAGATAGCGCAGGCGGCAGAGACCGGGCAGTTCCTGCATATCGCCTGCGGCGGTCCAACGTTCCTGCGCAGACCGATAAGCATATGTGATACCGGAGACACTACGGTACGGTTCATATTTCAGGTAAAGGGCGAGGGAACAAGGGAGCTGGCAAAGCATGACACCGGTGATCTGATAGATATCATGGGACCGCTTGGTCATGGGTTTAGCGTAAAGCAGGGCGAAAGATCGGTAGTGATCGGAGGAGGCATCGGGATATTCCCGCTCCTTAAGATAGCTAGAAATACCGATTCGGCCGTATTCCTGGGCTTCAGGACCAAAGAGCTTGTGGTTCTTGAGGATGATTTCAAAGCTGCGTCTGATAATGTTACGATTTGTACCGATGACGGCTCTTATGGATATAATGGTTTTGCGGTAGCGGCTATGGGTGAATATCTCATAGATAACAGACCTGATGCGATATACAGCTGCGGACCTACTCCGCTCTTGAAAATAGTGAAGCAGATAGCTGAGAATATGGATATCCCGTGTCAGCTTTCGCTTGAGCAGCGTATGGGCTGCGGTATAGGCGCATGTCTTACATGTGTGTGTGAGACAAAGAACGAGGGTATGGCAAAGTATCAGCAGGTTTGCACCTGCGGTCCGGTTTTCGATTCTAAGGAGGTGGTGCTCTGATGGCAAGACTTGAGGTGGAATACTGCGGAGTGAAATTCAGAAATCCTATAGTTACCGCATCCGGTACCTTTGGCTTCGGCTATGAGTACGATGAGTATGCGCCGCTCACGGAGTACGGCGGCTTTACCGCGAAGGGACTCACGAGGACTCCGCGTCCGGGAAACAAGCCGCCCAGGATCGCTGAAACTCCGAATGGTATATTGAATAGCGTAGGCCTGCAAAATCCGGGTGTTGACGTGTTTGCGCAGTACCTGATGCCGGAGCTGGCAAAGAAGTTCGATACGAACGTTATAGCGAACATGTCCGGAAATACGATAGATGAATATGCGGAGATGGCTGAGATACTGTCAGGTACGGACGTTGCGCTTATCGAGATGAATATATCATGTCCGAATGTAAAGCACGGCGGAATGGCATTCGGAACGAATGCGGCGGTTGTGGAGGAGCTGACGGCTGCGGTCAAAAAGAGATGCAGCAAGCCTCTTGTCGTAAAGCTGTCGCCCAATGTCACCTCGGTATCGGAGATCGCAAGAGCGGCCGAAGCGGGCGGGGCTGACGGGTTATCGCTTATAAACACGCTTCTCGGTATGAGGATAGATATAAATACGCGCCGTCCGATACTGGCAAATAATACAGGCGGACTTTCCGGTCCGGCTGTGAAGCCTGTGGCTGTAAGAATGGTGCATGAGGTCTATAACGCGGTAAAGATACCGATAATCGGTATGGGCGGAGTCATGAACGGCTCTGATGTTATAGAATTTATGATAGCCGGGGCGAGACTGGTCGCTCTAGGCACCGGCCTTTTTATAAAGCCGGATATGATATTCGATGTTAAGCGTGAGATCACAGAATATATGGAGCGCTTCGGTATAGACGATATAAATGATATAGTAGGAACGCTTGAATTGAACTGAATTATGGGGGATGCCGTATTTAGCGCAGATTGCTGAATAACTCTATAAAGCCATTTGGCGATCTGCATCTAAAATCGGCTATCCTCACGCGATCTTTTATGTGACGACACTTTTGCATTTTAATACATTTTGCTTATTCATATCATCATTCATTTATTGAATTATACCAAAATCATCTTTTTGTTCAAAAATAAAAAAGGGAAATGCCGTTTATGTGTCGAAATATTAAAGCGACGGCAAAAATATTGATATAAAACTGTTATTTTTTTTGTATTTGCGGTAAATATATTGTGTGTGGTATTTTTTCAGATGCAGTATATTTATGCGCATTATGTATAAATTTGTATATTTTGTAAATAATACAATGGACTGTATTCATATGAACGATATTAGGAGGTGTTGTTATGCCATTTGTATCCGATGAGCTTTATAATGACATATGCATGGCAAATGATATAGTTGACTATGCCTCCTCATTTCTGAATTTGAAAAAAAGCGGCAGGAGTTATATGGCGTGCTGTCCATTTCATAATGAAAAAACGCCGTCTTTTCATATTGACCGCGATAAACAGCTGTTCCATTGCTTCGGCTGC
>CAJFVT010000023.1 GCA_904420525.1 uncultured Clostridia bacterium | reverse complement strand
GCACGATCGGCTTTGTCGAAGATGTGTTTATTGTGCCTGTGTGAAGCGGCGCATCTCAGCGCCGCACTTATGGCATAATAAAAATAAATAAATATATATCAATTGAAAAGAGGTCGTTTTTTTATGTCACTACCAAATCTTCCGCACAGCCACGGACAGGCTATAGAGCTTGATCCAGATAAAATGCCGCCGGCTGAGGATTTTCAGGTGATAGCCGATATATTCAAGCAGCTTGGAGACAGCAGCAGGATACGCATCTTCTGGCTTCTCTGCCACTGCGAGGAATGTGTTATCAACATATCGGCGCTCGTGGATATGACGAGTCCGGCAGTCTCGCATCATTTGCGTCAGCTCAAGGCGAGCGGACTCATAGTAAACCGCCGCGAAGGCAAGGAGGTCTACTACAAGGCCGCTGAGACCGAACAGGCGCAGCTGCTGCATCGCATGATCGAAAAGCTGGCCGCTATAGCCTGCATAAGCTGACATCCGCATCAGACCCTTGCGAGCTTGGCACGGAACGATATGGCTCTCGGGGTGTCTATACCGTCAAACTTTACTACATGCGCGCCCTTGTCTGTATCGATATCAACAACGGTACCCATACCGAACACAGAATGTTTAACGCGCTGTCCCTTTTCATACGTTTCACGCTCCAGATCAGCCGAAAGAGCGCGGCTGCTTGCCGATATGTACCGGACTGCCGAGGATATAAGCCCCGCCTTAGGCTCGCTCACATAATGAAGCAGCTCTCTGTTTATATCCAGTACAAATCTTGACGGATAGCGCGGCGAGCCGTCGTGATTTCTCCCCTCGGCCTCGGAAAGATACAAGCCTTTTTCTGCTCTCGTTACCGCCACAAATGCAAGGCGGCGTTCCTCCTCCATCCCCTGCAGAGTATTCGTTTTGCCGGACGGAAATATCCCCTCATTCATCGCGCACAGGAACACATACGGAAATTCCAGCCCCTTTGCGGAATGCACCGTCATAAGCCTGACCTTGTCCCTGGTCTCGGCCGTATCATCATTTGTAAATAGCGCGGCATGCACCAGATAATGCTCAAGCGTACTTTCCTCTCCGCTTGACGCTTCATACTCATATACCGACTGCTTAAGCTCCGCAAGATTATCAAGCCGCTCCTGCGCTCCTTCGGTACGCAGAGCCGCCTCATAGCCGCTCTCGTTCAGGACCGCCGAAAGCAGCTCCGAAACAGGCCTGCTCCCGCATTCAGATGCGAACGATTCAATAAGCGATATATATTCGCCTGCCCTTGTACCCTTCATTCTGCTGCCATCGGCATTGCGGCAGAGCGCCTCATACAGAGTACAGCCGTTTGCCTCCGCAAATTCACGCAGATATGCCGTTCTGCTTTTCCCTATATTCCGCTTTGGCGTGTTTACCGTTCTTAAAAAAGAAAGATCATCCTTATACAGTATCATTCTAAGATACGAAAGCGCGTTCTTTATCTCTGTCCGCTCGTAAAACGGCGCTCCGCTGTAAAGCGCGTACGGCAGCTTTTCACGCATAAACACCTTTTCTATGTTTTGGCTTACATAATGTGATCTATAGAGTACAGCTATATCCTTATATGCGCAGCCTCCGTCATGAAGCCTCTTTATCTCCCCGGCTATCCACTCCGCCTCTTTTTCCGGATCTTCACAATGGTTCATCATTACCGGCATGCCGGGCGGCAGCACAGGGATAAGCTCCTTTTTTATCCTATGAGCGTTCTTGTCTATCAGCGAATTTGCCGCCGCTGTTATCTGCGGTGTTGAACGGTAGTTTTTCATCATCATTATAGTTTTCACCGCAGGGAACTCCTTGTCAAAATCAAGCAGATATTTAACATTCGCACCGCGCCAGGTATATATGGTCTGGTCCGGATCCCCGACTATAAAAAGGTTTTTATGGTAGCCGCACAATACCTCCATAAGCTCATACTGCAGACGGTCTATATCCTGGAACTCATCTATCATTATATATTCGAGCCGCTTCTGCCATTTCAGCTTGACGTCCGCGTACCTCCGGAAAATATACAGAACGAATTTTATAAGATCGTTATAGTCAAGCCCGAAGCATTTCTTTTCCTGATAAAGATATCCGTAAAATATGATGTCGGACGCGCTTTCAGCCCGCTCGTATTTTTCCCTGAGCGTATCAAGCGACATATCTATCATATACTTATAATATTCCGGATCCTTGAACAGCTTCCGGATCTCTATCATATCACGTGCGCCGGAATATGTCATGTCCCTCGCCGTAAGCCCGCGCTCCTCATATATGATGTCAAGCATGGAATTGATATCCGAATTATCCAGCACAAGAAAGCTTTTCGGATAGTTCACCGCGTTGCTGTCCTCCTGCAGAACGGATACACAGAAGCCGTGAAACGTATTTATATAGCCGGTGTCATTATCGCCCGTAAGGTTATGTATCCTCTGCCTCATCTCATTTGCCGATTTATTGGTGAATGTAACGCAGAGGATATTTCCGGGAAGGATCCCTATCTCATTTACAAGGTATGCAAATCTATGCGAAAGCGCGCGTGTCTTGCCTGAGCCTGCCCCCGCTATGACACGTATAAAGCCCTCTGTTGAAATTACAGCGTCACGCTGCTCGTCATTCAATCCCTCAAGCAGATCTTTTTCCTCCTGATACACTGCCTTGCCCCCTTTTCATACCGCTGCTGTCCGCAGCCGCGTATATGCATATATTCCACGATCTAATTTAACATACTTTCGCTCCCTTGTCAATTCAAAAATCAGATTTAATTCTGCATATGAATATTTGGCTCATGTATCAGCGGATACGATACGATCCGGTCTCCGTCTATATCCTCTCTGTACATATCCACACCGGTCACGCGGCTGTTTTCATAGGTCTTATAATAATATATGCCCTTATCGGTATCACAGCAGGAGCTGTAAAGAGTGTATTCATAGCCTCCGTTTTCCGCGCGCGAGCAGCCGCGCTGCTGAAGCACGGAGCCGAGTATGTGAAAGAACTGGCTCACGCTTTCAGCCTCTGTATTGCCATGCACTGAATTTGCCCTTACAAACGCCGCGCGCACGAACCTCGAAGGCGATGAGAGATCGCCGGGCAGGCCTATCGCGCCCATACCTGAGCCGTATTCCGAAAGCTCCAGCTTGTCAGAAAATCTATTCACCGGGCGTTCAGCTGTAAGATTGATATAATTATTGAGATTTTGCATATGATAGCTGAATACAGGATTGTTCGTCAGCACTCCCGCGGGATCATCATATATCTTCAAGCCCCCGCTGACACTCTCCACGGCGACCGCTCCTCCTCTGCCGGCTACGATCCAGTGCAGCGGATGCAGTCCCAGTCTGTCATTGAATGGTATATCCGCTATATTTATCCTCTTCAGCAGTTCCCTTGCCTCCTCTGCGTCAGCACAGCTGCCGAGTATCCAAGGTATAAGCTCGAAAGGAGCAATGTTGTCCATTCCCTCGGAGCATGGCCTGTAAACGGCATTCCCCGGAAAATTCAGTCCCGCCATGCCAAGCCCCTTTTCATTCACAGCATCGTAATAAAGCGGATACCCCTCCGCGATATGAGCCACTCCGATCATTGCATAATGTCGTTTCATTATGCCCGCTTTACGGAAACCAAAAGCAAAATTACGCGGAGTTACCGTTACATTCTCACCATAGGAGGCCTCCACATCGAGATTTCTACCAAAATATCTGTCCCTATACATCACCGCCGTACACATACGCTCTTCCCCCTTCCGATCGGTCATATCTGTATTATCCCACTATCGGCAGCTTTTATCCGTACATATAAATGAGTCACGATCCTTACACCGCTTTCATATAATACAATAGAAAGATGATCTTATTGTCACAGGCCTGAACGGCCGAAAGGAGGACTATATGAATAACCGTTACCCGTTTATCAACGGGCCGCTGCCGTATGACTACAACGCGCTGGAGCCATTCATTGATGAGAAAACGATGCAGCTGCATCACGACAGACATCTGCAGACATATATCGATAATCTAAATTCTGTTATAGAAAAAAATCCAATGCTTAAGGACATGACGCTTGAGACTCTTCTGTGCCGCTGGCCCCGTCTGCCTCAGCCGCTGCAGATCCCGGTTAGGAACAACGCGGGCGGCGTTTACAACCACCGTTTCTTTTTCAATGGAATGAGACCGCCGTGCGATGAGGTCCCCGAATGCCGTCTCGCGCATATTATAGATAGGCAGTTCCGCTCCATTGATGATTTTAAGGCGCAGTTCAAGCAGGCTGCCTTGTCCGTTTTCGGATCGGGCTACGCATGGCTCGTGCTTGACAGAGATAAACTCAGGATAACTACCACACCCAACCAGGATACTCCGCTGATAAGGGGACAGATACCTATACTGAACATAGATGTGTGGGAGCATGCGTATTATCTGAAGCACTACAATATGCGGGGTGCTTACATTGACGACTGGTTCCGTGTCATAGACTGGGATATGGCAGAAAAACGCCTCCATAAAGCTTTCAAGCCTCACGGGCATTGATCACCGGACATAGTATATAACAGGCATATACCTGCGAATAAACATTTACGGAGGTAAATATAATGGGTGTAACAAACTCAAATAAACAAATAAACGTCACAGAGATCGGCTGTGACGGGACCCTCAAGGTCACGCTTGCCCTTGCTGCCGCTCCCGACATTTCTTCGAATCCGACAGATATAGTTCTTGTACTCGACCGGTCGGGAAGCATGGCCGGAAGCCCCTTGGCCAACATGAAAGCGGGAGCCGAGACATTTATCGATATTATCGATGAGGCGACCGACAGCTCGCAGGACGGCACAATAGGCTCAGGCAGCAGCATAGGAATCGTGAGCTTTGCCGAGACCGCTTCCGCCGACACACAGCTTATAACCTCTGTCGCGGATCTGAAGGCCGCTGTCAGCGCTATAACTGCCGGAGGCTCAACGAACCATGCGGATGCCTTTGCAAAGGCTGCGGAGCTGTTCGATCCGCTCCCATCCAATGCCAAAGTCATAGTGATGTTCACTGACGGAAAAACCACCGCCGGGGCTCCTCCCTCGCCCGTGGCTTCAAGCTTGAATATAACGGGACGCAGACCATCGTTGCAGCTGCATATGGCCACGCCGGGTGTTTTTATCCAATCACCGTAATAGAACAGGTCGCCGTCCGCGCCGTGCGCCAGCGCGAACACATACTGGTATATCGCCTTCCACGCCTCATCGCACAAGCCCTCAGGCTTAGCATAATCGGCATAAAACACCTGTCCCTCCTTAAGCATAGGACAAGCCGTAAGCCCCGGAACTCCGTATTCCTCCGCAAGCTCCTTATCGAGTGTTGTTTTCATCACTGTTATTTTTACTTTTTTCATACCGTTCTCTCTCCTTTCCGCTTTTTATTATATTTTATCATATATACGGATAAAGTCAAGCTGACGTGTAAAAAAAAACGGCACGGCAGGGCATTTTTCATCCCGGCCGCGCCGTCTGCTTCGAAGTCCTAAGACTCCGCTGCGCCGCACTTTTTCCCTGCTTACTTAAGCTGGAATGAAGTGCAGTCTGTGCATTCTATCATAGTCGGATTAGATTCGTGTGTTCCTACCATGATACTTGACAAAGAACAATAGTCACTGTCACCGCAGTGATTCTTGCACTGTGTCACCGTACACTTGATACTTCTGTTTGGATTACAACTGCAGCTCATTTGAGTTTCCTCCCGAACAATAGAAATGGTTTTGCGTTAATCCTTAACGCAGTATTATTATGTGACGGTCCATCAGAATTAATACTGGAAAAATTTTTTTTGAAGCTCCGCTCAGCATCCCAGCACGCGTATCGCCATAACGCTCATATCATCCTTCGCTATCCCGCGGCTCTTTTCAAGAGCCGTGTCTATCACCGCTTTTGCGAGCGCCTCCATGTTATCATACGGTCTTATGATCAGATCCTTTATCCAGTCGGTGCGCGAAACGGTATAGCCCGCCTCGGTTATGCCATCCGTCATCATAAGAACTATATCACCCTCGCGAAGCGCGGCACTTCTCCCTCCGAGCTGTATATCGGAAAGGATACCGACCGGTATCGAGGACGAGGTCAGGACCTTTACCTCATCCCCGCACAATACCATCGTTTCAGCGCTGCCTATTTTATAAAATTCCGTTTCACCCGTATACATATCCGCACACATTATATCCACCGTAGAATATTTCTCATTGTTCATATTGAGACACATCGCGGAATTCAGGATACCAAGCGCTGTCTTCACACTGAAGCCGGACTTTAAAAAGCTCGTCAGCAGACGCAGCACCGATGCGCTCTCATACTTAGCGTCGCTGCCGCTCCCCATGCCGTCCGCCATTATGGCATAAAATTTATTGTCGTCAGTTACAAACGCCGTGACACTGTCCCCGTTCGCCTTCGAACCGTCCTGCGGCAGCTGGAGAACGGCATTGTCGAAAGCATAGTTCGGGCGCGATACATACTTGCTCAGTCCGCTCTCCGTCTCCTCATACGCTACAGGCTGTCCGAGTACCTCAGATATTATACCCTCAACGGCTGTTTGCTTTATTACCGGCGGCAGACGCAGATATACCTCGCATTTCCCGCTCGTGCTCTCAACGGCGCTCACCTCATAGGGCATTATCCCGTTTTTATCCAGCTCGTCCACGATACGCTCCTCCTCCTTCTCAAGGAAGGTGAAGCCGTCCTCGATATCACCGGCCATACCTGAAAAAAGCGAGTTCAGCTCGCCGTACTGATTTGCGATGAGGTTACGGGTCACGACAGCGTCGGAGCGTCTCAGGATATCGCGCTTATACAGCTCGTACACATGATTGATCTCTTCTATAAAGCTCCCGGCACGCACGCATCTTTCGCAGAAATGCATAGGGACATTGTCCTCGCGGAGCCTGCCTTCCGTTTCTATTATTCCTATCAGCTCAAGAACATTTTTATATGTACGCCTGAAATCGGTCTGCCAGCACTTGCCGCACATCTGACAGCCGCTGCATATCCTGTCCGCGGTCTCGTCAAGTATCACGCCTACATCATCGGAATACTTTTTCAGCCTCCCCTCCGACACAGCCATAAAGCATTCCCGCAGGCTCGCGAACGACTCCCCGCATTTTCTGAGCCGCATCGTAAGATATTCGCGCATCCTGAGATCGGGGCTGACCGACTCGACCCTGAGCGATCTTGTGAAAAAGCTTCTGAAATATTCATGGATCATGCCCGGGGTGACGAGAAACAGCGCCGCGCCTATTAGCGTATCGATAAACGACAGGGGAACATCGTATATGTTTCTTATGTATATGAGCGTTACAGCCGTGCCGCTTATATAGCCTATAGCACAGCCGGCCTTCTTAAAGCTGTTCATAAAGCTTGCAAACACCGCGCTCATCCCGTACACGCCCATCATAACGACAGCGTTCGATTCTGACAGCGCAGACATAAAGCCTATGCACATTCCCGTGCAGCCTGCGATAGCCGTAGAGGTATTGAGCGCGCAGACCATGACCGCATACACCGAAAAAACATTTGTTATGCTTACGGGACCTATGCCTATCCCGCCCAGACCGGTCATGAAAACGCCGAGTGCTACCGCCGCGCTTATATATTCCTCCTGCGACATCCCGCCGCTTTTTGTATGATCATCGCTCATAAGTCTGGATCTTTTGAATACTATATACATAAGAGCGGAAATGATGCTCTCGGTACAGAGCATAAAGATATCGTACAGACCGTTGAAGCTGTAAAACAGCATCACGCCTCCGCCGAGCAGGACGGCCGAGCCGCAGGCGATCGAACATATAACGTCCTCATGCTTTCGGTATATACGTGTGAACAGCCAGTAAGCCGTGTAGGCTATTATGTATTTCGGTATCATTGAAAAACCGTTCGAGGTCATAAGCCCTATGCATGCCGAAGCGATACCCATATATGCGATGCTCTTATCGAACGATGCGGCGAAAAACGCCAGTCCGAACGGATATACTCCCAGCGCCGACGCGCGCGAGGCAAGTATGAGCAGCAGCGTAGGCATAATATCATCAAGCCGCGGTATACGCAGCGGTGCTTTCATCTGTGATGCTTTGATCTGATTCATTTCAAGCATGATCCTCTCTGTAAGTTTTATTGCTTTTATACTCTAATGATTATACCAGACTTACACTTCGAAATTTGTAATATAATGTTGTCGAACACCGCAAATCGCGCGACAAATTCCGCGTTTTCAGCTTTTTGACGTGTTTTTTATATGTTTTACGAAACAAACCGAGTATTAAATACACTTATTTTGGTTATAATTTTCAAAAAATCCTGTTTACTTTGGATTTATTTCATGGTATTATATTATTACATAGTTTAATATTTACAGTATTTTCAGATAAGGAGCGTTATCAATGAAGCGAATACTTGTTTTTTCCGATTCGCACGGGGATATAGATCTGTGTATCGACGCTGTATCAAGGATCCCGGCCGATATGATAATACATGCCGGTGACTATGTGCGCGATGCAGAAAAGCTCACTGCAAGATTTCCGGACAAGGATATACGATACGTTCAGGGAAACAACGATCTTTGGGCAAAGGCTCCCAAGGAGCTTATAATCGAGGAGGACGGTGTACGCATATTTGTCGTTCACGGTCACGAGCAGAGGGTCAAATACGAAATGAACTACAGCACTATGGCAAAAGCAGCAAGAGAAAGAGACTGCTCCATGGCTGTTTTCGGGCATACACATATACAGTATGAGGGCGAAACAGACGGCGTTAAGCTTCTCAATCCCGGCAGCACGCTTTTCGGCGGGACTTACGCGATAATCGAGATCGAAAACGGCAGTGCAAAGACCTGTATAATGCAGACAATGTAAAAGGAGCTGTAGCAAAATGCACAGACCGCATAAAGCAAATAAAATAAAGTAGATACGCAACTTTTGCAGATCACTCTGATCATAGCTAATGTGGAAATTTTCATGTAATGAAAATTTCAGTATTGAATTCGCTTTATGCTACGAACGAAACGAACCACTCAACGTACCACCGTACGCCTTCGGGCAAGGGGCTGCGTCCTTCGTTTCGTCCGTTCTGCACTATTTTTCTACAGCCCCGCGAGGCTGCCGCTTCAGCGCAGGCAGCCTCCGCCCGCTTTTTTTATTTGCTTTTTTATCAGCTGAGCATAAACGCTATGCTCCACTTGAATTTATCCTTGAGCCTGTGCCTTTCCGGCAGCTCCGGACCGCAGCTGTTTGAGCCTATACCGCATTGGCGGTAATCGATGCAGAGCACGGTATCCCCGCTCTTTTCCAGCTCAAAATTATGAGCCTTGCTCATAAGCTCCTCCTGTGTGTATTCAGAAACGTTAAACGAGAATTTCTTTCCGTATACTTCTATACGTGCCTCCCCTGAGCTTACCGACAGATACCCGCAGCCGCAGTGACTGCCGTTCTCCTGGGGCTTTATATAATCCTCGTGCATGTCCTCCGCTTCCGCCTCAAACAGACCGATATGCGAGGCTATATGCTTATCCGGATAGCTCTCATACGGACCATAGCCGTAATATTTAACATGACTGTATGACTTGGGCAGAAACGCGCGTATGCCGAATCGCGGCAGGAACGGCATCTCTATATACGGCTTGCTGTCGTTGAACCTCGCCTTTACCGAAAGCAGAACAGCGCCGTCGCCACGTACCGTCCAGCTCGCTCTGAGCCGCAGTATCGGCCGCATCTGGACCGCCGTTATATTTACGGAGGCCGAAATGATCACTGAATTCTCCGTTTTTTCTATCTCCGGCTCATAAGCCCTAGATACCGTTCTGTCATAGCCGGCATCGATCCATTTCTTTACAACATTTCTGTCATTATCGGTAGCGGCACGCATTATGTTCCATTCAAGAGGACGTGAAACAACGTCTCTGCCGTTCACGCTCAGGCGGCTGAATATACCTGTATGCTTATTGTAAACATATCTGAAGCCTTCTCCGCTTACGATGATCTCCGTCTGCGTCTCCTCAGTGTCAGGCGCCTTTTCAGCACCGCTCTCCGGCAATTCGAACGCCGTGCCCTTCGATAGTCTAAGCTGGTCAAAGCCCGCGAAATGCCCGGCCCCGACCAGAGGCTCCGCCGTCCTTGATATATACCTGAGCATTATATAGCTGTCGCCGTCCGGCACATCCGCCGGCATCGGCACCGCCGCTCTCTCATGCGGCTTTATAGGCGGCAGCTCAACAGTGCCGCGGCTTATTATCTCACCATTGCGCTGAAGCTCGTATTCAACGCTGTAAAGCTCCGAAACGTCAGTAAAATCACGTCTGCTTTCAAATTCGAGCATACCATCCTTGAGCGAAGCTCTTATCGGACGCAGAGCGTTTTTATATTCCAGAAGCCCCGTATGCGGAGTCCTGTCCGGATATACCAGTCCGTCCATGCAGAAGTTTGAATCATGCACCTGCTCACCAAAATCTCCGCCGTAGTAATATGCAGACTTCCCGTTTATTTTGCCCATATATACGGCATGGTCACACCATTCCCATACAAACCCGCCGACAAATCCATCATATTTATCCATAAGATCGAGATAATCATATATACCGCCCGGGCCGTTGCCCATAGCATGGAGGAACTCGCACATTATGTACGGCTTTTTATTTTTAGAATTCTTGAAGTATTTAACTATACTCTCCGGAGACGCGTACATGGTGCTGTAGACATCGAGCATAGAGGTATCGTTCTTATGCCCCAGCGTTTCATGCACACTGCTCTCATAATGAGTTATACGCGTGGGGTCATAGCTCTTTACCCATCTCCCCGCCTCCTCAAAATTCTCACCGTAGCCCGACTCATTGCCCAGCGACCATATTATAACGGACGTCCTGTTCTTGTCCCTTATAACGCTTCTCCGGACTCTGTCAAGTATCGCTTCCTTGAACCGTTCGTCCTGAGCGATCAGTCCGAATGTCGCCGACTGCGACGCCCCGTAAAAAGAGCATACTCCGTGCGCCTCTATATCCGCCTCACCGCATACATAAAAGCCCAGCTCGTCGCAAAGCTCCGTAAACCACGGCGAATTCGGATAATGACTTGTCCTTACCGCGTTTATATTATTCTGCTTCATTACAGTAAGATCGCGCATCGCCTGCTCGCGGCTTATCGTGTATCCTGTTTTAGGATCGCTGTCATGACGGTTCACGCCGCGTATCTTGAATTTTTGTCCGTTAAGCAGCACAACGCCGTCCTTTACAGTGATCTCTCTGAAGCCTATCCTCTGAACTATATATTCACCTCCGCACTTTATCACAAGCGTGTAAAGATACGGCGTCTCAGCCGTCCAGAGCTTAGGCATCTCCGTTTTTATGACCGCCCTGCTCCCTGCCGCAGCGCCGATGAGCTCTTCATTATCGTACAGCTCATACTCCGCGTCCCTGTCGGCAGTGACCGAAACAGTTCCGTCTACTTCCGTCCTGATGAAAAAGTCGCGTATATGCTGCTCATCACGCTCCAAGAT
>CAJFVT010000022.1 GCA_904420525.1 uncultured Clostridia bacterium | reverse complement strand
TATGTGCGCAAGGACGGATCAATAGGCATTTCAAGCACACAGCGCTATGTTTGCTATCACCGCACACGCAAGCTGAATGATTGTGATGGGCAGTCGGTATATTCCGCTAAAAGAGTTGAGAGAGCGGTGCTTGCCGTGGTTGAACGCTATTTACAGACTATAAGGGCAACTCCGAAGGATAAAGCGCTTGAGATACGCTATAAAAAAGCGCTTGCTGAAAAGCGTAAGATTAAAAAAGAGCTTATGGAGCAAAAGGAGCTGCTACAGAAGCGGTTGTCGGAGCTGTCAATAGAAGTGGGGAAGTGCCTAAGCGGTGAGAACAGATTTCCTGCCGATATACTTGCGATGTCAATCAACTCGACAAAGGAGGAGATGGCGGAAATAGAAAGGCAGCTGCATGAGTGTGAGTGCGATCTGGAGCAGCAATCCGATATGGTAGACAAACTTGATTATTATTATCAGCAATTTGTCACATGGGCGGATGAGTTTGATAATGCTTCATTAGAGCAGCGCAAGATGATAATATGTCAGTTGATAGATTCGATCAAGGTCGGTCGCGGATATGAGATAAGTATTGAGTTTAATTCGAGCTACAGCCAGTTTTTCGGTGATAATACGTCAGCGGAAGAACGGGCTGTGATCAATAAATAATGATTTTCCTCTCTCTGTGATACATTCCTACGGTTGATCGAGCGTTGTTTAGTGCAGCTCGGAAACTGCTAAACAATGTATAGGAAGTTTATAATATGTAATATAAAGTGACAAACAGAAGATGTGCATTGTGCATCTCCTGTTTGTAATAAATTTTATATCCTATTGATCTCCAGTACATCAGATGGAGAAAGATCTATCTTATGGCTGCCCAAAGTAATACGGCATTGCTTTGCAACGATCGTTTCGCCTCGGCAATTGGTTCTGATGTAAGAAATATCAGTATCAAGATCTGAAATGAGTATAATATAGCTTTCGCCGCTGCCATTAACTATAACTGTATGCGGTGAATGGAGCTTTACGATGTTATTATTGTAGCATACATTGATACTTGTGTCATCTTTCACAGCTTCTACAATGGAGTAGAGAGTTTCGGGACCGTAGGGGAACAGTTTTCCATTCAGCAATACATCTCGGTATCTGATCCAAAAATCAAGATAAAATTTTAATACCTTAATGTGCGTATCCGGCAGTTCAGCGAATCTTACTGAGATCTGTGGGACGCTGAAAAGTACAGCTATAAGCTGTTTTGCTATGCTCTCGCATGAATCTTTGGGATTCCATATGATCATGTCTGAATGCACGGGAGTGGATCCGGAAGTAAGACGCAAGTCTATGACCCCCATACGGTTTCGAATCATATCATATGCGCAGTCGCCGACACGAAGCATATTTCCATAGGCTTTTACTGCGGGACCTATATATCGCTGGCGAAATTCTATCAATATGTCCGGTTTTATTGCTTTTAACCTGAATGATATGTCATGCAGAAGTTTTTCAAGTGCGTCCTCAACGGAATCGTAGTCACGTTTGGAAGAGGATATATCTGAAAATTGGGTAAAACGAAATTCGTCTATGAAATCAAGCTTAAATCCATCTATATCCCATATTTTGAGTGCGGTCTCATATATATTTATAAGATATTCTCTAACGTCAGGAAATCTTGGATCAAGACAATTCCATTCTTTTGCCGGATCATCAAGATACTTGCCTTTGAATGTATTCCAAAGTTCGGTGCGCTTGCCTACATAAGGGACGGAATACCAAAGCATCACTTTCATCCCTATATCGTGAAGACGTTTTGTAAACGATGCCATGTCACCTATCTTGCTTTTACAAAGATGCCATTCACCGCAGTAAGCATATCCGCCATCATTGTTTTCTGTTTGCCAGCCGTCATCTATTATCACTGTTTGCATACCGAGTTTCACTGCTTGTTCGCACTCCGATAATATTGCTTCTTCTTCTAATTGTTGATGGTAGCTGTACCATGTTGAATATATTGGAGTTACCGCATTTTCGGGATATACCGGTGGACTTTTAAGCATATTTTCTTTTTCGATCCACGACACAGCCTCGCCTATCGCTCTGCTGTAGAATATATCGCGCATATCGAATCGTATCAGTGTGCTGTATTCGATCAGCGGTGCGGTTTTCATGCTGAACAACACAATTTCAAAGTTGATGAATCCGTTGTCGTTTACTCCTGTGCGGAGCAAAAGCGGTGTTTTAACATCTGATAAGGCGGTGCATATCCTATTTTGTCCGCTTTGACTGATGAAACTGTGGAGCGGGAGTCCGAATGCAAGCCTTGACGGAGTTTCAGGCAGCAGTTCTCCCCAGTCGGGCAGCAGGCTGCGTTCAAAGTTACGCAGAGGGCTCCATTGTGAGAAAATATCCAGCAATGGGGCACTGAATTTAAGTGTAACAGGTGATGGCGTCTGTCTTTCATTTAAGCTGAATGTAAACTTAAAAACAGTTATATTATTGCTTTCAGATATTTTTTTTACAGAGACAGCTGCGTCCTTGTTGTTACATTGGTATGAAAGAAAATCTATATTCATATATTGGTTCCTCCGTTATGCAGGCTCCGGTATTCTGACGGGGTCATTTTCTCGTGGCGCTTGAATGCACGGATGAATGATACCGTATAGTCGTAACCTACCTGATCTGCTATTTCGTTTATGGATCTGTTTGTATTATTAAGCATTTCCTTGGCAAGCTCAATACGTCTATATTGTATGTATTTTGAGATGGTTTCGCCGGTGGTACTTTTGAAATCACGTGAGAGCTTTGTTGAAGAAAGATTCATATGATCACATATCATTGGTACCCCCAGATCCTTGTTACTAAGATTATTATTTATAAAATCAATTATTTCCGATGTTGTATTTTGTGTTGTCATATTTGATTCTGCTTCATCTGTATATATTTCTGCTGTTTCTTTATCTATAGTGCTGCTGAAAATATTTGTGTTAAAGTCATCTATCATATTTAAATATAACTTATGGATATTTCCCATTTTATCCGTGTCTATACTGACATATGTATAAAATTTGAAACTGAATTCTGCTTCTACAAAATCAATCCCTTCTTTTATATCCCTTTTGAGCATAGGATATTCGTCTTGTTCAAGATTCACTATCCCAGTCAGTATACCGTTGGATATTGTGAAATACACAATAACATTCGCAGAAAGTATTTCGTTGAATATGTTTTCAAGAATGAACTGGCACAGGGAGGTGTTTTGAGATGGATCTTCCTCGCTTTGATTATCCTTGAAAACATGCTCACAGTCCAATATATAAAAGCCTATAACAGCGAACCGGCTGCGGCTGAAGGTTATGTCTAGAGCTTTGAGTGCTGTCTCTGTCTCTGGGACGTCAATGCGGCTGTATTCAAGAATATTGCACAATTTGCTTTTAATTATGCTCAGTTTTTGACTGTCAAGCTGTTCTTCCATTTCTGAATTACTGTCTGAAAGTTTTTGTATATATATCTCAAGCTGATTGTACATATCCCCAATATTTGTCGATCCATGGCGAACATCACGCAGCAAATTTTTCAGACGATCGGTATTTGTTCGCATATATTTGTATATATAATATCCCGACAGCAGTATTGATATAAGAAATAATGCGATTATGAGCATCATCTGGAAAGCTATTGTCAATGTAATATGATATGAATCATCAAATAGCAGGAATGCAAATCCGTCTACGGTAGACCGGGACGAAGCAAGAAGATAATGCTTTCCGTTATAATCAATATCTCTTATTTTCTCTTTCGGATCACGTAATTCTTCATAATTTAAATTTGATAGTTCACTTGTAATGTTGTCATTATTATAAGTCAACATAAGGTTATTCTCGTTCAGGATTGCAAACATTCCTCTTTCATTGAAATCGGATGAAGCAAAATTTGAGAAAAGACGCTCAGTATTTATCATTACAGCCATTGTATAATATTCATGCCCATAGAGTTTTCTGACGACATTTACAAGGTAACTTGCCGGATCATTCCCGAAACTTACATAGCGATCGCTTGGTTCACCTGAAATAATGTTTTTAAACTCATCCCATGAGATCATATCCTTAAGATGAGAATTATAGTATTCAAGCGGATTATTGGATCCGTTGAGATCTACTACGCGCTGCTGTTTGTCAGAATATATAAAAACATTCTCAAGCCAAAAATTCCCTGATGCAAATGAACGCAATGTCTCCTGCAGTACCGCTGCGCTGTATATTTGTGTCTTTTTATCTTCATATGTTTTACTTACAAATTGACGTAATTCGGGACAATTGCTTATCTGATATATTGTCTGTTTTGTTTCTGTCAGAGTACCGTCAATGTTCTGGCCCAATGATGACACAAATGAGATATTTGTGTATCTGAACTCCGTATTCAATACCTTATTTGAAATGCTCAGAATAACGATCCCTATTATTGATGTAGCAATCAAAATCATTATGTACCAGGTGAGCCATTTGTTTTTTTTCGCATTGAATGAGATTTTGCGAGCAGTATCGCTTATAAGGGTCTTTATATTGAACATTGTTATCCTCCTATGCTCCGGCTGAAATCAAATGAATGCGCCGCGTTTTTTCAATATATCCCGAAGCTTGGCAGTGTCTATACCGGAAACGCTGCATTTGTTGGCAAATGCAAGAGCCGCTGCGCATCCGGCAGCTTCTCCCGTGCTGCAGCATACAGGCATTATCCTAAAGGACGCTTGTGCTTCATGTGTACCGGAAATACATCTTCCGGCAACAAGAAGGTTGTCTGTTCCTTTGGGTACAAGACACCTGTATGGTATAGTATAATATGTGCCCGGGGCAAAATAATAATGACTTGTTCCGCTGCCATCGGGATTGTGTATGTCGATCTCATAATTACTTGCCGCTATGCCATCGTAAAATTTTGTACATGATTTCAAATCATCTGCATTCAGCTTATAGAGTCCTTCTATCATTCGGCTTTCTCTTATACCTATTTCGGGACCGGATGATAGAAGCACGCTGTTTTCAAACCCTTCACAGTTTTCTTTTAGAAAGGAGAACAGTTCAAAGACCTGTTCGCGAGCTTCGCTTTCGGCTGCGCTCACATCTTCAGCATCTATCGGGCATTTTCTTATTATTCTTGTCGAATTAACGTGCAGTATGTCTTTGTACATGTGTCTCATATACAGGACATCCTCACGAGGATTTTGTATTTTTCCTTCTGATTGCAGTTTGCGGTATGCTTCATTTATTTGAGGGTTGGTTGAAAAAACTTTGTCAACGTCAACGCCCGCTATGTCAAAGCATAATGTCATAGGTTGGCAAAGGTTATCGCCCTCACGTCCCAATTGAAAAGGACAGCCTGCCATAGCTGCTATGTCAGCATCTCCCGTAGCATCAATAAAGATATCAGCTGCAATTGATCCGGCTCCAGATTTATTTATCGTTGATATGGATCGTATGTATCTATCTTCTTTTTCCAGCCCTGTTATATATGTATGGAACAGAACGGTGACGCCGCTTTCACGCGCCATCCTGTCAAGAACGAGCTTAAGCAATTCCAAATTGAATGTCAGCCCGTTTTTATGCAGTCCTCCAAGTGCGGTAAGTTTTGAGAGTATCTCAGAAAACAGTCCCGCAGATAGATCTGTCTTGCTTCCGTTAATATCGGTATAAAACGGCATAAACGGATTTATCAGACAGTTTCCTGCGGTTCCGCTGAGAAATCCGCTTTTGTCTATCAGCAAAACATCTATACCGCTTCTTGCAGCTGCAATGGCGGCGGCGGTACCTGCAAAACCACCGCCGCAAACTATGAGATCATATTTTTCTTTCATGGTTTCCCTCCTGTGATATATAAGGCATAACAGTATATTGGATATGACATATCCGGGCTGAATACAGACGCCTGTCTTAAAATACTGTTCTGCGCTTAAAGTGTGATGTTTTAGTCCTATAAATATCTTAACATGAATAATATCTGTTTTCAATTAACACTTTTGTAACTAGCGTTAACATTATATACACATATCCGGCAGCCGAGCACATGTGCATGCTCTGAAAACAACGGACTATTTTGTTATGAAAGATCAAAAACGAATAATAAACCCTAAAAACATCAAAAAATATGCTCCCTTCCTCAAAGCACATAATGTGCGTGATGGGGGCATATCAATTCCGGAGGGAATAATGTTTATACTCTGTAATGTAATATTTATTATAGCATAAAAGCAGGTATATTTCAAGTCTCCTATTGTGAAATCCCATACAACAGTATATGCTAAATATGGTAAATTGTATCACATACCTCGATAACACTATGTTCGATTACGGTATTATGAGATATAATATATATTTGTGCATGTTATATGAACATGCATTTAATAAATAATATGTATTCAGCACAGTTAACACAAATTCGGAGTGTAAATGTATATTGTATATACCCTTGTGTGCAGATATTGTTAACGCCTATTGCGAAAGTGTTAATTGAAAGTAAAGCATGGCCGTGTTACAATATTATATAAGCAAAGCGTGGTGAAAGCACGGTCGTAAAAAAATAGATAGGAGTGAAGAAAATGAAAAAGAAAATCATGAGCGTTATTCTGGCGTCAGCCATGCTTATAAGTATGGCAGGCTGCGGAGGAAAAGAGACAGCCGTTAATAATGTCGATCTGTCAGGACCGGCAGAGGAGAATACCATGCCTATAAGCGAGGAACCGATAACAATAACATATTGGACGCCGCTTTATGGGAATATAAAATCTTATAATGACAATGAGATGTTTAAGAAGATGGAGGAGATAACAGGCATACATATTGAGTTTGTCAGTCCTCCCAAGGGGCAGGAAAATGAACAGTACGGTGTAATGCTTGCTTCAGACGATCTGCCTGATATTATAGACAGGCAGGTCGGGGATCTGTATCCGGGCGGACTTGAACGCGGCGTGGAAGAAGGGTTCTTCCTCGATCTTTCAGGGTATATAGATAAATACGCACCGAATATAAAAAAACTTATGGAAGAAGATGACTATTACAGAGAAAGTATGACGCTCGAAAACGGAAAGATCGGAGCGGTAAGAGAGATAATGACAGAGCCGGAGCTGCCGTGGCAGGGACCGATAATAAGACAGGATCTGCTTAATAAGATAGGCGCAGAGGTACCCAGAACGCCGGATGAGCTATATGAGGTATTAAAGAAATTCAAGAACGATCTCAATATCAAGTATCCTATGGTGCTGGATGTAAGTTCAAATCATATCCCTTCGGCAGGTTTTGCAAGCGGATGGAACGTCGGAACGGATATGTATTGGGGTGAGGATGAACAATATCATTACGGTCCATATGAGGAAAGCTATACAGAAATGCTGACGGATCTTAAAAAATGGTATGAGGAAGGACTCATTGATCCGGAATTTGCCACAAGGGACGAAAAGGATATAGAAGCGGCGATAACTAATGGTGAAGTAGGATTCTTCTGCAACCAGGCGGCTAAAATACCATATTATGAAGCTACGGCTAAAAGCATCGACTCAAGTATAGAGTTTACGCCTATTCCGTATCTGGTTCCGGAAAAAGGTGATACAACTTCGTTTATCTTAAATACGAGCAGAGTAAAGGGGAGCGCTGCGGCTATATGCGCTACGACAGAGTATCCGGTGGAGTGTATGAAACTGCTTGATTTTATGTACAGTGCTCAAGGTTCGGAAATGTGTAATTTTGGAATAGAGGGGCTTACTTACGAAAAGGACGAGAACGGTAATTGTTTCTATACAGATTTTTTCAATAACAATCCTGAAGGTATAGATAAGACAGACATGACATATCTTTATGCGAGAAACGACGGAGCGTATCTTAAAAAGACATTCAGAGGGCAGACTGAGGAAGAAAAGACGAATAATATACAGAATATATGGCTTACGGACGCAGTCAGACCAGAGCCGGCTCCGGAATGCAGATTTACGGAGGAACAAAATGATGAAATGACAACGTATTGGCAGGATATAAATACATATGTGCCGCAGTACATTACAAAAACGATAATGGGGATGGAAGATGCGGATAGTTATGAGACATATGTACAGCGTTTGAAAGATTATGGCATGGATACCATAATATCGAATTTTAATGAGGCAGCGCAGAAGACTTTGCAGGAATAAGGGCAACGGCAGAAACGGAGAAAAAAATGTCATTGATAAAAATGAATTCTGTACAAAAGAAAAACAAAGAACGGAAGTTTACGGTGTACAATATCAAAAAGGATTTCAAAAAAAATCATACCATATATTTCTTGTTGATACCGCTTTTTGTCTACTACATCTTGTTCTGTTATGGACCAATGTACGGGGCAATAATAGCGTTCAAAAGATATAGCCCGGCGCTTGGTATACTCGGAAGCGATTGGGTCGGTTTCAGATATTTTGAACAGTTTTTGACAAGTGATTATTTCTGGAAGATCATGAGAAATACAGTGGTATTAGCGCTGTACAGCATAATCTTCTGCTTTCCGGCACCGATATTGCTTGCGTTGATGCTCAATGAAGTGAAAATAAAGTGGTATAAGAAGGGCGTGCAGACTTTGACATATCTGCCTCATTTCATATCAATGGTCATCATATGCGGATTGATCAGAAATTTTGTGGCAAGCGATGGTCTTATAGGGCAGATAACCGCTATGTTTGGAGGCACTCCGGAAAATCTGTTGATGCAAAAAGAGAATTTTCGAGCTATTTACATCATAAGCGATATATGGCAGAGCATAGGGTGGAACAGTATTATTTTCCTTGCTGCGCTTGCGGGAGTGGATCAGGAGCTGTATGATGCAGCCGTTGTTGACGGAGCGGGACGATTGAAGCAGGTAATACATGTAACGATCCCGGCTATCATGCCTACAATAATTGTTATGCTCATACTTCGCATAGGCGGAATATTGAGCGTTAACGGAGAAAAAGTAATCCTTCTGTATAATGAGCTGATATATGATACAGCGGATGTTATAGGATCTTTCACATATAGAAAAGGTCTCTTGGAACAAAATTATAGTTATTCGGCGGCAGTGGGGCTTTTGATGTCTGTAGTGAACTTTTTCTTTGTTACCATGGCAAATAAGGTCAGCAAAAATGCCGGCGGATACAATCTATGGTGATCACGGAGGACGGACAATGATATATCAAAAATATGTAAAATGCGATCTTTCGGAACAAAAAAGCGAGGAAGGCCTTGAAAGCTGGCAAAGCAGTTTATATCCTGAGTATATTGAAAGAGAGGGAACAAAGTGCCGAAGACTTATAGTAAATCAGTCCGATAAGCGTATATATTTCCGTGTCACAGATGATATATCCGGAAGCTGTACAGCGATTATGAAGATATCGTATTTTGACGAAGGTACAGGACATTTTGCCGTGCTTTACAGGAGCGGTAACGAGGAGCGCTGGTCAGAGCCGGTGCTCCTTGCAGACACCTGTGAATGGAAGGAATGTGTATTGTGCCTGAAAGATATACAGATAGACAGGGGCATATGTTCCAATGATCTTTGTATAGATCTTAATCCAAAGCCTTATGGCTGTTCGGCCGATCATGTAATTTTCAGCTGTGTTGGTATTACATTTATAAAAACTGCTTCCATTAGCATAGCGATCAGTGCAAATGCAGCTGCCGGCAATACATTTTATGATGATGAGGATATATGCTTAAAAGCTAAGTTCATATCAGATAAAGAAACAGATGGAAAAGAAGCATTGATAATATTCACCGCATGCGGAGATGACGGAACGGAACTCTGGCAGGAAACGAGAAACACGGCTGTTTACAGCAGTGTGCCTGTGGAATTTGAAATAAGACCGAATACAGAAAAATACGGACTGTATATTTTGCGGGCAGAATGTTTTTGTTATGATGGATATAATGAATGTCATGTGAGATATGCGCATTCGGTTAAGGGAGAAAGAAATAAAAAACTCGGAGGCTGTGTACATTTTACCGAAAGGGACAGCGCAGCTGTTGCGCCTTTGATGAGCGCGTGCGGATTTGGATATATAAGAGACGAGTTTCTGTGGAAAGATTATGAAAAGAAAGAAAATGAATTTATTTTTCTGCCTGAGTGGGAAAGATATCTGAGTGATGCAGAGAAAAATGGATTAGAGATGCTCACCATACTTGGATTCAATAATCCTGTATACCATAACGGACCGAATTGTGTGCCTAAAACGCCTGAAGAGCTTGAGGCGTTTGAAAGATATGTATCCACTCTTGTTTCGTATTTGGGGAAAAGATGCTCAATGTATGAGATATGGAACGAACCTAATCTTGCAAGCTTTTCAAAAGATATATCGCCGGAAGCATATTTGCCTGTTGCGAAAGCAGCTTTTAACGCAATAAAAAAGTCTGCGCCGGATGCTTATATCATAGGTCCGGGAACAAGCGGAGAAGCTTTGCCGTGGATAGAAAGATTTCTGGAGCTTGGCGGCGGAGATTACATAGACGCAGTCAGCTTTCATCCTTATATATGGAATGCCGGACCTGTAGAGGGCGGATTTTATAAGAAACTTGACAGAATAGATAAACTCATAGAGCGATATTGCCCTGGACTCGATATGGTAGTATCAGAAATGGGCTGGGGCGTGCAAAGCGGCGGCGTGACGAGAAAGAGCCATGCAGAATATCTTGTAAAAACAATAGCAATGGCGCAGAGCTTTAAAAGGCTGCATAAGTATTTTATGTATGAATTTCAAGACAGTGGTATATCTGTTTCGGATGTGGAACGCAATTTCGGATTAGTGGAATATTGGGGCGGACCGTATGCGTATGCGGCAAAACCGGCATATACCGCCGCTGCCGCATTCTGCCGGCTTGTAGGCAGCACTGAAGCTGAATGGTTCATAGGAGCTGAAGATCCGGATGGCATAACGGCAGGATGTTATAAAAACAGCAGAGGCTGGACTGTCATGATATGGTCGGAGCGCAGAAAGTATGATGTGCATCTTACGGATGAATATATCGGCGCTCAGATATATGATTTAAATGGAAACAGAATAAACGGAACAGACTTTTGTTTGGCTGAGACGCCGATATATATACGCACATCATTCTGCCCGAATATAAGAATCATTGACTGTGCGGTCGAAAGGAGATGCGATAACCGATGATCAAAAAAAGTAAGGGAGAGCGTATATTTTCGGTATTCAATGTAGTGATCTTAGGAATACTCGCGCTGGTATGTGCGTATCCGATGGTTTATGTTTTGTTTGCGTCATTCAGCGATCCTATGAAGCTTATGGCGCATGCGGGATTTTTGTTCAAACCTCTCGGCTTTTCTGTTGAGGCGTACAAAACAGTTCTCACAAATCCTGAATTATATACGGGATATGCCAATACATTGCTGTATGTCGCTGCCGGAGCGGTGCTTAATATGATAATGACATTATTGGGGGGATTTTGTCTTTCGAGAAAAAATCTCCTATGGAAAAATACGATCATGTTTATATTTGCATTTACAATGTATTTCGGCGGCGGACTCATACCAACATATTTGATAGTGGAGAGCTTGGGACTTGTAAATACACGTTGGTCCATGATAATTATAGGGTGTGTTTCTACCTATAATATGATAATAATGAGAACTGCAATATACGGAATCCCCGACAGCATAGAAGAGGCCGCGCAGATAGACGGGGCCGGACACCTCACAGTACTTTGGAAAGTCGTTGCTCCGCTGTGCAAACCGACGATCGCGGTGCTTGCTTTGTTTTACATATTCGGCAAGTGGAATGACTGGTTTAATCCGATGATCTATTTAAGAGACAGATCGATGTATCCGCTTCAGACGTTTTTGCGTGAGCTTCTTATAATAAACGATACTACAAATGTTGCGGATGAAGCCGCGCTAAGAGACACGGCAAATCTTAATATGAGCAAATATGTAATTCAATATTGCACTATAATAGTCAGCACTGCACCGGTGTTATGTATATATCCGTTTTTGCAGAAATATTTTGCAAGCGGTGTTATGGTAGGAGCTGTTAAAGGATGATATTATCGAAAGGAGGATCTCGGTGAAAAGACTTATAGCTTCAGTTGCCTTGCTGGGATTGATCATGACATATACGGTCATACCGGTCTCGGCGGCTCAGGACATTGAAGATATGTATATAGATTTCGACAGCGGACAGGCATCGTCAATGTCTGTTTCAGGAAGTGAAGAATACAGAGATTATGACGGTATAACGGGTATTTATATATCCGATTCGACCGGTAATAAACGACTTGACGTCGATGTATCGGATTCTGATATATACGCGCAGAAAAAATCATCGGTGAAGATAACCGTATGGTATTACGATATCGGAACGGGGTATTTTACCATCACATATGACGGCCGGAACGGTGCATCGGATGCGGAGTCCGTGGTTGTTGAAAACACAGGCGAGTGGAGATCTCATACATTTTATATATATGACGGAGTGTTCAGCAACGGATATAATGGTTTTGACTTTGCCGTTAATTTGAATTCATCATTGTACGGACAGTCGAGATGTGCTCTTACTGTAGGTAGGATAGAGACAGAGTTTTTGCCGCAGCAGAGTATAGAGGTCAATGCGACATCAGAAAGGGCAGGGAATATATTTATTGAAGGAGATGATATAGCGCTTGATGTGGAATTTAAAAGTACCGTATTTGAGAAACAGGAAGCAAATGTCTCATATAAACTTATAAATGAGCGAAGCGGCGAGACAGTATGGAACGGTTCGGATAAGATCTCATTGGGAGCAAAAGGAACAGAGGTACGCCGCATAAGACCGGAATTTAATGAATTCGGGCTTTTTATACTGGAGACAGAATGTGAAAGTGTTGACGGTAAATATTATTCTGTGAGCCGTGAAAAGACGTCGTATTCTGTGAAAAATGATGAAAAGAACGACCAGTTCGGAACGGTCGTACACTTTACCAAACGCGACAGCGGAGCGGTGGCGCCGCTTATAGCCGCAAACGGGATAGCGTATATAAGAGACGAATTTCTATGGGAAGATTATGAAAAACAGCGCGGCGTGTACAGCTTTCTTCCTGAATGGGAGAGATATTTAAGCGATGTTGAAGAAGCAGGGCTTGAGCCGCTCATAATACTCGGTTTCAGCAATCCCAATTATCACAGCGGAGCTGTGTGCGTTCCGAAGACGGAGGAAGAGCTTGAGGCTTATGGGAACTATGTTTATAACCTTGTGTCATTTCTCGGCGACAGGTGTATGATGTACGAAGTATGGAATGAGCCTAACCTTAAAACTTTTTCGGAAGACCAGACTCCGGAAGCATATTTTCCGGTTCTCAAAGCAGCATATGAAAATGTAAAAAAAGCGAATCCTGACGCAAAAGTTATGGGCTGTGCTACTGCCGGAATAGATCCTGATTGGCACAGAACCGTATTTGAGATGGGCGGAGCAGAGTATATGGATGTTTTGAGCTTTCATTTCTATTATCTTGACAAGAAGGTAATGGATCCGTCTGTGGATCTTTACAATAGGCTTAAGGAAGTGGATGAATTATGCGAGGAATTCAACCCGGATCTTAAGATGGCAATAACCGAATACGGATGGGCGGTGAATGTATATCCGACAAGTCCGCAGATGCAGCTTGATGATTTCATCAAGACTATGGCCATATTTAAAAGTATTCCAAGGATAGAGTATACATTTTGGTACGAGTATCAGGACAGCGGTATAAGTATGTATGATAAAGAGCGTAATTTTGGTTTTGTTGAATATTGGGAAAAAGAGACGCCGTATGCGGCAAAACCGATCTACTGCGGTTCCGCTCTGTTCAATAAAGTTATAGGCAATGCTCCGCTTGCGGACTATATCGAAAACAACGGTACGTACATATACAGGTTTGAAAATAACAGCAGCGGAAAAGGATCAATGATACTTTGGGCTGAAGACAAGCATGAATACGTTACGTTAAACCTCGGCTGTGACAGCATAACAGTCTATGATGCTTACGGAAATCAGAAGGTGATATACGGTTCTGACGGAGTATTTTCGTTGATGACAGGCGACAGACCGATGATAGTGGAAGGAGATTTTACATCATTTGAAACGTGTGAGCCGCGGATAAAGCTGACAGACGACGGTGTTGTAAGAGTCGTTGCGAATGAAGAGCATGAGTTTAGAGCGGATATCCCAAGCAGAATGAAGGTTGAATTTACCGGAGGGGACGGCTCAGAGATAATAGAGACAGATGATAATTTGATAAAATATAAAGTTATCGGTGACGTCGGAGATGTAAGAAGCATTGGACTAAGAGTTTACGATGACGAAAAATTATATTTTGAAGGCAGCATATACATAACTGTCATACCAAAGGCGGAAGGGAGCATAGCTTCTCTACCTTATCTGGATTCGTTTGGAAAAACGGTTATATGTATAAATGTGAAAAATAACAGTACTTCGCCGATAAGCGGAACAGCACAGCTCACAGCTCCCTATGTATTCACAAGCAAGCTGACGCCATCGGAATTCAGTTCATTATCTCCCGGGGAGAGCACCAAATGCTATGTATATCTTCCAAGCTTTTCACGCGGAGGCCATTATAAATTCGGCGCACAGATAAAGCTTGCTGACGGAGAAATATTTGAAGTGTCAAGTGACTATGACCGTTCTTTTGCAAAACGATGTCAAACGCCTCCAACAATAGACGGTGTAATAGAAAAAGGCGAATATGACGAGAATTATGCGATGCAGACGGTCCCGGAGAATATAGTAGATCTGTTTGATGAAGCAAACAGAGGGGAACAGGATCTTTCCGCAACATTTTATGTGAGCTATGATGATGAGAAGATATATATAGCCGCAGAGGCAACCGATGATGTTCATTACCAAGTAGAGGATACTGCAAATATGTGGCGCGGCGATGGGATACAGTTCGGCTTGTGTGATAAAACTGCGGTGCCGGTTGTGTCAAAGGAAATAGGAATATCTCTTCGTGGCTCACAGGTGCAGACTACCGGTTATGACAGTACCGTATATCCCATGGAAACAGCAGTTACACGCAGCGGCAATAAAACAGTCTATGAGGCGGCAGTACCAATAGCGGGAGTGTTCGGCGAGGACTGGAGCATAGAAAGAAGAGAGTCGATAGGGTTTTCAATACTTGTTAATGATAATGACGGTCCGGACACGAGAAGCACACAGTCCGGAAGAAAGGGCTGGGTAGAGTATGGAAGCGGTATCGGTTCGGCAAAAAATACAGATCTCTATGTTGATTTGAAACTGGATGAATAAAGGAGGAGAAGCCGTAAATGAAGAGATTTAAGGCAGTAGGCATGATTACCGCAGCAGCTTTGGCGGCGGGTATGGTAAATATATCGGCGTCTGCAGCGGAAAGAGAGATATATTTTACGGATTTTGACGGTTACAGAACAAACGGCGGTGAGTATACCGAAGAGTCGCTTGTCAATATGGAATCCCCGTACGGGGCGTTTTCGGGCGGCGGCACGGCTATCTCCGGGTCGGTATATGATGATGAGCATCAAACGAGTATGAGATTTGATACGGGAGACTGGCGTAATACATCTGTAGGGCTCCCGGAGACGTGCGAGGCAAAATTGTTGATATCGTTTGATTTTATGATGAGCAGTTCAGGAACGTTCAGAATGCTTTCGGATAACGGCAATGGTTTTCAGGGATCTTTTATAGGCACTTCGGCAAAGCCTGAGAACGATGATGGGACAACAGTTACGGAAGAGCAGAACGTTATACAGATCGGAACATGGGCAGACGTTGAATTTTATGTTGATTATGGAGCTGATATGTTCATATTCTACGTAAATGGGAGACCTGTAGGAGAACCGCATGAGCTGTACGGTTCAAAAAAACCTGTAAGCTCCATACAGTTCCAGAAACGTTCAGGAGGTGTTATGTTCATAGATGATCTGAGTGTCAGAGAAGTGGATGAAATGCCGCATATGGACCCTATAACGCTGTCTGTCTCGGCGCCGGGCGGCGCGGTTGCACCTGCGGATGATTCGGTGAGGCTGATGTTTTCGAACGCTGTGACAAGCGATACGGCAGGTCCCGATACGATAAAGGTATATAATGAGACAACAGGAGAAGAGCTTACCGGTCTGGAGTTTACGGATATAACGCCTACAGGCGTGACTATAAACTTTGGAGGCAGACTTGAAGAGGATACAGATTATAGGATAAGCGTGGATCCCGTTGCGATAACAGGTACATTCGGCCAGGAACTCGGACAGACGGAAGTCACATTTTACACAACGGGCGGCGGCGTTGAAGTCACGGAGCAGTTGCTGTTCAGCACTGATTTTGACAGTTACACCGACAGCAACGGCAATGTTACCGAACAGAGCTTTGAATGCGGTGTTGCGGGATATCCGGGACTGCGTTTTACGAATTGGGGAGCTTCCGGACCGGAAGGTAATCCTAATAGCGAAACGGGTTATTGCGTTGCGGATACGGTCGACAGCAGCCATGGAACGTCTATGAAGATGATAGATACTTTTGCCGATACCGGGGAAACGTATAAATCCGTAACAGCATCTGTACAGCTTACGGCGCCGGGTCAGAACAAGTGTGTGGTCGTGTTTGATTTTTATACTGACCAATCTTCGACAAATCCTGTGGCGGTCACGGGTGAAGGCTTTGCGTTTTCGCTTTCCGGAACACGGGCGAAGCTGGCGGATATAAGCGATAATGCGATATCATGGCAGGACGGCGTGTTTAGGACGGCTGAATGGAATACGGCGGAAATATATATAGATTATGATGAAGGATACGCGGCTGCATATGTAAACGGAGTAAAGCTCGATGAACAGCGTGATATTTTAAACGGCGCATCATCGCTTACGACAGTCACCATAAACACATATTGTTCTACAGAGAGCAATCATTCCGACTGGTGGTTTGATAACATATCCGTGTCAAATCTGAAGTATCCGCTGCACTCAATGCCGATAACGCTGTCGTTGTCAGCAGAGAACAATACGATGGAGCAGGGGAGCGACAGTGTTTATTTGAAATTTTCGGATACCGTGGCTCTTTCATATTTGACATCGGACTACATAAGCGCGGAAGCGCAGAAAGACGGCGGGACACAGAACGTTTCGATTACTTTATCGGAGGCTACGCAGAGACAGGTTAAAATAACGTTTAATGAAGAGCTTGATCCTCAGGCAAAATACAGGATCATCGTCAGCGATGCGGTAAAAGGCATAGCGGGGAATGAGCTTGCATCGAATTATATAAATCTCTATCCGTACAGCGACAGCATAAGGGTGAACAATGTATCGTTCACGGATTATTTCGGCGGTGTGACCGATAACGGAATAATTCCGGCTGAGATCGTATCGATAGAATGCCAGCTGAATAAAGCCGCGGAGGCGGACGTAACGGAAGAAAGCGTTACGATCACAGGCGGAGACGGCGGGGAGATCGACATAGATGTAAGGTATATACCAAGGCGAAGCCTTATAAAGATCACATTGCCGGGTATGCTGCTCGGCGGAGCGGAATATACGCTTACTATAAGTGAAGATATTGTAAACGGCGGGTACAGACAGAGCTTTGAGACGGATTCAGGTATGTATGCAGCCGGGAAGATATTGATAGAAGGCTCGGATGAGTATACCGGAGATACGGCGGCAGGGACTGTAATAAATATTACTGCCGATATTATAAACACATCGGGGACAGATAATAACTATACTGTTCTGATAGGTGAATACAAAAACGGGAGTCTGACAGCATTCCATAAAAAAGAAAGCAGTGTTTCCGCAGCGGAACAGTTTAAGACTGAGGATATCGATGTAACGGCCCTTTCGGATTGCAGTGAGATAAAAGCCTTCGTATGGGCGATGCCGGAAAAGGGAGTGCCTGTGATTAAGGCAGAATAAATCGTTATATGGAAGGTGATGTGTATGAGAATAAAAAATATCATATGCCTGGTGCTGACGGTCTCTTCTGTCATATACGCACCGGCGGCCGGTGCAAAAGCTTCGGCAGTAAATGACGATATTATATATGAGACGGATTTTGAAGGCTTTGAAAGCGGTGCCGGATCGTGGGATGGCATATCATTCCGCAACGCTGCAAAAACAGGTGGTATAGTAGGAGCAAAAGTGGATAGTGCACACGGCACATCTGCAAAAATAGTAGATCTTTACGCATCGGAGGGCAGGACGAGTTATACGATAGACGGAACTATCGATTTGCCCCAAGAACTGTACGGCGGAAAATATGTTCTGGCGTTTGATATTTATCCCGTTTCGTGGACGACATCGCATTTTACCATGCAGGCTATAGGCAGCGGCAGCGAAGGAGCAAATGTACTGACTATGTTCGGAAGACGGGTAAAATCCGGAGGAAGATACGAGAGCGATTCAGGATACAACATAACGCTTCCGCTTGGCACGTGGAGCAGGATACAGATATATATGGATCTTGATAAGGGGACATATATAACGTATGTAAACGGCACGGCTTGCGAAGGGGAACGGAGCCTGAAGCTTGACGGCGGGCTTACTGGCATATATTTCAACACATTTCTTTTGGACAAGGCAAATCATGGAGATATCTATATAGACGATCTCTCTGTGTATATAACGGAAACAGCTGTAAATGCGGCGCCGGTCGATTATGAGGTAAGAGTGAAAGATGATAGGACCGCTGATGTTGTATTCAGCGATAATGTGGATCCTGCACTGTTTAACGAGGAAAATGTCAAGCTGAGTGTTTCGGGCGGACCGGAAACCCCGGCGGATATCGTTGACGCTTCATATTTCGGTTTTTCCGTGTCACTTCCGGAAATATCCGAAGGCGGCATGTACCGCATTGATCTGAAAAATATAAAAGGGTTAGGAGGTATGGAACTTACAAAAAATTCGGTTGTGTTCCCGGATGTACCGGGAACATACAGCGGCGCCGCGGCGGAGGATAATGTGTTCGAGGCTGTGGTCGGCGCTGATACTGTGAGAGTTATAAATACCGCCGGTATAAACGGCGGATATACTCTCATAGTGGGATATTACAAAAACAGCGCTCTCGAAAAGGTTCAAAGTTTTTCGGGAGTGGCATCAGAGAGAAGACCGGAGGATGTATTTGAGATAGACGAAACGGACGGATATGGTGTGCGGGCGTTTTTGATACTTGATGATATGTCAGATATGTTTTTTGGTCAGGTTTAAAAGAGGATAACGGATATGAAAAAAATAATAAGCATTTTATCTGCCGCAGCCATATGCGCGGCTATCGTACCGGGCGCTGTATATGCAGCAAACGGTGATAATTATTCAACAGATTTTTCAAACTTGCAAACTGGCGGCAGTGATTTTGAAGGATGGACATTCAATGATGGCAGCAATTTGCCGTGGTTCTCGAGCGATACGACAAAATTTTGCGATGATGATACGGCTTCAATAATTGCGGATGCGGATACGGAAAACGGGACATGCCTTAAATTGGTGCCAAGTAATAACGCATATGCGGGCGCTGTATTTGACACGGGTATAACGGGCGGAGTATACAAGATATCGTTTGAGCAGAAAAGCGGTACTGAAACTACGACCAATATGCGGGTAAGGTTAACGGACGGAACCAATACAAAGGAAGTGTTGTATTTAAGTGAAAATTCAGGCAATATCCTAAATACTGAAG
Organism: uncultured Clostridia bacterium; assembly: GCA_904420525.1. Lineage (GTDB taxonomy): Bacteria > Bacillota > Clostridia > UBA1381 > UBA1381 > Ornithomonoglobus. The sequence continues at coordinate 1,427 of CAJFVT010000022.1, read as the reverse complement.
GTAATGCCGCAATTTCAAAAAATCAGGCAGGCGATACTGTAAAACTTTCGGCAGAGGAATGGAGTACGGTAGACCTTATTGTGAATATGAACACGAAGAAGGTGATCCGCGTCATTAATGGAAGGGGTTCGCAGGCGGCGGATATTTCAGAACTGAATGACGTCAGTAGTTTGCTGATCGCCGGAAATACACAGCCTTTGTATATAGATAACTTTTCTGTTACAAGGCTCGATAACGAAGCGGCTTATGCTGAACCTGATTCAGCAGACGATTTGATAAACACATACTTTACAAAATATGTTGATTTTGCATTTAATACTAATGTAACATCGGAAGGATTAACGCTCGGCAACGCGGCGTGGCGCGGCTGTGCATACACCGCTCTTACCGACAGGGGAATTAGCATGAAGCTTACTGAAGAAAGACAGTCGGGGTATGGTACAGAGACTGCCAAAGAACTGACATTTTCGCTTCCAAACTCTGTCACAAGCGGAGTATATACCACAGAAGCTTGGGTGAAGCCAATGGATTCAGCGATGCCGGAATTCTTAGTCAGACTGATCGGTAAATACAATACTTCTGATATAAATAAGGATGTGGTAAAGACAGACACGACAGGTAAAGTAACAGCACCGTCAGCGGCAAAGGACATGACCGGTCAGGACCTTAAGCTTACATCAAATGCATGGAATAAGATCGAGGTCGTTTACGATATGGATCACGGCAGGATCTACAGCTTTGTCAACGGATACGGCGTGGGCAGTATTTCATGGGGAGCAACGGAGTTTAACAGTATCCTGATCTCCGCCGGAGCAGGAGGATGCGATATGTATATCGATGATCTCAGGGTATATAATGAAGACAGCGCGCTTTACGGTGCAGCTACACCGGAGGGATATATCGAATACGAGGATTTTACAGCTATGGGTACAAAGGTCAGCAATGCAGGCGGTGCAAATGTCATGGACTTTAACCGAATGACGTTCGGAAACGCAGCGTGGCGCGGAAGCGCATATGCAACTAAAACAGACAAAGGCATAAGCCTCTGCATGGGTGATCCTACAGGAAACACTTTGGCTGCCAATAAGTATAACGATGTTACATGGACGCCGGCTGAGATTCTGTCAGATACAGACGGAGTATATGTTATCGGCTTCAATGAACGGTTTGACAGTGATACAACATGTAAATTAACGATAAGACTATACAGTTCAGATAACGCAAAACAGACAGAATTTGTGATATCAGATGATGGCTATTTAAGCGGCGGTAATAGCAGCGCACATTTTGAAAAGGGTAAGTGGAACAGTGCTGAGATAAAGGTCGATCTTAACGCAAAAACAGCATCGTTCAGTATAAACGGGACGATCGTACAGACAAAAGATATAACAAATGAGAATATAAAAAGTATACTGTTTAACACAAGC
>CAJFVT010000021.1 GCA_904420525.1 uncultured Clostridia bacterium | reverse complement strand
TGGATCGGCGGACCGGACCGGGAGAATGCCGGAGGCAGTCATCTTACCGGATTTGGACTCCGGAGCGTAGGCGAGGCGCTGCTTATGATGCAGGATGCGGTGCTGAGCGATGAGATAAAAAACGAGCTGATAGATTCGGATGCCGATACGATACCGGATAAAAAGAGGATAGAGGCGTGGAACGAGATGCTCGAAAGGGCGAGGGACTACCTCATGACGCTCGACGGTTATGGCCATGCGCCGAATCAGGATATGGCAAATTCCGAGGCGGCGTTAAAGTTTGACGCATTTCTTAAGCAGTCCGGCGGAAACACGCTTGGGAAGAATGAGCGGAACGGGATCATTTCAAGATGCTTCGGTGAGAAAAAAAACCTTGCCCTCTCGTCATACTGGGTATCGGAAAAGGGCACGATCCTTGAGAATTTCGGTTCAGTCTCCGGCGGCTATTCCGGCGATTACGGCTCGAACGCGATAGCTCAGCTTTCGAGGATAGCGGAAATGGCAAGAAAATATTATGATATAAATTACAGCAGCTTTGTAAATACGGCGTATGAGGCTATAGACAACTATTACTTCGTTGGAAAGAAACAGTCAGACGGAGCATATTACAAGCAGCTGTATACCGAGGGGCTCACATCTAACAGGAACTCGTATTATCCCGGCACCGAGCGGTATCCGATAGATATATATGCCGCGCTGGAGCTTGAAAACGACACGGCGCTCAGGATAATATATGATTATCTGAGTCACAAGGATATAGCCTATGAAATGAGCAGCGGCTCGCTCAGTGTTTCAAATGTGCATTATGAGGACGGTATAATAGACGCGTACAGGCTTTACGACACATTCGGCAGGCTGACGGCGGGCTTTGCGGATAGGGACATAAAAAACTACAGCTATCTGATGGAGGATGACAGCGTGGCCTCATACGCTTGGTGTGATGAGACTGCGCGGAGCGTGGTCATCAAGGACAACGGCGAAAGGATATATATGTCTCTGAACTGGCGCAATCCGATACACACAGACAGATATTACAACACAGATTATACAGACGGAAAGGACAATCAGCGCATAAGGATCAATAACCTTGCCCGCGTCCATGCCACAAACAGCAGGTATGACCGCTATGGCTATGCGGAGGTATATACTGATAATTATTCCGAGTCCGATTGGACATATATAAATAAAAATGGTGAGAATTCATGTATACAGGCGCTTATGGTCTGCAGCTACGGCGACTATACGATCATAATGAACAGCCGCGGCTGCGGCGCCGAGGGGACCGGTGCCGGCTATGGATGGAAAGAGCTTGAGGAGAAGGCGGGACTTGACAGAGCCTGTGAATATACGGATCTTGTCACCGGAAATGTGTACCGGTTCAGCGGCGGCGTATGGGAAAGCGGCGGCGATCCGATGAGCCTGGACAGTAAAAATACGATGGTCCTGAAAAAGTTGGGGATCAGGGCATATATAGCTTATAACGGCAGCGGTGAAGCAGAGGTAACGGTAAAGAACAGCTCCTCATCCTCTGAGGAGATAACTGTGTATGCGGCGGACCGCAGCGAGAACGGGAGCCTTGAGAGCATAAGGGCGGAAAAGCTCACCGCAGAGCCGGGAATGAGCAAGGTCACAGTTACGGCTTCAGACAACTCGGAAATTTTCGTTTGGGACGAAAAAATGACGCCGATTTCTGTTGACAAATAATAAATATAAATGTATAATGAAGGAGAAGGACGATGAAAAAGACAGAGGCATATCTATTCACACACTTTAAAGGGACACAAAAGACTCCCGATGATGAGCAGGTATATTTCGCGGTCTCAAAGGACGGCTATAAGTGGCATAATTTAAACGGCGGCAGGCCGGTCCTGCGCAGCACGCTCGGCGAGGGCGGAGTCAGAGATCCGCATATAATGCGCTCGCACGACGGAAAGAAATTTTTCCTTATAGCGACCGATCTATACATATACGGCAAGTGGGGTGAGAACCGCGAGGGCTGGTACCGCTGTCAGCGCGAGGGCTCGCGCTCGATAATGATATGGGAGTCGGAGGATCTGGTCAACTGGTCGGAGCAGCGTATGGTCGAGGTAGCGCCAAAGGATGCTTCATGCGCGTGGGCGCCGGAATGTATCTATGACGAGCAGTCGGAGGACTATTTTGTATACTGGTCGTCGCGCTGTGCATTTGACGGCTTCGCAAAGCAGAGGATATACAGCGCGCATACGAAGGATTTTGTGACCTTTACTGCTCCAAAGCTGTATATAGAGCGTGATTTCAGCGTGATAGACACATCGATGATACAGGATGGGGACAGATATTACCGTCTCACAAAAAATCATGATGAGGCATCTATCTTTATGGAGGCCGGAACTGCTGCCGAGGGCGGGTTCACGGAGATAGAGGGCTTTTCCATGAAAGGACAGACCGGATATGAGGGCCCGACCATATATAAGATGAACGATGGTGAGACATGGTGTGTGCTGCTCGATGCCTTTGCGTCCGACAGAGGCTATCAGCCGTTCATAACAAAGGATATAGAGAGAGGCGATTTCGTTCCGCAGGAGGGATTTGAAACACCTGATCCGTTCCGCCATGGAACGGTAATGCCTATAACCGCGGCTGAGTATGACAGACTTGTAAAACATTACGGAATAGAGGAATGAACTATGATAACTCTCAGCAACAAAACTATCCACCTGAAGGGCAGGGACATAAGCTACATAATGACAGTCGGTGAGCACGGAGACCTTCTCCATTTCCATTTTGGGAAAAAGCTTGGGGACAGGGAATATTCCGTGCCTATGAAATGGAGTGCGTGGAGCCCGTTCACGCCGGAGGGATATACGCTAGACAGTGCGCCGCAGGAATACCCGTCCTACGGCTATGCGGATCTGCGTCCGGGTGCGTTTTCATTTATAAAAGGGACAGTAAATGGGATAACGCAGCTAAAATACAAGGGAGCAGAGGTAAAGCAGGGCGCGCCTGTGCTGCCAGGTATGCCGTGCCTGCATGATGACGGCAGCGGCACGGAGACGGTGTATATCACTCTTGCTGACGAAGAAGCGGGTATGGAGGCAGTCCTTGCCTACACCGTGTTTGACGGATACAACGTCATAGCAAGGAGCGCTGTGCTCAGGAACATATCGGATCAGCCAGTAAGACTGGGATCGGCATACAGTGCGTGTCTTGAGCTGGCGAAAAATGACAGAGAACTTGTGTATTTCCCCGGCGGATGGGCGCGGGAAAGACAGATGGAGCGCTGCGAGCTTAAAAGCGGGATGAGGGTGAATATTGCAAACGAACGCGGCGGGAGCGGGCATAACATGAACCCGTTCGTCATGGCGGCGGATAAGAACTCGGACGAGAGCCACGGCGAGGTGTATTCTATGTCGCTTATCTACAGCGGCAACCATTCAACCTATGCCGTATGCGCTCAGGACGGCAGCGTCCGCATTCTTCAGGGAATAAACCCGGAGGGCTTTGAATGGGAGCTTGAGCCGGGCGGTGAGTTTTCAACGCCTCAGAGCGTCATCTGCTTCAGTGATAACGGCTTCGGCGGTATATCGCGCGAGCTCAGCAGACTGTATAGGAACAAGCTTTGCCGCAGCAGCTGGACGCGCCGCGAGCGCCCGATACTTATAAATAACTGGGAAGCTACATACTTTGATTTTGATGAGGAAAGGCTCGTGACCATAGCAAAAAAGGCCAAGGAGGCCGGTATCGAGCTGTTTGTAATGGACGACGGCTGGTTCGGAGCTAGAAATGATGATACGAAGGGGCTGGGCGACTGGACAGTGAACAGGAGCAAGCTGCCGTCAGGACTTAAAGGCCTTTCGGAGCGGATAAACGCCGAGGGGCTCAAGTTCGGGCTGTGGATAGAGCCTGAGATGGTAAATCCAGATTCGGAGCTGTACCGTGCGCATCCGGACTGGGCGATACATGTGCCTTATAAAACTCCGGCGCAGAGCCGCCAGCAGCTGATACTGGACATATCGCGCAGCGATGTAAGGGAATACATAATCGATGCTATAAAGAAGGTGCTCTCTGAGGGAAATATAGAGTATGTAAAGTGGGATATGAACCGGCCCATGACCGATATGCCGTATCCCGGATATAATCACCGGTATACGCTAGGATTATATGAGATAGCCGAGGCGCTCACATCGGCGTTCCCGGACATCCTTTTTGAGGGCTGCGCCGGCGGCGGCGGAAGATTTGATCCGGGAATGCTGTATTATTATCCTCAGATATGGACAAGCGATAATTCGGACGCTGTTGCAAGACTCAAGATACAGTATGCAACGTCTATGGGCTACCCGGTATCAGCCATCAGCGCGCATGTAACAGCGTCGCCGAACCATCAGAACGGCAGGGTGACTCCGCTAAAAACCAGAGCGGATGTAGCGTTTGCGGGAGCGTTCGGCTATGAGCTGGATATAACAAAAATGGATGAGGAC
>CAJFVT010000020.1 GCA_904420525.1 uncultured Clostridia bacterium | reverse complement strand
TTGTATAATTTAATTTTTAATCGTGAAGTTGTATAGAAGCGGTATGACTATTTTAAGGTGAATGAAATGAGATATTGTCTTGTTTAAGGCAATAATTGGACAACATCTCATATCCTCTGCAATATAAGCAAAAATAGAATTATAAGAGAATATACACGTAAAAAGACAAGGGGACAGAGCTGTTGTCTCGCAAGGTAACAGGATCGCCACTGTATCTTATGAGTGAAATTGAATAAATTCCTCGATAGAAGTCTCGATAAGCAAAGGGAACTGTGGATCATAACGTGCGAATGCAAGAGCGCCGCTTTGCGGCGTTCCGCGGCGCATTCGTGAAGGGGAGATGATAATAAGAGAGAACAGCAAAGATAGGCAGCAATGAAAGCTTCTATAACTACAATGCGCACGGTGATGTAGTACAGCTCACAAATGGCAGCTGAGATATCACAAAGCAGTACAGCTACGATGCATTTGGTGTGGAACAGAACAAGGATATCGATGTAGAGTGATATAGTTTTATGGGAGACAGGCATAATGAAGAAACTAATAAAAAGCATATGTATTTTGATATGTGCTGTATTCATTTGTATGTTGTGGTATATGATGATCGTTTCAGATAAATCGGATCCAAATAATGATTTGGTATTAGATGAGCTTAATGCATATTTTAAGGAAACTGTATATTTGAAGTATACTTCAAATTTTGATCAAATAGGAGAAGTACAAATATATAGTACGACAAAAATGAATAATTATGATGAATACATAAACGGAAACATGGTATACAGCACACAAGCTCATATTAAAGCGATCACCGATTGTTTGAATAACATAAAACTTGTAGAAGCATCATATGATGAATTGCCCAACACAAGTGCAGACAGCAGCATTAGGTATTATGATAATGAAAAAAATATAGTTGGAGATTTTGTTTTATACGGAGGAGTGTTTATTAAGGATATATATGAAGACAAATTATACAGAATAAAGTATACAGGAAGTAATATAATTGATGAACTGAATGATTTGGTTATGGATTAGAGGTCATTATCAGCAGACAATTTGGAATTTGAGAACATCGTCACGTCAAGCGTGTATACTAAAGCGATGAGGCGCTGAGGAACAGATAAGGAAGAAGACGGGGGAGACGGCGGAGTTCGTGACATTAAGGCGGGCATTACAGATCCGGTCTGATATGTGAAAAAAGCTTTGGAGCTGTGACAAAACTAATAAATATGCATTTTATCACAGCCATTACTTTTAAAAATTTGTATGATACTATTTCATTTTTATATTGAATCAGCATGGCTGTCGTGGTATAATAAAAATAACACAGGAAGCAAGGTCGTATGATTGGACTTGAGGTTGAAGTGTTCACTGTGCCGGTGTGATGCGGTGTATCTGAGCAACGCACTTATGGTATAATGATCATATATCTTAAAAATAGATACAAAATACAGAAGGTTTTATATAAAATAGAATTAGGAGGATTTGAAATGTTCAGAGAAATGAGGCGTATAAGACAAAAGCTTTCAAAAGAGGAAACTATAGATATATTGGTCAAAGCAACGTCAGGGGTATTAGCCTTGCTGGGCGATGATGATTATCCTTATGCAGTTCCTCTCAGTTATGTATATTCAGACGGCAAAATATATTTTCACAGTGCAAGAAACGGACACAAGATCGATGCGGTAAATAAATATTCTAAAGCTTCCTTTTGTGTGACAGCTCAGGATAAGGTGGTTCCGGAGGAATATACCAGTTACTTCAGAAGTGTTATTGTTTTCGGAAAAATACGTATGCTCAAGGATGAAAAAGAGATAAATGAAGCTATCGAACTGCTGGCTTTAAAGTATAATCCAAAAGATAGCCCGGAGAACAGACATAAAGCCATAGAGCGTGAGAGAAAGATAATGGCTATGTTTGTGCTTGAGGCAGAGCATATTACCGGCAAAAAAGCTATCGAGCTGGTGAGGCAGGAGGATAAGTAAAGACATATTGATAAATATTTGATCCAAAAGCTTGAAAGCTGGTTTCTCATATGCTATAATAATAAATATAAGTAATTGCGAAACATTCGTTTTGCAATTGTCTAATAAATAAACAGCCTAGGAGGTAATTACATATGTTGGACAAGAAGGTCGCAGAGCTTATAAATACTCAGATAAACAAGGAATTTTATTCAGCGTATCTGTATCTGCATTTTTCAAACTATTATACGGAGCACGGCCTTAACGGATTTGCTAATTGGTATAATATACAGGCGCAGGAGGAACGTGATCATGCAATGCTTATGATGCAGTATATGCAGAACAATGATGCGCCTGTTACTCTTGAAGGTATAGATAAACCGCAGGCAGAGCTTAATAATAATATGGATCCGCTCAGGGCCGGGCTTGAACATGAATGTTATGTTACATCACTTATAAATACTATTTATGAGGCTGCGTACAATGTGAAGGATTTCAGAACTATGCAGTTTCTTGACTGGTTCGTAAAGGAGCAGGGCGAGGAAGAAACGAACGCGGGTGATCTCATAAAGAAGATGGAGCTTTTTGGATCAGACCCTAAGAGTTTGTATATGCTCGATCAGGAAATGGGAGCAAGAGTGTACACAGCTCCGTCGCTTGTGCTTTAATAGAAAAATCAGGATCCGTCCGCGCTGGATCTTTCCGAGCGGATGGATCTTTTTCTAAAATATTTAATAGGGGATTTTTATATCATGAAAGATATTGAAATTGAGAAGCTCCTCAATCGTGAGCCTATCAAGCTTGATAACAGTGTGGCAGGCGGTTATATGACCGGTAAGGTCATCCTTGTAACGGGAGGCGGAGGTTCGATCGGCTCGGAGCTTTGCCGTCAGATAATGCTGTTTGATCCCAAGCAGCTTATCATATTGGATATATATGAAAACAATGCATATGATATTTATATGGAGCTTGACAGAAAATATCCGAATAAGATAAAAGTATGCATAGCATCGGTAAGAGATATGAACAGGCTTGAAAATATATTTGCTGAATATAGGCCGCATATCGTATTTCATGCCGCGGCGCATAAGCACATACCGCTTATGGAGGCTGATCCGGGAGAGGCGGTGAAGAATAATGTGTTCGGCACGCTGAATACTGTTAGGTGTGCTGATAAATTCGGCGCTGATAGGTTTATATTGATATCGACCGATAAGGCAGTAAATCCTACGAATGTGATGGGCGCAACAAAGCGTATATGTGAAATGATGATACAGTGCATGCAGAATGTGAGCAGGACAAAATTTTCTGCCGTCCGATTCGGAAATGTATTGGGTTCAAACGGAAGCGTGATACCTCTGTTCAAACGCCAGATAGAAAAAGGAGGTCCGGTCACGGTAACTCACAGGGGTGCTGCGAGATTTTTCATGACGATCCCCGAAGCGGTGCAGCTTGTGTTTCAGGCTGCCGGTTATGCGGCCGGAGGTGAGATATTTGTCCTTGATATGGGTGAGCCGGTGAAAATATATGATCTGGCAGGAAAGCTCATAGAGCTTTCAGGATACAGACCGGACATCGACATGAAAATTGAAATTTGCGGACTCAGACCCGGGGAAAAGCTGTATGAGGAGCTGTTAATGGATGAAGAGGGATTGACCAGAACATGCAATGATAAGATATTTATAGGAAAGCCTATAGATATAGATATGGACAAGCTGAAGATCATGCTCAGAAAGCTTGATATGGTAAAAACGAGTGCCGATAATGAAAAAATAAAGGATGCGATAGCGGAGACAGTTCCCACATATGTGAGAAGTTCAATATAGATAAGAGCTTATATAACGGAGACTTTTTATGGTTGAAAAGAATAAGAGATATATAATTGAAATTACGGATGTGGCATCGGATGGAAACGGTGTAGGAGCCATTGACGGTTTTACTGTATTCGTGCCTGTAACGGCTGTCGGTGATATAGCTGAAATAACAGTTGTAAAGGTACTTTCAAGATATGCGGTGGGGAGATTGATGGAGATCATCAAACCGTCATCGGACAGAACGGAACCTGCATGTCCGGTATTCAGACGCTGCGGGGGCTGTCATCTGCAGCATATAAAATACAGCGCACAGCTTAAGGCTAAAAAGGATTTTATTGAATCTGCATTCAGAAGGATAGGCGGTTTTGAAGGATTTGTATGTGATGAGATGCTTGGTATGAGCGAGCCTTACAGATACAGAAATAAATGTATTTTTCCGATCGGTCAAAATAGGAACGGAGATATAGTAAGCGGATTTTATGCAAGGCGTTCACATGATATAATACCGGTCGAGGACTGCTCTGTATGCGCTGAGATCACTTCGGAGATAAAGGATGCCGTAATGTCATATATGAAAGAAAATGGGATCAAGGCATATGATGAGGTGACTCATACAGGTCTTGTAAGGCGGGTATTTATAAGAAATGCCGCAGCTACGGGCCAGATAATGACGGTGCTATCCATCAACGGTGATAATTTGCCAAAACGTGAGAGACTTATAAAGAGGCTGAGGGATATTTCTCCAAATATAGTTTCGGTTTATATAAACATAAATAAGACAAGGACTAATAGTGTTTTGGGTGACAGGAATAAGCTTATATACGGTAAGGCGGAAATAGAGGATATTCTGTGCGGGATGCGATTTAAAATATCGCCGCACAGCTTTTATCAGGTCAATCCATATATGACTGAAAGGCTGTACGGAAAGGCGCTTGAATTTGCACAGATAACAGATAATGATACGGTGCTTGATGTTTACTGCGGTATAGGAACGATATCGCTTGCGGCGGCAGCTCAGGCGAAGCGTGTGTTTGGTATAGAGATCGTGGAACAAGCAGTTACAGACGCGCGAAAAAACGCGGGAAATAATAATATCAGCAATGCGGAATTTTTTGCCGAGAGCGCGGAAAATGCAGTGCCCCGTTTGATAGAAAGCGGTATGAGACCCGATGTTGTGATACTCGATCCTCCGAGAAAGGGCAGTGATGAGAAAACTCTTTCAGCAATAGTAAGCGCGGAGCCAAAGAGGATCGTATATGTTTCCTGCAATGTCTCGACTCTTGCAAGAGATGCGGCGTTTCTTGCAGAGCACGGCTATATGCCGGTAAAATGCGCCGGAGCCGACATGTTCCCGCATACCTGTCATGTTGAGACGGTAGTCTTGATGTCACGGGTTAAGGAATAAGCGTTGAAGACAGCGTATTTTCGGGCGGTCGCCGTCAAAAGAAAAATCGGTAGCGGCTACAAAAATGCTTATGACAAAATTTATCTGTTGAATTTGCCGTAGGGTTGAGTAGCCGATTTGGATATGTCAGGGTTGAGTTATCGGTTTGGATATTTTTGTGGTAGGGTTGTAACTGCGGTTTGGATTACAAGGTTGACCGCCGTTTAAGTCATTTGATATTAAGAGGCAGACTTAGCAGCGGCATAGATAGCAGGAGGATTTGGTATATGGTCGATAAACATACAGATGATTGGAATTGTCAGGGTCCGCGGAAAAAGATGTGTAAGCAATATCTGACAAACCTTGACAAGGCGAAAATTACAGGTATAAGCTTAACATGACTTGTCA
>CAJFVT010000019.1 GCA_904420525.1 uncultured Clostridia bacterium | reverse complement strand
TTGTATGCGGTAATTTCTATGTCGATGCAGTTATACCGGCGATGAACGCACTGAGAAAGACAGCTGATACACTTGAAACAATAGTTTCAAAGGAATATTGGCCGTTCCCGACATATACAGACTTACTCTACCTCGTATAAAAATAAATACAGGCTGCTCGATCGTGAGCCGTGCCCTGTCAAGTAAAAACAGCAAAATCCTTGTATACCGTGCCTGATTTTCGGGCACGGTATTATCATTTTGCTTTGCATGTTTGTCCTTGCAAATATCCGCTTTCAATTTTTGCTCATAGTCAATATATTTATTGATTTGCATAGAAAAACCCCCTTAGAGTAGATTGAAATGTTTTTGTTATTTCTTGTGTCTACTCTAAGGGGATCATATCACAACGCGGACAGCCTCTTGTCATACCCGGCCGCAGAGACGATCTCCGCCTCTCTCAGGACAAAGCATTAATCTGCCGTGTTGATACAGCCCCGCAATGAATAAAAATGAAAAAATCTCTGTATCAAAATAATACTGTTTCGTGCATGCTGATATTTAAAAAATTTCAGAGCCGCATAACGGACTCATATTGCCCATGCTGTCCCATATCATTATCTTTATACTGCCTTCGCCCGGTGTGAAATTTTCGGTCTCTATTATATTTTCACCTTCAAACAAACTCGTCTCTTTCACTTCCAGATCGATCAGGCGATCAGAACTGTCATATGCTTTGAATATGACTACCGCTTCTGTATCCTTCGCGGCATTTATCGTTGCCCGTCCGTTTTCATAGCTGATTGTATACTGTCTGTCCTTAGGAGCAATGTGCAGATAACGGTATTTCTCAAATTCCTCCGCTATAAAATCCTCTTTGAAATTTCCTTCAAAATCAGTCGCCGCCGTAATGACAGGATCAGTGTATTCTCCCGTATCCGGCACATGCGAGACGGCTTGCGACGACCCCTTTGCGGTCACATCACCGCCGCTGACAGAAACAGATACATCACTATAAATTCCCACACCCGTGTCTGCCATACCGGAAGCATATAGCGTCCCGCCTATGATATCGACTTTTCCGGTCGCCCATAAACCGACCGCGCTGACTTCAATGTCATTGTTTTCTGCCTTGGTTGATATCCTGCCGCCGGAAACCATGATGTTTCCTCCGCCATCCGTACAGATACCGCTTTGACCGACTGATATATCGATCACTCCTCCGCTGATCGATATATCCGAGCTTCCTTTCTGCCCCTCTGCATAAATACCTACAGCATACGGCTCATCCTTAAGCGATGTTATCTTTAACTCAGTATTTTCCCCTTCAACAGCGATATCTCCATTAGGAGCATAAATGCCTTTATCATTAAAGTCGCTGCAGGAAATGAATGCGTTCCGGATATTGATATTCCCGCCTGTGCTGACAACAGCGCAAGAACCGTTTTCTATTGACAGACTGCTTTCCTCAACAGTGATATCCTTGTACGCGGACAGACCATAAGAAAAATGCTCATTCTGTGACAGTATGAGCGCAATATTTCCGCCGGAAATAGTGAAATTTCCCATATCCTCAGCAGCGCCCTGCCCACACAGCACATGTATACCCGGAAGAGCGTTTAATTCAGCCTGGATATCGATGGTCAAGCTGCCGGAGCCTTTAACGTTCATATTTCCGTTAAAACAGAACAAGCCATGCGTGTAATCATTTGTTACGGTGATCGTATTTTTCCCTTGCAGCACCATATCGACATTTCCGGCTGTCAAAATTGCGGCAGAAGCCTTGTTTTGTCCCTGATAATAAGCAGTCTGCTTTCCGTTGATCGTAGCGTTTTCCAAGGTAATAACAGCGTTCTGTCCATTTTGCGCCGGCTCATAGGTGACCGTACCGTCTCCGGCAGTATAAACCGTTGTTTCTGCGGGGGGATCCGTTAAAAAATCAAGCCCTTCCTGTGTGATATCTTTCACGGCATTTGCCGATGCAGCCGCCGGTATCAGCAGGACTGTGATAAATAAAGCAAAAATGAACACTCCCAGCTGTAATGTTTTCTTTATCATGTATAAATGTCTCCTCTCTTTTTGCGTGTAAAGCTGATATTCGTATTACGCCGTATATAACCCTTCTTGTACTTATAACGACCTACATCTGTAAATACCCAAATAACCTCGGCACGAGTACATTTTATATTTAAAGCACGGTCTACAAGCTCCTGTCCTGACTGAGTAAGATATACCCTAATATTCTCAAGACAATCTTTATCACGGCAGCTGTCAAAAATTTTATCTGTATGTATACATACCGCTTCTCGGAAATTAGTTCCGCATTCCTGCGGTGTAAAATCTCTGTCCTGCATATACATTCCCCTTTCAAAAATATTTCTGCGGTTTTGTTCCGCAGAATATATTATGTTAATGAAGGGGTTTGTGTTACTTGTCCGGAAAATAAAACTCAGCAAACCGCAGAGCTGATAATGCTTTTAGCTGTTCCAAAAGATATATTTCTATCATAAAACCGGCTTTAATGAGCACATTACCTTTACTGCCTCGGCCCTTGTCATTTCTCTATCAGGCATAAAACTGCCGTCTTCATAGCCGCAAAAAACGCCATTGCCGCCCAGCACCGCTGCGGCATCCGCGATCCAATCAGCGATATCGCCGCCGTCAGTGAAATCTGCCGTTTCGGAGCTGTCCGGCTCTTTTCCTGCCGCACAAAGCGCATTATACAATATCACCGCAGCCTCACCGCGTGTTATAGGCTCCTCCGCGTTAAACGCAAGCTCTTCACCCTCGTATATGCTCACATCGGCCGTTACCGCTTCCGCCTCATCTGTAGCCTCAGCAAGAGTTTTTGTTTCAATAGACGTGCCTGTGCAGTTTTCTATCATTTGCACAGGGATCAATCCCTTGTCTGCCGCTCCCTGAACATAAAACCTGTACCAGTCGTCCTCTCCGGCATCCAGACATTCTTCACTGCGGTAGGCATGCCCGCTCACACCGGCAAGCTCCATAGACATCTTTAGAAACTCTGCTCTCGATATGCTCCGCTCAGGCGCGAATTCTGTATCGCTCATACCATTCAGCAAAAGCGTATCGGCATATGTCTTTATATATTCCTCCGCCCAATGCCCGCTTATATCGGTAAAGGAGTCAGCACGGTTTGTGACTATATGATCAGAAAGATCCCCGATCTTCCTCAGCTCATCCACTATATATTCAGCCTGTACTCTTGCACCTCTCTCCTTCAGATGCGTATGATCGTCTGTTCCTGTCGGATACGCCGCGCTTTCAAGCGGCTCACAGATAAAGTACATAGAGAACACTTCATCCTTTGTGCGATTGCTGTTATAGTCCTCCTCTGCTATTTTGTTCACATCTATGAGAGTTACTCCCGTCTCCTCCGCGATCTCTCTCGTAGGTCCCGCGTAATCCTGACGCGACTCCATAAAGCAGTCGTTTTCTTCATCCCACCATGACGCAGCCGTTGCCGTCAGCAGGATCGGAACAGCGCCGCGCTTTTTGGTCTCGCCTATATATTTGTCAGCTATAAGCGCTTTATAGTCATCTGTGCTTATATAACGCTCCGGCTTATCAACCGCTCCGTCATTTATCCCGAACTGGATAAGCAGATAGTCGCCCGGACATATCTCCGCAAGAATCCTGTCAAGCCTGCCGTCATTATCAAAGCTCTTGGAGCTTCTTCCGCCCATCGCTCTGTTTTCCACTGCTATGTCGCTTGTGAAATAGTCGCCAAGCACCTGTCCCCAGCCTGTTTGGGGATATACCTTTGAATGATCGTATGTCTGCGCGGTCGAATCCCCGGCTATATATATTACAGGCTCGTCTCTGCGCTCACGCTCCGGAAGCTTTTCGATCTTTATTTCCTTTACATTGGGAGACTCTCCCTTTACCTCTATCGTTATTTTCCCGTCCCTCGGCACAGCAAACTGCTCATTGTCCTGCTCCTCGCCTGCCTCAAGCGTGTATGCTCTGACACGCTCTCCGCCGTTGATATACACGTTAGCGTTAGTTTCCGTGCTGCCTCCCGTTATGACGTTTATCTTGTAATCGCCGTCCTCGGCGTCTACTGTCAGCACCGGATCCCTGCCTGTCATGTCATAGCTCTTTACATTGCCGTCCGCCGCCAGCGACGCACAAGGAAAAACCGCAGCAAGCATAGCCGCTGCGGCAATCATCAAAACAAGTCTTTTCATATAAAACTCACCCCAGCATCCTCAGTCTTCCTTTATGTTTATTATCACGCCTACAGACGGCTTCGGATAAATACTGATCGAACGGTAGGGGAGCTTTTCTCCGGCCGCTGTTACGCTCTCTATCTGCTCTACACGCACAGGATTGAGAACGATCATAAGATCCGCCTTGCCTTCCTTGACGTCACGATAACATTCGCTCGCGCTCATTGATGTCGATACAAGATCCTCATAGTCATCGCGTATCCCGAATATGTCGTTTATAATGAGCTTCCTGAGAACTACCGAGTCAAGGCTGCAGTATGCCTTAGACATCTCCGGGAGCAGCTCCTTCTTAATATAATCCTGATCTATGAGTGTCAGGCGGTAGAAATAGTCCCCGTCATGATATATGCCGAACTTCGTTTCACCGCGCTTCGTCTGTATCTGCTTCTTCATAGTATCGATAATGCTGTCATCCTGAGAATCCACTATGATCTTTTCTATCTTGAAATGATCCTGGACCGCCGCTATGAAAAACTCCTCCGAAAAACCGCGCGGGAGCTTGACCTTTCTGTGTACCGGCATTATCTCCACACCGTCTGAATTTGAATTCACAAGCGAAACAAGCGTATAATTATACGCCTCCTTGCCCGTGTTCAGCGGATTGTTTGCCCGCATATAGTTTCTGTACTGCATACAGGTCTCATACCGAGTCTGCCCGTCCGTTATGTACAGCGGCAGCTCGCGAAAGCCTTCAACGATCTTATCCACTATATCCTTATCCGTTATCTTCCAAAGTCTCTCATGCATACCGTCATATGTGTCAAAATCCATATCCGGCTCATTGAGACTCAGCGTGTTCATGAGATTTAACAGCTGCTTGTCCCTCTCAACATAAAGACAGGTTATCATGCTCATGTCCGCATTCGTCTTTGAAAGCAGCTCATAGCGGTCGCGCTTGGACATCTCGCGTATTTCCTCGCACGTCCTTATATTTCCTGTTCCCAGTTCCTCAAGCTCAAGCAGCGCAACAAACGTCATATTCTGGTATTTGTTCCCATGCAGCTCTATAGTCTGCTCATAGAGATATATAGCCTCCTCATCGTCACGGACAAGGATGTCCTCTTTTATCCAGTCATTCAAATACTCCGCAGCTCTTGTATATTTATTATTATCCTCTGTATCATCATCATACGTAACACCGTCAAAGATCCTGACAGCATTGTATTCGTTCATCTCGTAAAGTCTGGACTTTTCGTCCTCGCTTATATTATATCTGGTAGGCGCGATAGCTGTAGATATATCTCCTACTTTTTCACCATTATATCTATATCCTTTAAAAGGCTTAATATTTGCCACGTCCATCAACTCCTTAAACTGCCCCTAAATCACGATATATATGTATGTATTACGGATATAAAACCCTCCCTTATATAATACCACAAAATAAAAATTAGTCAATAGTTTCCGCCGAATTTATCACTTTTTTTTCACATTTTCACGGTAAATTGACTATTTAGAAATTACATCCATATTATATTTCCGCGAATAATTCCAACGATGCTGCTCAAAATATATAACAAACAAAGCCTGACGCGATATTCAGCTTTATCGCGGAGGCGGAAAGGAATATATCATTATGATGACATCTTCAACAATGTGCTTTTTTAAGGGCGTTACTGCCGGACTTATCGTCGGCGCTGCTGTTACAATGCTCGCCGATCCTATCTCTGACAGGCAAAGAAACAGATTTGTGAAAAAAACAGAAGGCATCTTCAAGAACATGGGCTGTATGCTCGACACAGCCTTAGGCATGTTTCACTGATCGGCCCTTATGGAGCTGTCGCGTTAAGAGCCGCATAGGACTGCTCGATTTTAGATGCAGAACGGACGAAACGCACACGACGGTGTATACGCACCACGCAAGAAGGCGTGGACAGACCGAAGGTCCGGCTTTTGCGAAGCAAAAGTGCTGAGATGTATACTCCGAGTTGTGTATTTCGTCCGTAGCTATTTTCCAAAACAAACATATATTCATATTATATAATTGGCACAATAAGCCAATATATGTTTTCTTAGAAAATCGTTAAAATTATATATTGCATTATCCATATAATTAGTTTATAATAATAAGGATGAAATAATGGGCATAACTTATAAACTGCCCGGAAAGGATGTTGGAATAGAAAATGGCAACTTGGATTGTGCATCTGAGAATAGCCGATGAATACATCAAACGCGGCCTTATACCGTACAAGAAAGAGTTTTCACTCGGCTCGGT
>CAJFVT010000018.1 GCA_904420525.1 uncultured Clostridia bacterium | reverse complement strand
CGCTCTTGAAAGCGCAGAAAGCGATTTGACATATATATCGTTTTTCTCTTCCGCAAGTGCTAATTTCTCATCATCGGAAAATTCCCTGTCGGATTTTTCGAGCACCACCTCAAGCGACTCCATGCGGCTAACCCCACGCTGACGCGCATTGTCCGCCCTCGTAAAGCCTCTTATGCCGAGGCGCTCGGCAAGCGCCTTCCATGCCGCAAAATGCAGCTCATCCGTTGTTACAAGAACTCCGTCAAGATCAAATATCACCGCTTTTATCATTGTCCTAATACTCCTTCTTTAAATCTTTGCAGGTTCACATAGGCGACTTTACATGTAGCTCACAGACATCCTCCGTCCTAAAAGCATGGTATGTTTTATATATTTACAATTACCGAATGTACCTTTCCAGGCTCTGCTTGCGGGATAATATTGGATAAAAGTCTCTCTCCATCAAGATATACTTCCTTTTTGCCTGTTCTTTGTATCTTTATCTCATATATCGAGCTGCGATATACACGTGTTACCTCTGCCTCGTTCCAATCTCTCGGCAACTGCGGATCAATAAGCAAACCGTCAAATTCGGCTCTTACGCCCAATATGTATTCCACCACAGCTCTGTACAGCCAGCTTGTTGTACCGGTAGTCCAGCTTCCGGTAACCTCGCCGGCTCTGAGTTTGCATTCAGGTCCCAAATACATATTGGTTGTAACATACGGTTCAACACCGGAATGTTCATATCTGTTTTTGGGATTAAACGGCGACATCAGTTTTAATGTTTTATATGCGTTGTCCGGCCGTCTTGCAATACAGTCTGCAACCATTTTAAAAGTGCAGCCATGATTGTATACTGAACCATTCTCAAACAATCCCTTGCCGAAATAAGATATCCTTCCCACATGAGGATCGGGTTTTGAATAACTCGGTACGCACTGAACATATCCATAATCACAACAGAGCTTATCCTCTACCAGGTCAAGCAGCTTTTCACTATCCTCAGCTACTCCGGCTATGACAGCCCATGTCTGCGGATTTAAAAATATCTGCGCATCCTTCGTGTCATAAGAACCTACTCTTTCACGCCAGTCATTTATGCCGTAAATGAAATGATCCTCATCCCAGCCGTGCAAACGTATATTGTAAATCATTTTGTTATTTTTTATTTCATATTCATCTGCAAGCTTATCTTCCTTTATATACCTCAGAAGCTCTATGATGTCCTTCGTTGCCTTGACTGCCGCAATGGAAAGCCACACGCTCTCGCCTATCATATTAAGTCCTGCGCCGTCAAACGAATCGTTCCAATCTCCGCCTCCCCATAAACATAGCCCGCATTCTCCCACTTCTCTATGCAAAAATTCCGCTCCTCGTATACAATGCTCAAGCACCGTCTCACGTATATCGCTTTCCCAATATCCGACTTTCTCTTTAAGAATGCTGACATCATTTGTTTCTTTCAAATATGTTGCAACCGCGGACAACATCCACGTAGCTCCGTCACGATATGGGTCCAGGTCAAGCGGAACCCATGAGCGAAGCGTGTTTCCGTCAGGCTTTTGATATTGCAGGCAATCAATTATCTTTTCCCTTGATATTTCCGGGTCAAGCTGAACAAATCCCGTTATATCCTGCATTATATCTCTAAATCCCATATTATAGACTCTGCCCCACGTTTTACCAAGATCCATCTGCCGTTTAAGCCATATATTGACCATGCGGTCAAGGGCATGATCCGGAGTCCTTATGCTCAGTCTGTTATCATACATACTCGTCTTTTCCGCAAGCAATTCAAGCTCTCTTTCAAAAGCTCCCGGCTCCAGTACCTTTTTCGTTTCAGCCGCTGCCTTTTCTACATTTGTCTCGATGCCCAAAGTAAATCTGACTGTCTTTTCTTCGCCCGGAGCAAGCGTTATTTTTATTTGAAGCGCTCCGGCGGTGAAGTTATTAAAAACATTATTTTTACTTTCAAGCCGTTCTTTCATTGTCCCATCTGGTTCAAGACGATTACCGTAAACGCCGACAAACTTATTCCCGTCAACATCATAACCGTATATCTCACTATCGGAGGCAAAATGTATACAATGATATTTCGTTGGTGAATTATACGCTATATGCTGAAAACATACGCCGTTCACCGATGTTTCAAATGTATCATTATTGCACGGCAAATGCCAGCCTATCCTTGAATTAACATCAACAAACGCATAGATATCCAGTTCCCTCTCATAATCCTTTTTATTGGTGAGAGTAAGCTGCCAGCATTCACGTTTCCCTTTATTCGGGACGAAGATGAGCAGTTCTGAGCATATACCTTTGTATTCCGAAATTATCTTGGAATACCCCATCCCGACCACAGTTTTATAAATATCAAAATCCAGTCTTTTATTATTTTTGTTTACACAGTATGTATCACCATTTTCCTTTATATATATCAGCCTATCCTCTCCCGGTCTTATTATCTCACGCTGAAAACCATGTTCGGCTTTCATTATTGAGCTGCCCGTACCAAACTGGTCTATACAGGTCACATACTCCTCATTCCAAAGATAATTCATCCATGGTCTTTTAGGATACATATTTTCTATTTCATATTCTTTTCTGTCATCGATAAATCCCATGATTTCCTCCTCGCTTAGATCATACCGGATCCTTGTAAACAAAAATATACGATATCGTTCCGTATTTTGCTTTTACTATTATCCTATCCGGGCTTACCGGGTTCATATCTGCCGTTGTTATTTCATCCAGTGAACCACTCCATGCTTTCGTCCCGTCATAGAATACAACGGGCTGAGTCCAATAATATGCTTCATCTACCGTATCCGGACTTGTATAGCCCCACTTTATTATTCTGTCCTGAACGCTTATTATATAACCCCAAGACAATCTGAAGTTATCGTTGAAGTTCCCGTACATAGGTCCTCCCCATTGAGGTGTTGGATTCCCATGATCCTCTTCGGTATATTTATAAAGCATCTCCATACTGCGTATATTGTTCACGCTGTCTGTTTCGACATGGAGTATATCGCCTTCATTTACCGTTACTCCGTCCGGACATACCGAAGGATCCAGATAATATGTTACGGGGTTAGTACCCTGCATGCCCTCTATTACCTGCACAACATCATCATCACTGTTTAATCCTTCGTATGTATTTCCCACCAGCACAAGAGCACTCAAATAGTCAACTCTGTATTCAAGATTACGTTTTATGACCGCAATGTCCTCGGCCCCCTTGTTTTCTCCTATCGTATATGTTGCTATTTCATATGAAACGTCGCCCAAAAGCATTGTCCTCGGAGTCCCGAGCTCAAAATCCCTGAGATCAGCGCTGTTTACTTTGTCATCAGTCGGAACAGCAAGCACTTTTGTGCCATCATTTGAAAGAACTGTCTTTGTACCTACCCTGCCGCTGCCATTATACGTGAGATTTGCAAAATCCTGATTGCATATGAGAGTTTCTTCAGACTCACGGTCGGATTTCTTAGGTGTATCTATTTCAGATATTTCCCCTTCGTCATTTACCGAATATCTTATAAGCATCGGATGCGAAACATCTGAGCCGAACACTGCCTGTTCAAGGTTTGCCTCCTTGCAAGATGATCCGTCCACTATCACCTTATCTGCAGGCTCAAGCGTTACGAATTCATTACTGAAAAGATACAGTTTAAAAAACAGATCGTCTCCTTCGTCACGATAGGCAAGTCTTATATAAGCATAATCCATGCTTTCTTCTCCATCTGTGTCGCAAGCAACTATCGTACCCGAATGGTTAAATCTTGCAATCACATTGCCGCCTAAATTAAATACAAGTCCGTATTTTTCTGTCACATATGAATTCAATGGATATTCAACACCGTCTATCGTAACAGTATCCTGATTTACCGCTTCGACAACACCCGTAACTGTTTCCCGGCATATATAGATCTCAAGATAATCATCCGATCTTATAACCGTAAGCACATCATTTTCGCGTATATCGGAAACATCGGCAATTTCTACGGAATCAAGAAACACTATCACTGTAGAATATTCATCTACATCTATCTGCTTTTCGTCTATACCTTCGCCGTATATGACATTTTTATTGCTATCGTATGAACTTGCAACGCATATCTCATAATCCTCGCAGATCACGGCATCATAACCGCTGCTGTTATCAGTATTATAAAGCGTAACCTGCCCAAACTCAAGTTCAGTCATAGACTGCGAAAGACTGCTCATATACTTGCTTCCGTTTGCTATAAACTCAGCATCTATATTGATACGTGCAGTTCTTCTTGCTCCCGAAGCGTTATAATATCTCAATGTATATGAATCACTGTCAAACTCTATTATATCCTCAGCTTTAACTGTTAATATGTCCGAATCTTTTGTTTCATAAACAAATACTATTTTTTTTCTGTTTTCGTCACGAATATCTTCATACCAAATTTCAATGTCCCGACCCAAAAACGCTCTTATATATGCATCATCTACCTCATATGTCTCTCCGTCTATCCTGACGCGTCCTTTTTCCGGAGCTTCTTCATCATTTAAGGATAATCCGTATATTCCGGTCACTTTCCCTTTTCCACAGCTTATTCCACGATACTCATACAGGAACGTTAAGGACTCATCACTTTCCATAGTGATCGCATTTCCATTCGAGCCTGATATCTTGTACATAGGAGTATCAAACGAATTATATAATATTCTTGCCACATTCTCATTCGTAAGTGTTCCGCCCGAAAGCGATAATCCGTCATCTAACTCCAGTGAATTAAATACATCCATATAGCCGTTAGGATATCCGCCTCTTATTTCAGCCAATTTATCATATCCCATAGCTTTCAAAAGTATAGATGCCGTCTCGCTTATTGTTATCAAATCATCCGGGCGAAATTTACTTGTTCCGTCACCGCCTATAACTCCGATCTCCGCAAGACCGTTTATACTGTTTGATTTCCAATACGTTGACGGAACATCGACAAAATATAACCTGTCTTGCCTGTTATATTCTTCAACATTCATAATACGAGCCATATATCCCGCAAATTCCGCCCTTGTGACTTCCTTTTGAGCGTCAACATCAGTATCAAAGATCTCAAGTGTTTTGAGTAATTCTATTTCTTTCGTTGTTCCGGAAGCCGTCTCTTCTCCGGCGGCTGTAACGTCAGCATTTGCCGCCGTAACGCCGCATATCAGAAAACAAACCGCAAGTATCAGGGTCATCAATCTTTTCATGAGCTATATCCTCCTTAACCATTTAGGATCCTGGAAATCGTCACAGCGGCTTCCGCGCGGTTTACCGGAACGAGCGGCCGGAACGAACCGTCCTCATATCCCTTTAAAAATCCTCTGGAATTCATATAACCGACAGCATCAGCAGCGTAATCGGAAATCTCATTGCTATCAGTAAAATCACTTTTATCTTCAGCGTTCCCTCCGTCATCAAGACATCTGTACAGCATAACGGCCATATCCTGTCT
>CAJFVT010000017.1 GCA_904420525.1 uncultured Clostridia bacterium | reverse complement strand
CGGGGTCATGTATGAGATCACCGCGGTGCCCTCACCCACAGCCGTTATAGCGCCGTCCTCATCCACTGCTGCCACCGACTCATCCGATGATGTGCAGTATATCTCCGCGCCGATCCCCTCAGGATATACGCTTAGAGCCGGTGTGTATATCTCGCCGGGAGCCATGCCCGTACTGCCGCTTTCAAGCCGCAGCGATATGCCGTCCGCCGCCTTTATCATATAATACGTGCTGTTGTTCCAGCTTACCGCTTCCTCCGTGTCGGATACTGCCTCCGCCGATATCAGCGTGCTCCCATAGCTGTCCTCAAACGTGTACAGGCTCTTGTCAAGTGCAGCACGCACCGTGCGTTTTTCACAGCCCGCGATCGTTCCAAGGCTTTCTTCCGCTATCACATTCCCGTCCGCATCCTTGAGCCTCAGCACCGTGTTTTCCGCAGGCTCGCAGCCGTTGTTCGTTACGACCGCCGACACTGTTCCTGTCTTTGTAACAGCGCTGCCGCGCAGCTCCGCATAGAGATCTGCCGTGCCGAATACCATCGACGCACTGTTATCCGATGTATCGCTCTCATTCTCCGCGCCGTCCACGTACACTGTCACAGTCTGCCTTGCAAAGTCTTCCGGGATATCAGCGCTAACCGTTATCGTTTCGGCTGCTGTCTCCGTTCCCGAATACAGCACCGCGCCGCTCTCGTCCGTTATCATGACATTGAGCATCTCCGCAAGACTGTCGTTCCTCACTCTTATCTCAAACTCTGCCGTTTCGCCCGGAGCCGCTCCGTCCGAGCTTACATAAATCACCTCTATCTCCTCTTTCGGCTGCGCCGTCTCAAACGAGAGCCGCACACTCTGCCGCAGCTCGTCATCCGCCACATCCACAGCCGCAAGCACCGCCGCGACAATGATGTTCCCGTCCTCGTCCAGCTCCGCGCTCCATGAGCGCAGCTTCTCCTCGTGCTCCGTTATCCGTACCGGCGCGCTCCAGCTGCCGTCAGTGTAATATGACGCGTACAGGTTCGATGCGAACTCCTCCTGCGCCTCATACACTATCGCTTTCGCGCCTGTCGCGCTGTTTGTTACGAGCCTCGGCGCTGTATTTTTCTCAGTTGTGCTTATCTCGCGCGCATAGCTGCTTAAGCCATCGGACTGCCTGAGCGTTCCGTTATCACTGAAGCAGAATCCGCCGTCCGCATATTCCAAGCCTGACAGTGCGCCGCCCGTATGACATTCCATACCATCGACATACAGCACACCGTCCGCCGTGCTGCTGTCGCCGTCACTGTCTGCTATGCATGCAGCTCTGCCCTCCGAGCCTATCTCTATCTCATAGACGAGCCGCATATCCTCATATTCCGTTGTCTTTTCGCCGGTCTCTCCTCCGCTTGCCGTGATACTGTATACGCTTATACTGTCACCGGCAGCCGGGAACGCCGCATTGCGGCTGTTTTCCATCCACGCTATGTATCCGTCATATCCGTCATAATACAGCTTCGGGCTGTATTCATAGCCGGTATTCCCTTCGGTAATATTCACAGGTGCGCCCCATGCGCTGCCGTCATACACCGCGTAGGATAATCCCACGAGCGCGGCGTTATCATCCACAGATATATCGTCCGGCAGCTGTTGCTCCGCGTTCTGCCATACTATCGCAGCCGTGCCGCCGCTTGACTGCAGGTCGAACTCATAATCGCCCGTGCCGTCATCAGCTATCTGCTCCGCCGCGCTCCATGCTCCGTTTTCATATATGCTGTAATAAAGCGCCGTTCTGTCCATGCTGTTCCTTGATGTATCATCATCCGTCCAGACCGCCATTATACGTCCATCGTCAAGGCTTGCCGTCTGCACCTCGCTGTATGGGTACAGATTTGTTTTGAACGTGCCGGGATCGTCATTGAACAGCGACACCTCGTTCAGGTATTCACGGTCAATAGTGTACATATCCGGATCGTCAAGCGACAGCGGCTCTGCCGCTCCGAGATCGGGATACAGCTGCACTCCCGCTAACCTGAACGAATGTGTATACGGATGGTTCAGTGCATACAGCGCCGCATAAAAATCTGCGTTGAGCTCCGCCCTGAGCGCCTCCTCAAGTGCGTATCCCGGGAACGAATATTCAACACCGAGCGTGCCCTTAAGACCCAATTCCAGAGCGAGCAGTGACTGAAACCCTGCCCCTGCTCCGACGCTCGGGGACAGCTCCGCTGCTACAGTTCCCAAAACATCGATCTTAGGATCTATCGGGGATGTGTTCACTATCTCCCAGTTCAATTCGCCGCCTATCTCTCCGGACAACGAGAACACGAGATATACGCCCGGTATCAAATAATGATAATGCTCCGCACTGCCTTGAAGAGCTACGGTCATACCGCCGTCTACCGACATACTCCCGTCATCCCCGGCCCGTATCTCCATAAAGCCGTGCGTATCTATCCCGCCATGTATTCCCAGAGTTCCGTTTAAGTCTGTATTGCCGTTATAGCTTCTGTCCTCCTTGGACTTTCTGTACTCCTCTTTAAATTCCTCAAACGTCTTTTTCCACGACGTTGAATTTGCGTCAAGCTCCACATCTGCAAGCTCTTTCTCACCGCCTATGAGCACCTGAAAACACTTATCCTCCGCGTCATAAGCTATTTTCAGCTCATCGAAAAGCTCGTAATCAATACTGAACGGCATCTCAAACGCGGGCATTTCATAACCTGCCACATTTATCGATGGCCCCTGTAATACGACAGATGCGTCGTTCCCCGCAAAAATGTCCCCTTTCTCAAGCTGCAGCGGCTTGACTTTTATAACGTTCATCCGGTTAGGCATAGGCTCGAAGGAGGGATCGGTATAAACCGCCGCTCCGCCGTAGTCTATCCTGACGCCGCCGGAAATCAGAGGACCTTTTATCACAATTACACCATTTTCGTCCGTAATATGCGTCTCTCCGCCTATATTCACCTCAGCTCCGGCAAGCGGCGCTTCGCTCTGCTCGTCCGTTATCTGCAGCGTATACGTTATGACCGGCTCATCTGTCGGCTCGGCTGTCGGCTCATCCTCAATTTCATCATCATCCCCCTCATTGCTATATGCTTCATACAGAACAGCCTTTACCAGCTTGTAATAATGCGGTACAGTCTCTAAATCACCGTCAGAATCGATGCTGTATGTATAGCAGTGTGCGGTACGTTCAAGGTCGCTTGTCGCTGTCATCTCCGCGCCGCAATACTCACATCTGAAAAAACCTTCCATGGGTGAATCGGCATTTATCACAAGAACAGGATGATCGGCGCCGGTGATCGACATTGAACCGCTCATATAGCAATCCTTACTATCAAATATAGCTACGGAGTATTTACCCCCATTTTCAATTAGCATTTCACGGCTGCCGTATGCATTACCGTAAACACTGCACTCTGTGCATCCATTTATTGGCTGTATGTATTCTTCTGATTTAATATCGCCATATAACAGACAATTATCTCCTCCGTTTATCCCAATAACAAAATCACTGCCTTTGAGATCACCGTAAAATCTACAGTTATTGCTAATATACATTCCAACAGCATCATCCCCCTTGATATTGCCGTAAAATCTGCAGCTATTACTTGCCATTATTCCGAAGCCAACACCTCCGGCATCCGCTGTTATACTTCCGGTCATAATACAATCACCGCTTCCGTATATTCCTGCAGCTATCCCTTTACCCTTGCATAACAACCGCCCCTCAAAAACGCTGTCGTTACTATGTGCGATCATGATTGTAACATTCGATAATTCCTCGTTAATATCAACGTTTTCCTGCACGGAAAACGAATCAACATCGTTTACAGGTGTTTCAAACTCTCCTGATACCGTAACATCTCCTTTAGCACTGCAATTGCTGCTGTGCGCTATACAATACGCATAATCAGACTCAACATCACCCTCAAATGTACTGTTCTTGCTGTACCATATGCAAAAAGCCTCATTTACAGCTGTTATATTTCCCCCAAACGAGCTGTTGTCGCTTTCTTTTATCCCATATGCATTTTTTGCGGATCTGATATCACCCGCGCATGTGCTGTTCTCGCTGTCATTTATCCCGCACACATCCGCCGCAGAGGAATATGTGCCGTTGAGCGATATGTCACCGTAAAAGCTGCATCCGCGGCAGCTTTTGATCCCGGTTATCTCGCTTACCGAGCTTTCTCCCGCCGACGCGCCGTCAACCGATATATTCCCCACGAACTCGCTGTCTGTACACCGTTCCAGCCCGGACACGTGTACCGAGCCGTATGTATTATATGCTTTTTCAACTGTTATATCCAGCTCCGCTTCACATTTGCTTCCGTTGTAAAATCCGTATACATATATTTCGCCCTCTTCTCTGAGGTCAGTCACACTTATGCTGCCCGTGATCATGCAGCTGTCCAAATTTGCCGCTCCGAACACACTTATATTCTCATATACCGTTATCTCTGAATCCGAAGGAATGGTCAGGTCTATGCTGACATTGATCATGTCGACCTCGTATACATAATTATCACAGCCGTTAAACAATCCAAGCCCGTTTATTGTTTGCCCTTCGCTGTTGTTTTCATCGCCTTCGCCGATATCCGGCATTGCCTCTTCGATATAGTTTTCTCCCGGATCACGTGTTATCGTCATCCCGCTTATGGTGTGCCCGTTCCCGTTGAACGTCGCGTTCGTGAGCGTGAGCGGCTCCCATTCCATGCCGGATATGTCTATATCCGCGGTGAGCTCGTAATACCCGCCGTCATGAGAGTCTATCGCCAAAAGCTCCTCAGCATTGGATATGTAAACGACCTCGCTGTAGCCCGTCTCCTCAAGCGACAGCTCCTCCGCCGTCACCGGCACGGCTGTTACAGACGCAAGCAGCGTCAGCGCCGTTATAAAACCGATCGTCCGTTTTCTTATTCTTTTTTTCATAGCAGTTATCCTTTCCTTGCCGTATTTCCGTCACACCTCTGCTGAAAAATATCCTTTGTATAATTTTATCATATACGGTCATTGCTTACAAGTTTTTTTTTATCCGTCCGCGCTGCTGAAAATGTAGAAAATAAATGTGTTTTTTTGGTCATTCCGGCAAAAAAATAAACAGGCACACCCATGCGATCAGGTGTGCCTATTTTGCATATCACTGTTTCTTCTGTTCTATATTCACGCCTATACGTATATTGGCAGTATAGGGGTTGAGCGCGAACGTGTCCACGTCCGGTATGCCCTTCATTATGTTAAGGCACTGACCGAGCGGCATGTTCACCTTCGGAGTTTTCTTACGGAGATCCTCCGGGATCTCGTCCTCGCTTGAGAATATCGGGAACACCTTTTTGCCCGTATTGTCAGTAAGCAGGACAGGATTGATATGAACCGGACCCTCAAGCTTTACCTGTCCGCCGTTCTCGCCGCCCTTGCGGAGCTTCTCCTGATTTTCCTTGCTTGTTACTATCCCCGCAGGCACGCACACGAGCGTCTGCGGCTTCTGCAGGCAGTCCATAACGAGCTTGAGGTTCTCCTGTGTTTTCGCCTGCTGGAACTTGTTTATAACAGCCTTGAGATTTTCAGTGTTGACCGGCGCGTTTACGCCCACCTTCGCTCCGCCCGGTATCTGCGATGCCTGAGCCTGCTGCGCCCTTGCAAGCACCTCCTGAGCCTTTCTTATCTCCTCTGCGCTCGGCGCTCCCTGTGGCTGCGTGTTCTGCTGCGCCGCTGCCTGAGCCGCTTCAGTCTCCTGAAGGAGCTGCGCATGGCGCTCCTCCTTAGCCTCCTCCATAGTCTCCTTTATCAGATCAAGCGTTGAAGTCTCCGAAGCCGCGGTCTCCTGTGTCGTTTCCTGCTTCTTTTCTTCTGCCGCTTCGTTCTTTTTCTTTTTACCGAAAAGTGCCATTTGTTTATCTCCTTTTTGCTTTATTTTACTTTACCACTATATTTACAAGCTTGCCCGGAACAGCTATCACCTTTACAACGTTCTTGCCTTCGATCAGCGCCTTTATCTTTTCCGATTCGAGCGCCGTTTTCTGCAGGCCCTCCCTGTCAAGTCCTGCCGGTACCATGGCCTTGTCACGTATCTTGCCGTTTATCTGTACCACGATCTCGATCTCATCATCCACGGTCTTGGCCTCGTCATATTCCGGCCACTGTCTCAGTGAGAGCAGACCTCCCTCGCCGTACATCTCCCAAAGCTCCTCGGTCATATGAGGCGCCACGGGATTAAGCAGCGTTATGAGCGTCATATACTCGCCCTTCGTTATCGATCCCTTCTTCGATACCTCATTGACAAAGCTCATCATCGCCGCTATAGCCGTGTTGAACTTCATTCGCTCAAAGTCATCTCCGACCTTCTTTATCGTTTTATGAGCAAGCTTTTCTATGTCGGCGCTGTAGCCTTCCTCATCAGTCATTATCTTCTGCAGGTTCCATACCCTTTCTATGAACTTATAGCAGCCCTTTAAGCCCTGCTGTGACCACGGCGTGCTCTGATCAAACGCGCCCAGAAACATCTCGTACATCCTGAACGCATCCGCGCCAACCTCATTTACTACATCGTCAGGATTTATAACATTGCCCCTTGACTTCGACATCTTCTCGCCGTTCTCGCCCAGTATCATGCCGTGCGATGTACGCTTCTGATACGGCTCCTTAGTCGGAACTACTCCGATATCATAAAGGAACTTGTGCCAGAACCTCGAATAGAGCAGATGCAGTGTAGTATGCTCCATACCGCCGTTATACCAGTCGACCGGCGTCCAGTAATCGAGAGCCTCCTTTGAAGCAAGAGCTTTATCGTTATGCGCATCGGTGTATCTGAGGAAGTACCAGCTCGATCCGGCCCACTGCGGCATAGTATCTGTCTCGCGCTTAGCTGGACCTCCGCAGCACGGACATTTGGTGTTTATCCACTCAGTCGCATGAGCGAGCGGCGACTCGCCGTTCTCACCCGGCTTGAACTCCTCCATATCCGGAAGCACGAGAGGCAGCTCTGATTCGGGTATCGGAACATACCCGCACTTGTCGCAGTGTACTATCGGGATAGGCTCGCCCCAGTAACGCTGACGTGAGAATACCCAGTCGCGGAGCTTATAGTTCACCTTTCTCTTTCCCAG
This sequence comes from uncultured Clostridia bacterium, assembly GCA_904420525.1. Taxonomy (GTDB): domain Bacteria; phylum Bacillota; class Clostridia; order UBA1381; family UBA1381; genus Ornithomonoglobus. The sequence continues at coordinate 27,089 of CAJFVT010000017.1, read as the reverse complement.
CCCTTCCTTTTCAAGATAGTCTATCATGGCAGGGATCGCATCCTTGACTTTCATGCCTGTAAGGAAGCCCGAATTTACCATCGTGCCCTTATATACATCAGTATACGCTTCCTCCTGAACGTTCTTTCCTCCTGAGACCACCTCGATTATCGGCAGCCCGAATTTCTTTGCGAACTCCCAGTCGCGCGTGTCATGCGCGGGCACCGCCATTATCGCGCCTGTTCCATATGTAACAAGCACATAATCCGAAACAAACACCGGTATCTCAGTTCCAGTAACAGGATTGACCGCCTTGACGCCCTTAAGCATTACTCCAGTCTTTTCCTTTGCAAGCTCCGTCCTCTCGAACTCCGACTTTCTCGCGGCCGCAGCCTGATAAGCCTTGACCTCGTCATAATTCTCTATCGTGTCCGCAAGCTTCTCGATAAGCGGATGCTCAGGCGATATGACAGTATATGTCGCGCCGAAAAGCGTGTCGCTCCTTGTCGTGTACACGACCATATCATCGCCTGTGGTTAGCTTGAAGGTCACCTCCGCGCCCTCCGAGCGGCCGATCCAGTTGCGCTGCTGTGTCTTTATCTTTTCCAGAAAATCTATATCGTCAAGATCGTTTATGAGACGCTCCGCATACTCCGTGATCTTCAGCATCCATTGGCTCTGACGCTTCTGGATTACTTCTCCGCCGCAGCGCTCGCATACGCCGTTCACTACCTCCTCGTTCGCAAGTCCCACGTTGCAGGAGGTACACCAGTTTATAGGCATCTCCTTTTTATATGCCAGCCCCTTTTTGAAAAGCTGGATAAATATCCACTGAGTCCATTTGTAGTATTTCGGGTCGGTCGTGTTGATCTCTCTAGACCAGTCAAACGAGAACCCAAGCATTTTCAGCTGACGCTTAAAGTTTGCCACATTTTTAGCCGTAATAACCGCCGGATGCACATTATTTTTTATCGCATAATTCTCCGCCGGCAGCCCGAACGCGTCCCAACCGATAGGATAGAGAACGTTATAACCCTGCATACGCCTTTTTCTCGCTATGATATCCATAGCGGTGTAGCTTCTCGGATGTCCTACATGCAGCCCCTGTCCGGACGGGTACGGGAACTCTATAAGCGCGTAGAACTTCTTCTTGTCCGAGCCGTTTTCCGCCGCGAACGCATTTGCTTCATCCCATTTGTCCTGCCATTTTTTTTCGATTTTTTTAAAATCATACTCAACCATTTTGCCCTTGCTTTCCTTTCAATGTGTTTATATATTCATATCTGCTTTTTGATCCTCCGCCTTCACAGCAGTGCCGGCCTCGTCCCACAGTCTTTCGATACCGTAGAACTCGCGCACCTCCTGCTGCATGACATGGATGACAACGTCGCCGTAATCCATCAGCACCCATGAGCCCGTGCTGTAGCCCTCCTTATGGAGAACTACTATACCTTCCTTCTCAAGCTGCTCCTCTACCTCGTCCACGCACGCGCGCACCTGTACCGTAGACTGGCACGACGCCACAACGAAATAGTCGCCGAGCGAGGTCTGCTTCGAAACGTCCAGAAGCTCGATATTCGACGCTTTTTTATCATCCAGAGCCTTCATGGCTGCTTCCGCTTTTTCAAGACTTGTCATGCTTGTATCTCCCTTCACATCATAGTATACATCTCATGCCTTATAACGCTTTTCCGCCAGGATGCCGTTCCATGCGTCAAGCGTGTTAGGGTGTATTATAGTTTTCTTTTCAAAATTGAACATGAGCGACTGCCTTACCGCTTCAAAAAACGCCTTGTCTATATCCTCAGCCGACAGCCTGCGGAGCTCTTCAACACCGCTGTAATCCCTGCCCGGCTCTGTCATATCCGCAACGTACACTATCTTGTCCAGCAGTGTCATATCCCGCCGCGCTACGGTGTGATACCTTATCGCGTCAAGTATCTCCGGATCGGCTATGCCGTATTCATGCTCCGCCAGCGCCGCGCCTGCCGGCGCGTGCAGGACGGGAGGACACAGGTCCGTCATCTCATCCGTTCTTACATTATACTTTTTGCATATATCAAGCTGTTCATCCCTGTCAAAGCCCTTTGCGCAGTCATGGAGCAGTCCAGCGATATACGCCTTTTTCTCATCGGCGCCGAACAGCTTCGCCATCCGCACCGCCTCTCTGCTCACTCCGATACTGTGCTTATACCGCTTCTTTTTCAAGGCGGATGCCAGCTTTTTTCTCATTTCCTTTTCGTCCATAACCGCTGCTTTTGTCCGCTCCTTCTTATAAAGTCCGGCAGTCTCTATATAATCAATTACTCCGTCAGGGACGATATATTTTACCGACAGCCCCGCCGCGATCCTCTCTCTTATATCAGTTGACGATACACCGAAAAGCGGCGCGTCTATCTTTCGTATATCCCCGCCGAGCACGCGCCTGCGTTCAGCTATTAGCTCGTCCAGATCCTCCGATGCGATGCGCGGATATACCAGCAGCACGCTGTCCTCAAGTATCTGCTCTGGCCTGTACCAGTCGGGCAGATCCCTGAGCGAATCCTCGCCCACTATGAAATATATCTCCGTATCCCTGAGCTTTTCCCTCAGCTCCTCAAGTGTTTCCGCGGTATAGGAATACGTTTTTTTGTTCACTTCATGATCATCCGCGGCAAAACCCGGCTCATCCTTGACGGCACAGCAGACCATACTGTGCCTTATATGTGCGTCCGTAACGCACTGCTCTCTCTTATGCGGCGGGTTTCCGCCCGTCATGAACCGCACCTCGTCCAGCCCGAACTGCTCCATGGCCGAGCGGGCAACTATCATATGCCCGCAGTGGATCGGGTCGAAGGTGCCTCCCAGGATACCTACCTTCCTTTTCATTTCCTCGGCAGCTCTATCTTTCTGTTTTTTTCTGTTCCGGATCTTCTGTAGATCACAAATTTGCTGCCTATCGCCTGCACCGGCTCGGCCTTCAGCCGTCCTGCCAGCTCATCGCAGGTCTCGCGGGTATCGAGCATAGCGGTCTCAAGTATCGATATTTTAACAAGCTCACGTTTTTCGAGGACCTCGTCAACAGCGGCCGTAACGGTATCGGTAAGTCCGTCCTTGCCTATCTGCAGCACCGGCTGCAGATCATGTCCGAGCTTTCTCAAAAACGCCCTTTGTTTTCCGGTAAGCATATATATTGTTCCCTCCGATTTATCTGTACGCCTCAGCAAGGCGGGATTTCACCATTTTTATGCATATTCTATAATATCATAAAAATCAGCCGGTGTCAAGGTTTTTAGCAAGTTTTCAAGCAATAAAGCCAAAAAGGGACTGTCGCTTTCAGCGCGGAACGCTAAATAGCTTTATAAAGCCATTTAACGTTCTGCATCTAAAATCGAACAGCCCTATGCGGTTCTTAACTCAACATTCCTAAAAGGACTCAATGCTTTTTCTTCCATTTCAGCAGAAACGCCGAATTGATTATAACTATAACAGAACCGGCGTTATGGACGAGCGCGCCAACTACCGGATCCAGTATCCCCGTTATCGCTAGGATCACCGCCGCAAAATTCAGCACCATTGAAAACGTCAGATTGCATTTGATCGTAAGCATCATTCGTTTTGACAGCGCAAGCAGATGCGGCAGCTCCCTTACCTCGTCATTTGCAAGAGCTATATCCGCGGCCTCGACCGCTATGTCGCTTCCTACTCCTCCCATAGCTATCCCGACCTCGGCCTTTTTGAGCGCCGGAGCATCGTTTATCCCGTCGCCCACCATGCATACCGGCATACCGTTTCCTTGAAAGGACTCAATGATATCGAGCTTATCCTCCGGCAGACATTCCGCGTATACCTCATCTATATCCAGCTCGGAGGCTATTTTCCCGGCCGCGTTCCTGTTGTCGCCGGTCAGCAGCACGGGACTTACACCGATTCCCTTAAGGCCGGCTATCACAGCTCTGCTGTCGCCGCGCACCGTGTCCGAAAGCGCAATAAATCCGGCGGCCCTTCCGTTCACTGCCGTATATATCACTGTACAGCCCTCAGATATGTGCGCTTCGGCTCTCTGCCTCAGCTCCGGAGTCAGCTCTATCCCCCGCTCCTCCATAAGCGCGGCATTTCCTGCTGTTACTTTTTTTCCGCCGGCCAAGGCCTCCACGCCTCTGCCCGGTATCATATCAAAATCATGTGCCTCCGGCAGCTTTTCACCGTGATCACGCTTAAAGCAGCTCACCACCGCCTTGCCCAGCGGATGCTCAGAAAGCTGTTCCGCGGCAGCCGTGAGCATATACAGCTCTTTTTCGCCCGTTCCGCCGCTTTCCACAGCCGTCACCTCAGGCACACCATATGTAAGCGTTCCCGTCTTGTCAAAGGCCGCCTTTTTCACCTTGGCGAGCCGCTCGAGCGCATCTCCCTCGCGGACGAGAAAACCATGCTTTGCCGCATTGCCTATCGCCGCCATTATAGCTGTAGGCGTGGCCAGGACAAGCGCGCACGGGCAGAACACAACGAGTATCGTTACGGCGCGTATTATCTCGCCTGTTGCGATACCGGTAATGATCGCCGCCGCAAGAGCCGTGACCACTATCCATGTAGCCCATCTGTCCGCTATACCAACGATCTTCGCCTTTCCCGCATCCGCGGACCGGACGAGCCGTATCATCCTCTGTATCGAGCTGTCCTCACCCGTCCTTTCCGCCCTCATCTCAAATGCTCCGAATTGGTTCACTGTTCCGCTCGACACCTCGTCGCCCTCAGCCTTATCGACAGGTAATGATTCTCCCGTCATAACCGCCTGATCCACCGATGTTCTGCCGGCAGTGACAACGCCGTCTGCCGGTATAGTCTCTCCCGGAAGCACCCGGATCATATCCCCGGGGCTGACCTGCTCCGCCGGGATCATTTTCTCCTCACCGCCGTTTATGACCCTGGCAGTGCGCGGCGACAGATCGACCAGCTTTTCTATGCCGGCCCGCGCCCTCGCGACCGTCAGATCCTCCAGCAGCGCGCCCAGCTGCATGATGAACGCCACCTCACCGGCCGCAAAATCCTCGCCGATAAACAGCGATGCTGCCAGCGCAAGAGAAACCAGCACATCGGCCTTGATATCAAACGCCGTTACCAGACCTATCACGGCCTCCAGGATTATAGGGACGCCGCAGAGGATCACAGCGATCCATGCCGGATCGAACGGCAGCGCGTCAGCTCCGAAAATACTCACAAGCAGAGCTATCCCCGAAACCGCAAGCAGCGCGATATCCTTCCTTGTTCCGCCCTTCTCCAAAAGACTCTCCAGCTTCTCCGCCCATCTGTCTATAGTTTTCTTCACCCTTGATCTCCTCCGTACCATCAGATATTTATACCATTAGGGGTATATGTATATTATACCCCTATGGGTATCATTTGTCAAGAGGAAAGCAAGAAAAAAAACATGGCTGCTGCAAAAACACATAAGCATTTTGCAGCAGCCATGAAAGCTCACATATTCGCGAACCGTTTTACGGCGTTCGTGAAATTCTCTATAGTTTTGTCGGCGTCGCCGTGCTCGATGCCCTCACGGACACAGTGCTTGATGTGTCCCTCAAGCACCACCTGTCCGGCGCTGTGAAGCGCAGACTTTGCCGCGTTTATGAGTGAGAGCACGTCCTCACATGGAACATCCTCATCGACCATCCTGTCTATAGCCTGTACCTGTCCTATGATCTTTTTAAACCTTCTGTGAAGATTTTCAGAATCCATGCACTGCTTCATATGTTCCTCTTCCTTTCACGATATTATTCTATCTCAAAATACTGCGCTTAAATCATCCCAATTGATGTCCTCTTCATCAACAAACCCACTTTGCTCCGCTTCTTCTATATTCCGCCGTTCTTCATCTGTTACCTTTGTAAAATCCGGATCCCATGCCAGCACAAGCTTTTTGATAAATTCATACGCAAAACGCTTATCTTCCTCAGGAAGCATTTCCATCATTTTTGCCGCATTCTTAACAATTCCTGACATAATTTTTCCTCCTTACTTATAAATATCACCGCGATTTCCAATATCTATTATTAAAAGTATCCTTACTTCATTTTCATTTGAATAATTATATATAACTCTCCATGCTCCTACACGAAGTCTTTTTCTGTTATCAGTATATCCCGCCATAACTTTTATATCACCTTCCGGCGGATTTTTTGTAAGTCCCTGTATCGCTTCTCTTATACGCTGTACGGATTTCTTATCCAATCTGCTTAAAAATTTCAGAGAACTTCTTGAATACTTTATTTTCAATGCTTTCTTCCTTTCACGATATTATTCGATATCGAAAACGCTGTCTAACTGGGCCAGGCAGCGGTCGATAAACCTGCGCTGCTCAGCGCCTACACGTTCGCCCGAAAAATAGAACTCCGTTCCGCCCGCTTCATTCGTATCCTCACGATCCGGCAGCAGCCTTTGCACCTGCTTTACCGTACCCTCATTGCCGTCGGTAAACCTGATATCTTCGCCGAATATGCGCCGGAACGATCTCTTGAAATAATTGAAATGCGTACAGCCGAGAACGATCGTGCCGTAATCGCTCAGCTCATAGCCGCTGAGCGCGCTCCTCAGATATTCCTCCGCCTCACCGGACTCAAACATCCCTTTCTCGGCAAAGCGCACGAGCGCGGGCAGCTCTATCAGATCGACCATGCCGCGTGTGTCCACGCGCTCGACAAGCTCATGGAGCTTCTGACCCTTTATCGTTATCGGCGTAGCGGCGACAAGTATACGTCTGTCCTCATCACCGTAAAGATCGACAGCCTTCTTTACCGCAGGCTCCATGCCTATTATCGGCACGGAAAAGCTGTTTCTGTATTCCCGCGTCACGGCGCTCGTGGCAGTATTGCAGGCTATGACGATAGCGTCAGCCCTTCTCTCTATCATGAAACCGAATATCTCGCCTATGAACACGCGTATCTCCTCCGGCGTCTTTTCACCGTAAGGCACGTGTTTTTCATCCGCATAGTATATAAACTGCGCTCCGGGCAGCATTTTACGGGCACGGTGCAGGACGGACAGACCGCCTATACCGGAATCAAATATTCCTATTTTCATTACCGTTCTTCTTTCGTCGCTTATTATTTTTATATGTATAGTATAGCGGAGGCCTTCACGCGCCCGCCGCGCACATGATATGCTCGCGCGTGAACCGCTCCAGAGCCTCCCGCAGCCGGTACGGCTCCGTTCTGTTCCTGCGCGCGTATTCCACAAAAAGCAATGCGTCCTCATACCGGAAAAACACATCGTCTATCTGCGCGGACAGCACGGCTTTTCCTCTGCCCTGCTCAGCCGTGACCTTTTCCAGTCTTACTCCGTAACAGACGATATCAGAGTATTTCTCGCTGACCATTCTCGGTATTATGTATTGATATGTCCTGCTCCCGGTATTGTCTTCCGTATCAGTGCGCTGTTTTTCTTCCATTGCCATCATCCCTTACACTTTATTCGCAAAAGAATGCGTAATTAAATTATATGTGTAAGACACGCGGTTTATGACCCTATATTTTTCTGTAATCTTTCTGTCCCGATTCGTACAGATCTCCGCCCTGAGAGTCGATAAGCACCACGGCCGGGAGATCCTCGACCTCCAGCCTCCTTATCGCCTCCGTGCCAAGATCCTCATATGCGATGATCTCGGCTTTTTTTATGCACTCGGCTATAAGCGCACCTGCGCCGCCGATTGCGCCGAAATAGACGCAGCCGTTCCGCTTCATCGCCTCGACCACCTCCGGGCTCCTCGCGCCCTTTCCTATCATCGCGCCAAGCCCGTTATCAAGCAGCTCAGGCGTGTACGCATCCATCCTCCCGGCGGTAGTAGGACCGCACGAGCCTATGACCTCGCCCGGCTTCGCCGGACACGGTCCGGCGTAATATATCACCTGATCCTTAAGCTCTATAGGGAACGGCTCGCCCTCATGGAACAGCCTGATCATACGTTCATGAGCGGCGTCCCTGGCCGTATAGATAACGCCTGAGATTAGCACACTATCGCCCGCTCTGAGAGAGCGCGCCGTTTCCTTGCCGATAGGCGCTTTTATTCTTTTCTCCATATCACCATCTCCATATTATGTGACCGCAAAACGCGGCAGCGCTTCGCGATCACCTCCATATTCACAGCAGATCAGCGGCAGAGCCCAGTATGTACTCCGCGCCCTGCTCCTCAAAAAAGCCTCTTGCGGCCGTGCCTGCAACACCCGTAAGCACAGCGCAGAAATCTGCTCCCATAGCCTTTGCCGCAAGTATATCCGCTCCCGCGTCGCCGACCACGAGCGCGCGCTCTATCTCGGAGCGGTCATGCTCGCCGAAAAGTATCCATGCGTCATCCTTATCAGTGCCGTAAAGAGCCTTCAGGAACATATACGGATGCGGCTTTGTCAGCGTCATACCCTCAAACCGCTTCTCCGCTTTGGCAACATGGTCATAATTGCAAAGCCCGTTTTCCGCAAAATACTTTTCAACATTCCACGCCCGCAGCGGCGTTATCAGCTCCGCATACGGTCTGCCTGTGCCGGTGCAAACGCGCTTTGTCTCCGCAAGAGAGCAGAGCAGCTTTTTTAGACTGTCCATAGGTATTATAGGCTGCTCGCTGTGCAGAAGCCCCGGCTTACCGGTCTGCGCCGGCTCCCTGCCGTACTGCTCCCTGAACACATCATCACCCAAAAACCACTCCTGAAAGCAGTCGCGCATATCCGTCCATAGCCTGCCGTTTCGCCCGGCCTCCGCCGGATCAAGCCCAGCCGCGGCCGCAGCTGACTCCGCCAGGCTCCCGTACATATCAAGGATATTGTCCGGCAGCGTCCTTGCATGATCCAGGATCTTCTCAGGATCCGCGCTTTTCGTTATAAGCGCTATAAGCACCGTTACATAGCCAAGATCCCAGTTTGAATTCACGCCGCGCGATTTCAGCTCGTCTATGAGCCTGTCATCCGAAAACACCTCGCCGCGTATCGAACTCACATCAGCGCTCATCGCCGCGGCGTCGATATCCCCGTTACCGAAATACCTGCCGCTTGAAAGATACTCACGGACTGTCAGCGCGGCGCTGTTCCAGTAGTTCTGCTCGCTCGTTATAACACCGTCCATATCGAATATGACGGTGTCGTATTTATCCAGAAGTCTGTTCATGCTCATTCGGTTTCCGTTATCCACTCTATCTTCCCGGCTACGCCCGAGGTCTTGCCCCTGCGCGACTCGTCAACAGTCACAGCCCTGCCGAGCGCCGAGCCTACCGAGCGGTATACCGCCTCCCAGATATGGTGACCGTTGTGTCCCTTGAAAAGATCTATATGCAGCGTGCACATCGCGCCCTGGACAAAGCCGTCAAGGAACGTCTCAAGATCCTCGCTGAGCATCCCCTCCGTCTCCTTCGGCAGCTCTATGCCGTGCCAGTCCCAATCTATATACGCGCGGGACTCGAAGCTTACTGCACATTCAGCCTTTGCCTCATCGATAATTCCTATCGCGTCACCGTAGCCGTAAGTGCCGTCGGTGCCATCGATATACTCCTTTACCGCCTTGCCTAGCGCGATGCCCAGATCCTCCGCAACGACGTGCGTCAGTGAATAATCGGCCAGCTTCAGCTCAGTTTCTATATTAAAGCCCGCCCTGTAGGCTATATGCTCAAGCATATGGTTCAGGAACGGTATGGGCGTTGTTATCCTTTTTCTGTAATCCGGCTTTAACGGTGAGAGATCGAGCGTCACCGTCATTTCCGATTCAGTCGTTCTTCTCGTGACCTTGATTTTTTTCATATCGGCTCTCCTCTTTGTATATTCGGATAGGTGACCGCAAAACGCTCGTTTCACAATTACCCATCGTATTTTTTTATGCGCAAAATGCCGCGCGCCCTCCGGCCGCGGCATTTTTTCTATCTGTTATTTACGCTCCTTTACCGCCAGGCCATGGGTGTCAAAGCCCTCGACCTTTGCAAATCTGTACGCGTATTCACGCACGTTCTCAAAGCCCTCCTTCGACGCGTAGCCGACTGATGAGCGCTTGAGGAAATCCATTACCGACACCGATGAATATGTTTTCGCAAATCCGCCTGTAGGCAGGATAGCGTTCGGGCCGAGCACGAAATTGCAGAGCGTTACAGGCGTGTAATCGCCAAGCAGTATCTCGCCCGCATTCTTTATCTTCGGGAGCGTGTCGAACGGCTTTTCCGTCATTACCTCCATATGCTCAGGCGCGTAGTCGTTAACAAAATCTATCGATTCTTCAAGCGAATTCGTAAGTATGACTCCGCCGTAGGTCGTGAGATTGGTCTCGATCCACTCTCTGCGCTTCTGCGATATCTTTTCAAGCTGTCTGTTCACTATCGGGATCGCCGCCTCTACCAGCTCACGCGAATGTGTGACAAGCAGCGCCGCGCTGTCCGGACCGTGCTCCGCCTCTATCATCCAGTCGAGAGCTACCTTCTCAGGATCCGCCTTCTCGTCCGCAAGAACTATTATCTCCGACGGTCCTGCCGGGAGACCGGCATCGATATGGTTAGCAAGCACACGCTTTGCCGCTGTCGCATAGCTGTTTCCCGGTCCTATTATCTTGTGGCATTTCGGGATCGTTTCCGTGCCGTAAGCAACGGCGGCAACGGCCTGTATGCCGCCGACCTTGTATATCTCCTTTATCCCTATTATCTTAGCCGCGCAAAGGATCGCATCGTCCACCTCGCCCTTCTCGTTCGGGGGCGTTACGACAACTATCCTCGGCACCTTTGCGACTACCGCCGGTATGCCGAGCATACAGAGCACGGACGGGAACGAGCCCTTCCCGTGCGGAACGTACAGACACACGTCAACTATGGGCGTGGTCTTTTCTCCGACCATGAGACCGTCATCCACCATCGTGAACCACATTTCCTCAGGGAGCTGCTTTTCATGGAAATCGTATATATTCTTATACGCGTACTCTATCGCCTCTCTGGTTTCCTTATCGAGGCGCTCGTAGCCGGCTTCGATCTCCTCCTCAGTGACCTTCATCTGATCGGCCGTGAGCGTTACGTGATCGAATTTAGCCGTGTATTCAAGCACAGCCTCATCGCCGCGGTCACGGATATCATCCGAGACCTCCTTTGCCACCTTCATCTGCTCGGTGATGTCAAGCTCAGCCCTCTTCATGATAAAGTCATACTGCTCCTTGGTCATCTTGTCAAGCTCATAAATGTTTGGTCTCATAATCTGCAATCCCTTCCTTCCTGCGCGGTCAATGCCAATACAAATGCATCAGGCTGTCATTTGAATGCATCGCGCATTTTATCCATAAAGCTTTTCTTTTTTGTATAGTTCCTGTCCTCGTCAAATTCCTTCAGAAGCTCTTTCTGCTTCGAGCTCAGGTTCTTCGGCACCTCGACCGTTACAGTTACGTACTCATCGCCGTTGCCGCGTCCGTGAAGGATCGGGATACCCTTTCCCTTCAGCCTGAACCTCGTGTTGGTCTGCGTTCCCTCAGGGATGTCATACTCGACTATGCCGTGTATCGTCGGCACCTTCAGCGTAGCGCCCAGCGCCGCCTGCACGAACGTTATCGGGAACACGACATTCACATCGTAGCCGTCGCGCCTAAACAGATCATGCGGCTTTACCCTGATAACGAGCTGCAGATCTCCGTTCTGTCCGCCGTTCTCGCCCGCGTTTCCCGCGCCCGGTATGCGCATTACCTGCTCATCGTCTATTCCGGCGGGTATGTTCACCTCAATAGTCTTGTTCTTTCTCACGCGCCCGGTACCGCGGCATGTGGAGCATGCCTCCTTTATGATCTTGCCCTTGCCGTGACATCTGGGGCACTCCGATATAACATTTGAGAACCCGAACATCGTCTGCCTGCGCTGCTGGATCTGACCGGTCCCGTTACACTGCGGACAGGTCTCCGGTGATGTGCCGCGCTTTGCGCCCGTTCCGCCGCAGTCGCCGCAGGTCTCGTTTTTGGTTATATTGATCTTCTTTTTGCAGCCGAACGCCGCTTCCTCGAATGTAAGGCTGATATACTGGCTCAGATCCGAGCCGCGTCGCGGTCCGTTCCGTCTTGCTCTGCCGCCGCCAAAGCCGCCGCCGAACAGATCGCCGAATATATCGCCTATATCACCCATATCAAAGCCGCCGAAGCCGCCGCCGAAACCACTGCCGCCGAAGCCCGCATTCCCGTCAACTCCGGCATGACCGAACTGATCGTAACGGCTGCGCTTCTCGTCGTCGGAAAGCACCTGATACGCTTCGTTTACTTCCTTGAATTTTTCCTCGGCCTCCTTATCGCCCGGATGCAGATCGGGATGATACTTCTTGCTCATTTTACGGAATGCCTTTTTTATCTCGTCTGCGGACGCGCCCTTGCTTACGCCCAGCACTTCGTAATAATCTCGTTTATCTGCCAAAATCCTCACCTTCCATAACCGGCGCAGACGCGCCTGCCCAAAATACGATTTTTCCGGTGCAACAGAAAGACACCGAATATATTATAATCCTTTTTTTACTGTTTGTAAATAGTCAACACGCACAAAATGTAAAAAATGTTTATAGACGGGCGTTCCCTTAACCCAACAAGGGCGGAGCATTTTAAATGACCCGCCCTCTGTTAAACTCTATATGATTATTTATTATCGTCGTCTACCTCTCTGTAATCGGCGTCATATACATTCTCTCCGCCCGGAGCCTGACCCGCTCCCTGCTGAGCCTGTGACGGATCAAAGCCTGCCGCGCCGCCGTTAGGGTTGGCCTGCTGATACATCTTCTCCGAGATAGAATAGAACTTCTGAGTCAGAGCCTCCGATGCAGCCTTTATAGCGGCTGTATCCGTACCCTTGAGCGCTTCCTTGACCTTGTCGATCTCTGCCTGCACCTCGCTCTTTTCTGTCTCGCTCACCTTGTCGCCGAGATCCTTGAGCGCCTTCTCGCACTGAAATACCATCGACTCCGCGCTGTTACGGGTCTCTACCTCTTCCTTACGCTTCTTATCCTCCTCGGCATACTTCTCAGCATCCTTGACAGCTCTGTCGATATCCTCATCGCTGAGGTTCGAGGATGCCGTTATAGTGATCTTCTGCTCATTGCCTGTTCCGAGATCCTTAGCGGATACGTTAACTATACCGTTGGCGTCGATATCAAATTTTACCTCGATCTGCGGAACGCCTCTCGGAGCCGGAGCTATGCCTGTGAGGTTGAAGCGGCCGAGCGTCTTGTTGTACTGAGCCATCTCACGCTCACCCTGAAGCACGTGGATCTCTACCTGCGTCTGTCCGTCAGCTGCAGTTGAGAATATCTGCGACTTGCTTGTCGGGATAGTTGTGTTTCTCTCGATAAGCTTCGTGCATACGCCGCCGAGAGTCTCGATACCGAGCGAAAGCGGTGTTACATCTAGCAGGAGAACGCCTGTTTCCTCACCGCCCAGAACACCTGCCTGACGAGCTGCTCCTACTGCGACACACTCATCCGGGTTGATGCCCTTATGCGGCTCCTTGCCCATTTCCTTCTTTACAGCCTCCTGTACGGCCGGTATACGCGATGAACCGCCCACGAGCAGTACCTCATCGATCTGTGACGCGGTGAGACCGGCATCCTTCATAGCGTTTCTTATGCATACAAGAGTCCTGTCTACCAGATCTGCGGTAAGCTCATCGAACTTAGCCTTTGTAAGCGTTATGTTCATATGCTTCGGACCTGTCGCGTCTGCTGTTATGAACGGTATATTTATCTCTGATGTGGTCGTGGTCGAAAGCTCTATCTTTGATTTCTCAGCAGCCTCCTTAAGTCTCTGCATAGCTACCTTATCATTTGAAAGATCGATGCCGTCCGTGTTCTTGAACGAGGTTATGAGATAATCTATTATCTTCTGGTCGAAATCGTCACCGCCGAGGTGTGTGTCACCGTTTGTTGAAAGAACCTCGAATACGCCGTCTCCGATCTCAAGTATAGATACATCGAAGGTACCGCCGCCGAGGTCGTATACCATGATCGTCTGATCCTTATCGCTCATGCCGTACGCCAGCGCTGCCGCTGTAGGCTCGTTTATTATACGCAGCACCTCAAGACCTGCTATCTTTCCGGCGTCCTTGGTAGCCTGACGCTGCGAGTCGTTGAAGTACGCAGGAACTGTGATGACCGCCTGAGTTACAGGCTCTCCGAGATATGCCTCAGCGTCATTCTTGAGCTTTGAAAGGATCATCGCCGAGATCTCCTGCGGCGTGTAGGACTTGCCGTCCACCGTTACCTTTTCGGTCGTACCCATCTTTCGCTTTATCGACATGATAGTGCGGTCCGCATTAGTTACAGCCTGACGCTTTGCTACCTGACCTACTATCCTCTCTCCGTCCTTCTGGAACGCTACGACTGACGGCGTTGTTCTTGCGCCCTCACTGTTAGTTATAACATTCGGATTTCCGCCCTCCATTACAGCTACACAGCTGTTTGTTGTTCCAAGGTCTATACCGATTATTTTTCCCATTTTTAATTCCTCCTCAAAAGCTTCTATTAACCATATGTTAATTCTCTTTTTCTGCTAAAGCGGCGTTTCAGTTAGCCACCTTTACCATACTATGTCTTACTACCCTTTCATCGTTATAGATATAACCCTTCGCAAAGTCCTCTACAACGGTGTTGTCGTCAACGCTGTCGTCCTCGACATGCATTACCGCATTGTGAAGATTAGGGTCGAACTGCTCGCCCTTAGCCTGTATCGGCTTGACTCCGAGCTTTTCGAGCGCGTCTATGAACTGCTTCCAGACCATCTCAACACCCTCCTTGAACTTCACCGCGTCCTCCGAGGTCACCTCGGTATTGAGCGCTCTTTCAAGGTTATCGCCGACCGGCAGCAGCTTTTCTACAGTGTCAACAACGGCATCGGCATACCGTGCCGCCTTTTCGCGCTGTGTACGCTTCTGATAGTTATCATATTCAGCCAGAAGCCTGAGATACTTATCCTTCTGCTCCGCAAGCTCCTGCTTCAGAGCCTCCTCTGCTGTCAGCTCCTCCGGTTTCTCAGCCGCGGTATCCTCAGTCTCCTGTACCTCAGCATCCTTGTTCTTATCCAATCCAATCCCTCCTTATTGTGGTACGGATACAGCCTCCGTATCCGTCCTTTATTATCCGCCCGAGAAAAATCCGAGCAGCTTATCTATCTCATGAGATATAAGATCGAGGCTTGCGAACACCTTCGCATAATCCATCCTCTTCGGTCCTATAACTCCTATTTTTCCCACCGCCTTGCCGTCGAGCGAATAATTGACGGTAACGAGCGAACAGTCCTTCAGGATCTCCGGATCATTCTCACCGCCGATCCTGGCATTTACGCCTTCCTTTTCACCCGTCTCAGCTATGAGCTGCTTTAGATTTGATTTATCATCCAGAAAGCTGAATATCTCCCGCGCCTTGTCTACGTCATGATACTCCGGATACTGCAGTATCGACTTTGCGTTCTCAACATATATCTCTGTATCCTCCGCCTCCGTTACCGCGTCATACACGAAGTGGAGCACATTTATAAGCAGCTTCGGCTGCACCGAAAGCTCCTCGCACAGCTCCGATTCAATACCGCGAATCGTGTCGTAGGTTATCTCGTCGGCCGACTTTTCACGCAGTCTTGAATTCAGCACTGACGCGATCATCTCGCATTCGTCAAACGACAGTCTCGCGTTTATGATCCGGTTCTTGACCGTTCTCGTAACTATTATCAGCATGACCGTTTCTGGGGATACCGGAACAAGATCTATCTTCTTTATCTCCGCTCTCTCTCCTACCGGAGCCGATACCACCGTGGTATAATCGGTCAGCACCGAGGCCAGAAAGCCCGCGCGCTTAACTGCCTTGTCTAGATTCTGTATCCTGCCCGCCAGCTCACTCTGCAGCCGCTCGATAGCCTCAAGCCCGATCTGATATCTCTTCATAAGCGAGTTTACATAAAACCGATACCCAGCATCGGACGGTATACGTCCGGCCGAGGTGTGTGGCTGTATCAGGTAGCCCATCTCCTCCAGATCTGCCATCTCGTTGCGGATCGTTGCGCTCGAAAGCCCCAGCTCATGCTTCTTTGATATCGCCCTTGAGCCTACCGGCTCCGCCGAGCCGATATATTCGTCGATTATTGCCTGCAGGATCTGTTTTTTTCTGTCGTTAAGATCCATTGTGTCCGCATCCCTTCGTCTGCAATCACCAAATCTGATTTTTTGCCTTCTGTTAGCACTCAAGGCTAACGAGTGCTAACAACTATATATAAAATAGCACTTTTTTCTCCGATTGTCAAGTATTTTATTCTATATTTAATATTTTATTCATATTTCTATTGTCAGAGCATAAATTCACACATAACTGAATTGGCCACGTCAAGCCCGCGCTCTGTAAGCCGGCAGCGTCCGCCGTCCGTGACTATGAGACCGAGACCCTCAAGCCTCTCCAGCTCACGCCCGAACATGGCGCGCAGGTCACAGCCGAAACGCCGTCCGAACTCCTCGAACGACACTCCCTTTATCATCCTCAGCCCCAGCATCATAAACTCCGATATCCTATCGTTTTCGCTCAGCTGCTCGATCTCCCCGGATCGGTAATTTCCCTTTATATATTCCTCAAGCTCTGAGGTGTTGGAATACCTCACGCTGCCCGTATACGAGTGTGCTGCCAAGCCCGCGCCTATATACGGCAAGCATTCCCAGTATCTTACATTATGGCGCGATCCGAACCCGGGTTGCGCATAGTTTGATATCTCATAGCGTTCAAGCCCCCTGCTGCAGAGAAACTCCGCCGTATAACGGTAAAGCTCACGGTCGGTGTCCTCATCAGGCTCGCGGTACACACCGTTTTCATACTTCTCCTTCAGCGGCGTGCCGTCCTCTATTATGAGACTGTAAACGCTTATATGCCTTAGCGGCAGGCTCACCGCCGTCTCAAGCGTTTTTTTGAAGCTTTCCGGAGTCTGCAGCGGCAGCGACTCCATCAGATCTATGCTTATATTGTCAAAACCCGCCTCATGCAGCTTCAGCACCGTATCGTATGCCGTCTGCGCGCTGTGTATCCTTCCCGCGGCTCTCAGCTCCTTGTCGCAAAACGACTGCACGCCGACGCTGACCCGGTTTATCCCGCCCTCAAGCATCGCGTCTATCTTTTCCTCCGATACCGTGCCGGGGTTCACCTCTATGCTCCATTCCGTGTCCGCCGCCAGCTCTATCCTGTCCCTCACGCATCTGCACAGCCGGCTTATCAGGGCGGTCGGCAGTACGGACGGAGTGCCGCCTCCGATAAATACCGTATCTGCGGCCGCTCCTGCATAAAGGCTCAGCTCGCGTTCCAGAGCTCCGA
This sequence comes from uncultured Clostridia bacterium, assembly GCA_904420525.1. Classification (GTDB taxonomy): domain Bacteria; phylum Bacillota; class Clostridia; order UBA1381; family UBA1381; genus Ornithomonoglobus. The sequence goes on along the minus strand of CAJFVT010000017.1, from coordinate 9,834 downwards.
TATATGCCTCAAACTCGTGTTCCCTGCCTGAAAACGACACAAAATCACAATAGTCACACTTTTTCACACAAAACGGTATATGAATGTATAAACCTGTATATCCCATACTTCCTCCATATATAAAACAGAGACTGCCGCATAATTCGGCAGTCTCTGTTTTTTACACGATCCTAAATCTACGGTCAGTCGTCTATCTCATCGTCATTATCGTCCTGCTCGTCCTCATCGTCCTCAGGGATATCGAACTCAAGCTCGATATTGCTGTGGCAATTCGGACATACGATGCTGTTTTCCTCATCGAGCAGATCAAAATCAACAACTACATCCTCGCCGCATTCAGGACACATGATCTCAAAAAGATTGTCGTCGTCATCGTCAAATTCGTCAAAGAGATCATCATCCCCGTCATCGCCGAAATCATAATCATACGGATCGCCGTCAATGTCCGCTGACTCATAAAGATCATCAACGTCCTTGCCGAGCTCGTACACGTCCTCATCGATCATCTCCAGCTCCTCTGTGAGATCCTGCACGCATTCCTCGAGCTCCTCTATTCGGTCCGCCGCCTCGGAAACAAGATCGATAAGCTTTGATATCAGCTTGCCCTCGTCCGACTTTCCTTCTATAGCCATTCCCTCGGCGAGTCCCTTCAAAAACGCCGCATCCTTAGATATTTCATTCATGCCTTTCAGCCTCCCTTCAGCGTCATGATAAATAATGCCTTTATTTGCTTACACGCTCCATGTATTCACCTGTTCTCGTGTCAACGCGGATTATATCCGAGCCGTCAACGAACAGCGGCACCTGGATAACTGCACCTGTTTCAAGAGTAGCAGGCTTTGTAGCGCCTGTGGCTGTGTTTCCGGCAAAGCCCGGCTCTGTTTCCGTTATAGCCAGCTCAACGAATGTCGGCGGCTCTATATCGAACACCTTGCCCTTGTATGAAAGGATCTTGCACACATCGTTTTCCTTAACAAACTTCATCTTGTCCTTTATATCGTTCATGGCGATCGGAAGCATATCGAATGTCTCCTGATCCATGAAGTAGTAAAGATCTCCGTCATTGTAGGAATACTGCATGTCCTTTCTTTCAACGAACGCGTTCTCAAACTTCTCTGTAGGTCTGAACGACTTTTCCACCACGCTGCCAGTGATAACATTCTTCATCTTTGTTCTCACAAATGCGGCACCCTTTCCCGGCTTTACATGCTGAAACTCAACGACCTGCCAAACGCCGCCGTCCATCTCAAATGTTACTCCGTTTCTAAAATCACCTGCGGTTACCATCTTGTCCCATTCCTTTCCACCCGGCTGTACCGGGGCTTTTTATTCTATTCTTTCGGTACATCGCCCATATTATTCGCCCGAACTGTGCGCTTATACAGACATGACCATAATATCCATATTATATTCTATCAAAAAAACTCATAAATTGCAATACCTTTTTTCAATAATAGAGCATATACGTTTAAATTTGTTACTATTCACGGTCGATCATGAGCGTCTGCACGGTCTCGACCCACTTCCGGATCCGCATTGCGTATACAGATAAAATGAGGGCATATTAGGACTCAAAGCTCTATTAGCTGCTTGGGAGAGTGCGAAAAATTGATGATCTCGCCGTCACGGACGGCTATAAGATCCTCTATTCTTACCCCGCCGAAGCCGTCTATATATATCCCCGGCTCCACGCTCATAACGTTGCCGTTCTCAAGCTTATCCTTGCTTCTCGGCGAAAAATTAGGGCGCTCATGTATCTCTATACCCACGCTGTGTCCGAGTGCGTGTCCGAAATTGCCGCCGTAGCCCGCGTCCTCTATGACCCTTCTTGCGAGAGCGTCCGCCTCGGCGCAGCCGATCCCCTCATATATGCCTTCCAGCGCCTTTTCCTGAGCCCTGAGCACCACCGAGTATATCTCACGCTGCCGCTCATCCGCGCGGCCTATCACCACAGTTCTGGTCATATCCGAGCAGTAGCCCTTGTACACACAGCCGAAATCGAGAGTCAGGAAGTCGCCCTTTTCGATCCTCTTACCGCTTGCGGTCCCATGAGGCATAGCCGAGCGTTCACCGGACGCGGCGATCGTCGCAAACGACAGTCCCTCCGCGCCGTTCTTCTTCATATGCGTTTCAAGCTCCAGAGCTATCTCACGCTCCGTCATGCCTTCGCGTATATATCGGAGCATATGCGAGAACGCGTCATCCCCTATTTTCTCCGCCGCGGCGATAAGCTCAAGCTCCGCCGCGTCCTTTACACGGCGCGGCCTGTCTATAAGCTCCTGTCCCTGAACAAATATCTTCCCCGGCGCCGCGGCCTTTAGCCGCTTATACTCGCCGACATTCATCTTGTCCTCCTCAAACACGAGCTGCTCCTCGCTTATATTCTTCAAGAGCTTTTCCCAGCCCTCCTTGATGTCCGCGATATCAAATCCCTCAGCCTGAGAGCGCGCCTGTATCGTATATCTGGAGTCGGTTATGAGCAGCCTTGTGTTTTTCGATATTATGAGCCAGGCGTCCTCCGAGGTAAAGCCGCTGTAATAGAATATATTAGGATATCCCGATATAAGGACCGCACTGCCCTCGTCAATGTTATTAAGAAGCCTATCGATCCTTGACTGCATCACAAAGCGCCTCCAATGCCAGCTCATAGCCCAAAAGTCCAAGACCGCATATCTGTCCGACGCACTCCGGCACTGTAACAGACGTATGCCTGAACTCCTCCCGTTTATGTATGTTTGATATATGCACCTCGACCGCCGGGAGCTTAACGGAACCCAGCGCGTCGCGGATCGCGTACGAATAGTGCGTGAACGCGCCGGGATTCATGATCAGCCCATCGTACACGCCTAGCGCGTTCTGTATCGCCTCGCACACGGCGCCCTCATAGTTGCTCTGGAAAAAATCGACCTGCACACCAAGCTGCTCTGCTCTTCTTCTCACACGTTCCTCAAGACTCGCAAGCGAGTCGCTTCCATATATCCCCGGCTCGCGTATGCCAAGCATATTCAGATTTACTCCGTTTATCACGAGAAACTTTTTCATAGCTTATCTACTTCCTTCAACAGTTCTTCTACGATCATATTTTCGGGTACCTTCCTGAGTATCTCGCCCTTGCGGAAGATTATCCCCTCGCCCCTGCCGCCGGCGATTCCTATATCGGCATCTCTCGCCTCGCCCGGTCCGTTAACGACGCAGCCCATCACAGCGACCTTGATATTCTTGTCAACGCCGGCAAGCCTCCGCTCTACCTCGGACGCTATACCGATAAGATCTATCTGTGTCCTGCCGCAGGTCGGGCATGAAACGAACTCTATACCGTTCTTCCTCAGTCCCAGAATGCGCAGGATATCCTTTGCCGCGTATACCTCGCGCACCGGATCGGCCGTGAGCGAAACGCGCACGGTATCGCCTATTCCCTCCGAGAGCAGCGTTCCGATACCGATGCTCGACTTGATAGTCCCCAGCCGCTCCGTTCCCGACTCTGTAACGCCGACATGCAGCGGTATATCAGTCTTTTCCGAAAACATCCGGTAAGCCTCCAGCATGACCGGCACGCTTGATACCTTTATCGACACAACTATATCGCTGAAATCAACGTCTTCGAGTATCTCCACATGCCCCAGCGCGCTCTCAACGAGCGCCTCCGCCGTAGGACCGCCGTATTTTTCGATCAGCCGTTTTTCGAGCGAGCCGCCGTTTACTCCGATCCGGATCGGGATGCCCTTTGCCTTTGCGGCGTCCGCGACCAGCTTTACACGGTCACGGCTGCCGATATTTCCGGGATTTATGCGCACCTTGTCGATACCGTTCTCTATACATTTGAGGGCGAGCCTATAGTCAAAGTGTATATCCGCGATAAGCGGGATATGGATCCGCTCCTTTATCCGCTTTACCGCCTCGGCCGCCTCCATATCCGGCACCGCAACGCGGATCAGCTCACAGCCCGCTGCCTCCAGCTCCAGTATCTGCCTTACCGTGGCCGACACATCGCGCGTGTCCGTGTTGCACATTGACTGTATCGAGACAGGACTGCCGCCGCCTATCCTAACGCCGCCGACATTGACGGTCCTCGTTATCCTTCTGTTCAAAATATCGCTCCTTTCCGCAGTGAAACAACATTACCTTATCAGCCGCATTATATCATTGAACGACACAAATATTATCAGCGCTATCAGCAGCAGGAAGCCTACCGCGTGAACGAGTCCCTCCTTTTCCGGCGGGATCGGCTTTCTTCGGATCAGCTCGATCAACATGAAAAGCAGCCTTCCTCCGTCAAGCGCCGGGATCGGCAGAAGGTTGAACACACCCAGATTTATCGTCAAAAGCGCCGTAAGATTCAGCACATACAGCCAGCTCTGGCTGCCGGAATTCACGGCGTTGTTGACCTCAGAAACTATCGCTACAGGCCCACCCATCTGATCCATGCCTGCCCTGCCTGTGACCAGCTGCCATAATGAATTATATACAAGCTTTACGACAAATTTCGTCTGATTCCATGCCTCGCCCCAGACGTTCAGCGCGTTTATATCCTCCTGCTGAGGTCTGAAGCCGATTATCAGCCTCGTTACAGTCTCGGTAGTCCCTATCCTTGAATCGTCGCGCTGAGCGCCCTCGCCGTATTTGTAAAATACAGTATCCTCGCTTACGCCGTTCACTGAGCTTGTGACCTCGATGCCTTCCTCGGTATACGTGTAGCTCGTTACGCTCTCGGACGGACGGAAGGTGAATCTAAGCTTTTCTCCGTCGCGTTTGACCACCAGCTCACACTCCTCACCGGCGGTGAAATCCTGTGTGTACAGGGATATATCATTATAAAAGCTGACATGCTTGCCGTTTATCTCAACGACCTCATCTCCCGGCATTATGCCCTGCTCCTCGATATAGCTGTTCTCCACGACCTCGTCTATCACATTAGTGCTCACAGGCGAGCCAGCCGGAACGATAAACAGAAACAGCACAAAGCCAAGTATGATATTAAAGATGCCTCCCGCCGCTACCACGATTATACGCTTCCATACCGGCTGGTTTGAAAATGCCCGCTTATCCTCGGACGCTTCGTCCTCGCCCTCGAATTTACAGTAGCCGCCGAACGGTATCGCCCTTATGGAATACTGTATCTCGCTTTTTTTGCTGTGCCAGACAGCCGGACCGAAGCCGATCGAGTATTCAAGGATCTTGAAATCCATTATCTTAGCGGTTATGAAATGACCGAACTCGTGAAGCGATACCATCACGAGAAACATGATTATCGTTACGATTGCCGTTACCAATACTTATATACCTCCTTGCAGTCCGCACAGGGCTGAACAGTTTACATAAATTCTTTATCATCTTCCGGCAAAACCGGCCGTTACGGCCGCTCTCGCCTCTTTATCCGCCGCATAGATCTCCTCCAGAGTGGGATCCTGTATGTTTTTGTGCCTATCCATCGCATAAGCGACCGCCTCGGTTATACCGGTGTATGAAAGCTTTCCCTCCATAAACAGTCCGACCGCCGCCTCGTCCGCGCCGTTGAACACCGCTGCGAGAGTGCCGCCCTCGCGGCCTGCGCGCTTCGCAAGCTCCAGCGCGTAAAATGTTTCGGTATCAGGCTCCTCAAACGTGAGATCCGCACATCCGCACAGATCCAGCTCGTTATCCCTTATCGGTACACGCTCCGGATACGTAAGCGCGAACTGGATAGGCAGACGCATATCCGGCGCGCCGAGCTGCGCTATCACCGCATTGTCAACAAACTCCACCGCCGAATGAAGTATGCTCTGGCGGTGTATCACGACCTTTATCCTGTCTATGTCTATGTCAAACAGCCATTTTGCCTCTATCATCTCAAGCCCCTTGTTTACGAGCGTTGAGGAATCTATAGTCACCTTTGCGCCCATATCCCAGTTCGGGTTATGCAGCGCCTGCTCCGGAGTAACATCCCTCAGCTCATCAAGCTTTTTCCCGTAAAAGCTGCCGCCCGAAGCGGTAAGTATTATCCGCTTTATCTCACGTTTGCCGTTCATGCCAAGCATAGACTGGAATATAGCGGAATGCTCGCTGTCAACGGGTATTATCCTGTTTGAGTATTCCCTCTCGTATCTTTTTATTATATTTCCGGCCGCGACAAGCGTTTCCTTGTTCGCGAGCGCGACCCTTTTTCTTGTCCTGAGCGCCTCTATTGTCGGCTCTATGCCGGCCATGCCAACGACCGATACCACGGCCGCGTCAGCCGCCGGGAGCGCTGCCGCCTCCTTTATGCTCTCCGCTCCGCCAAGCACCCTTATGCCCGTATCCGCGAGCCTAACGCGCAGCTCCGCCGCGCTCTGCTCATCGGCCGCGCATACCAGCTCCGGTCTGAACTCGCGCGCCTGCTCCTCAAGCAGCGCGGTATTCCTGTTCCCGGTGATCGCCGTGACCGAGAACCTTTCCGGATTATCGCGGACGATGCTGAGCGTCTGGGTGCCGATCGAGCCGGTGGAGCCTAGTATTGTCAGTTTCATTCTTCTACCTCTGTTTATATGATAATGATATACACACAATAATAGTATACTACAGGCGCGATAAATATAACACTGTCGAATCTGTCCATAAATCCGCCGTGACCGGGAAATATTTTTCCGTAATCCTTTATCCCGGTATCCCTTTTTATCGCCGACGCTGCAAGATCGCCCAGCTGCGAAACTGCCGCAGTCACCGCGCCGAGCAGGCCTATCTTTATATAGTCCGCCGCCTCCGGCGATACACCGCCGAGCGGATGACCGCTTTTATCAAGGATGAGCGCATACAGCATACATAAAAGCATTACCGATATTATCGCTCCCACCGAGCCTTCGACCGTCTTTTTCGGACTTACCTTCGGTATCAGCTTGTGCTTCCCGAAGAATGTGCCGCAGAAATAGGCGCAGGTGTCGCTTCCCCACGCTATTATAAACACGAACGCCATATACGCAAGCCCCATGTTTATCCGCAGCAGCGGTATATAGCTCATAAACAGCGCTATATATACCGACATGAACGACACCGACAGCAGCTCGCGGTACCGTACCTTCCCATGAAGAAATACGAGAAAGACCAGTATTATGAGTATCGCGGCCGAAAGCGCTGCCCCTGTCATATCCGCATACACTCCTGCTGTTACGATCGCCGCGGTGATATACCCCGATACCTTTACCGCAGCCGATCCCGTTACCGCGCTGTAGGTCTCGAACAGCATGGCTGCCGTTACTATGAGCACCGCGATAACGAGCGGCAGCTCGCCCGCGAATATGACCGCAAAGAATACCGCCAGCGCGACAACTGAAGTGATTATACGAGTCAGCATATTTTTCACCGCCCCTCTCATATACCGCCGAACCGCCTGCCGCGGCCCTGGAATATTTTTATACACTCTATAAGATCCTTCGGCTTGAAATCAGGCCAAAGCTTATTTACAAATACCATTTCAGCATAGCTCACCTGCCAGAGCATAAAGTTCGACAGCCTCTGCTCGCCGCTCGTTCGGATCAAAAGATCCACATCCGGCTGTCCCGCGGTATAAAGACTCTTTTCGATATCCTCCTCCGTTATGGACTCCGGCTCGAGCCCGCCGTTCTTCACCGCCGCTCCTATGACGCGCGCGGCATGCACAAGCTCCTCGCGCCCGCCGTAATTGAGTGCAATATTCATAACTATACCCGAACGGTCCTTTGTGAGCTCCTCTGTCTTCTTTATCTGCCTGCGCATCTCCTCCGAAAGCTCAGCTCTTGAGCCTATGGCGCGGATACGCACATTTTCTCCCGCGAGAGTTTTTTCCGCGTTTATCAGATAGTCCATGAGCAGATCCATAAGATAATCTACCTCTGCCTGCGGTCTTTTCCAGTTCTCTGTCGAAAACGCGTATACCGTTATATATTCAACTCCCAGCTCATTGGCCTCGGTAACTATCTTTTTAAGGCTTTCCGCTCCGGCCTTATGGCCTGCGCTGCGCGGCAGCCCTCTCTTTTTCGCCCATCTGCCGTTTCCGTCCATTATGACGCCTATATGTCTTGGCAGATTGCTGAGGTCTATCTCATGATCCTTTTTTTTCTTTTTAAAAGCTTCAAAAAGCATACTCCCAAATCCCTTCCGGCGATTCCTTTTTTAAACGCAGGAACAGCACCGAACGGCTCAAGCCGCACGGTACTGTTCCACTTGATAACGCGCGTATGCGTTATATAGACGTTATTTCCTTTTCCTTATCGGCAGTTATACTGTCGATCTCCTTGATATACTTATCCGTCATATTCTGGATATCCTTTTCGATATTTTTCATATCGTCCTCTGTTATCTCGCCGTTCTTCTTCTGCTTCTTGTACATATCGATACCGTCACGGCGCGCGTTCCTTATCTGCACCTTTGCCTCCTCGGCATATTTCTTAACAGTCTTTACAAGCTCCTTTCTTCTCTCCTCCGTGAGCGGCGGGAAGTTAAGGCGTATAACCTTGCCGTCATTTTGCGGCGAAATGCCCAGATCAGACTTGTTTATAGCCTTTTCTATCTTGCTGAGGACAGACACGTCCCATGGCTGGATAACGAGCTGATGCGGCTCCGGTGATGATATCGATCCCACCTGATTGATCGGCGTCATCGTGTCGTAATAATCTATAGCTATCTTGTCGAGGACCGACGCGTTCGCGCGGCCTGCGCGGATCGTTTTGAATTCGCTTATAAGCCCGTTGATCCTCTTCTCCATTTTCTGTTCTACTTCAGGATATTTTCCCATGATATGCTCCTCCTTTAATTTATATGTCTTTTATTATTTTCCTTCCATGTTTACGAGTGTGCCTATCTTTTCGCCCTTTACGGCACGCACGATGTTTTCCGGATCGTTCAGTCCGAACACGAGTATCGGCATATTATTGTCACGGCATAGTGATGCGGCCGTTGAATCCATAACGCCGAGATTTTTTGACAGTATATCGCTGAACGAAAGATTTGTGTAACGCTTAGCGTTCGGGTTTATATTCGGATCGCTGTCGTAGACCGCGTCCACCTTCTTTGCAAGGAGTATAACGTCTACCTCCATCTCGACCGCTCTCAGCGCCGCAGCCGTGTCGGTCGACATGAACGGGTTGCCTGTTCCGCAGCCGAATATAACGACTCTTCCCTTTTCCATATGACGGACCGCCTTGCCCCTTATATACGGCTCCGCGATCTGGCGCATGTCTATAGCCGTCTGGACACGCGTCTCCACGCCCTGTGCCTCCAGTCCGCTGCACAAGCCCAGGGAATTTATAGCCGTTGCCAGCATCCCCATATGATCGGCGCGGGTTCTGTCCATATTCTCGCTCGAACGTCCGCGCCATATGTTTCCGCCGCCGACAACTATCGCTACCTGAGTACCCATATCAACTATCTTTTTGATGTTCTTTGATATCTCCGCAACGGTATCCTCATCTATACCGAAGCCCTGCGGCCCTGCAAGAGCCTCGCCGCTGACCTTTAAAAGTACGCGCTTATACTTCGCTCTCATTGTCTTTTTCCTCCTCAATGGAATTCGTTTGCCTATATAATAATATTATAACTTAAGTTTGGTAAAATTGCAATATCTATTTTTCTAAATAATCTATTTTTTGCATTCCTGTTCACCTATGCTTTTTCGCTCCATATATATTCCAAGCGCCCCGGTGTTGACATCAGCCTGCCTGCACAATATAATTTCCATAGAAAAAATTTTTAAATCCATGCAACGAATAAAGATATTTTCCCACTATAACAGTATAGGCCTAAAATATAAAAGGAGCTCAGACGGTAGTGTAAAGTAGGATATGAAAAACAGAACGCAAAATAAAACAGCCGTCACCCTTGACAGCAGGTCGAATAAATGCGGAATGG
>CAJFVT010000016.1 GCA_904420525.1 uncultured Clostridia bacterium | reverse complement strand
ATAATACCGGTACTGATCAGCCCTGATCAGTTATTCATGTGTTCTTCTCTGTCCTCACGGACCTTTCTGAGAAGCAGATCAAGTCTATGCTCAACATCAGCAAGCATCTCGTCAACATATCTATCTGTATCCATCTTGATCTCTCTTGCGTCTCTTTCAGACATATCCCTTATAGCATCAGCCTTCTCATATGCCTGTCTTGTTATTTCATGCTCGTCAACCAACTTTTCCTGGGTCTCTTCCGCTGATTTTCTGATAGCATCAGCACGCTCCTCAGCCTCCGCCAGAATTCTCTGACGCTCTGTCTTGACCCATTTCGCTTCCTTGAGCTGTTCAGGATAAACAAGTCTTATCTCCTGGATGTAGTCGAGTATCTCGTCCTTATCCAGCATGATCTTACCTGTAAGCGGCACTGTGGAAGCCTTGCTTACGGTCTCCTCGATCATGTCAACGATCTCCATTATATCCATCTCCATATCCATAGCTCATAACATCCTTTCACACATTAAATTTAACGAGCAAATCACTCGTACTTTTTCTTGATATCCGGTATTATCTCACTCGGCACAAGCCCGCTGAGATCACCCTTGTATCCCGCAAGCTCATTTACCATACTTGAACTGATATATGAATATTTCGAATTTGTCATCATGAACATTGTTTCACATTCCGAATCGAGCGCCTTGTTAAGAAGCGCCATTTGAAATTCATACTCGAAATCATTCACGGTACGCAGTCCTTTTATAATAACTGAAGCGTGATGTGCTTTTGCGAAATTCACCAGCAGTCCGTCAAAGCTGTCGGTCTCCACATTGTCAAGATGGGCAGTTACACGCTCTATAAGTCCTACCCTTTCCTCTGCTGTGAATTTCGGTTTTTTGCTTTTGTTCCGCAGAACTCCAACTATCACCCTGTCAAACACTCTGCTTGCCCTCTCTATTATGTCCAAATGACCATTCGTGATAGGGTCAAAGCTCCCCGGATAAACTGCAATCCTCATAACCTTAAAACACCCTGTTTAACTTTATTATGCATCCTGCTTATGCATTGTCAAATCAAAAACGCAAATGAGACTCACCCTTTTATCTCCCCGGTGTGTCCGTAGATCGTTATATAAGTCCGTCCATACCTTTTCTGTTTAATGATCTCAAGCCCATTTACCGCGCCTCTGAAATCAGTATCATCACTCTCAAGAACGATAATCCCATCCTCAGATAAAATGCCGTTTTCTACGACAGACTTCAGCGCAGGCTCTATAAATCCCTTGTTATAAGGCGGATCCATGAAAATGATATCAAATCTGTCAGTGCATCGTTTAACATAATCAAAGCACGATGAATTTACTACCCTACACAGTTCCCTGAACCTTAATGCCTCTGCGTTTCTGTTTATAATGTCAATCGAGCGTTTGTCGGCATCGATAAGAACGGCTGATCCGGCGCCCCTTGACAATGCCTCGAATGACAATGCGCCGCTGCCCGCAAACATGTCCAGCACTCTTGCTCCGCCAACATATATCTGTATCATATTGAATACAGATTCCTTTACCCTGTCGGAGGTGGGCCGGACATCCATACCTTCAAATTCATAAAGCTTGTGGCCTCTGCGGCATCCGGATATAATTCGCATTGTTCATAACACTCCATTATCATATATTTTACCCTAAAAAGACAAAAAGGTCAACACTTAAATCGAAATTTAAACAAATGATACAAACATTTCATGTCACAGTAAATGCAGTGTAATAATATTGCATACATATTACATTGTTTACAAACCGGGACTTTTGCAAACTTAAAACAGTCTGTGCAAAAAGCATAGTCCCGGTCTGATAAAAGCCTGTATCAGTCTATATCCTCAGTAAACTCAGGCAGCAGCTCGCCCCTTACATAGTCGTGCTCGGGGACAGGTATATCGTCCATTTCAGGACCTATATAGAAGCCTGTCTGCGTACACTGGTTATAAGCAGTGTTCTGGAACGCGGCGCTCATCCTGTAGACGCTGTCGTGCATGAGCGTATAGAACCGGTACTCGGTAGGTATCGTTGTCGTGTATATCCTTAGCTCCGTATTGTCATCGTTTCTCCATACAGCCTCTTCGCGCCAGTCACCGATAATATCAGCCTGTATACACGGTGTTCCCTTCGTATAGTTGTTTGAAAGAACGCCCTCCGGGCTGAGGATGGTTTCCAGCCTGCTGTTCTCATAATCCCATTTATATATCTTAGGTCTCCCGGCCTTCAGCTCAGCGCTGAACTCATGGTCGAGCAGCTCGCGAAGCAGATCGCCGTCCCACCATATCCCGAAATTGATCGACTCGGGACCATGCTCAAGTATCAGCTCTCCATCCATCGTGTAAAGGCCGTCATCCATAACCCAGCACTGATTGCCGCGGTAACGCGGATCTATCTTAGCGCACAGTCCTCTTGTGGTGTCACGTCCCGTATATTTGCCCCATTTGATCTCACCCGTAGCTGCGTCTCTCGCCTCAAAGCCCAGCTCAGCCTCAAGCTCCTCATGTATCTGGAAACAGTCAAGCCCCTTAGTATCAGGTGAGAACTTTCCAACATTGATGCAGTCGCCGTGCATCAGGCCGGTAGAGTACATTCCCTTTCCGTCATGATCGACAGCCATTGAGCCATAGACGATCTCATCCCTGCCGTCACCGTCAGCATCGCCGACGCCGAGATTGTGATTTCCCTGAGCCGTATACTCGATATTTTCATTTCTATCAGCTCTGAACGCCCAGCGCTTTATAAGCTTGTTGTCCACCACATCATATGCTACCAGATTTGTCGGTCTGCCATGATCGTAATAGCCGCGGCACATTATAACGCTTGGATTTTCACCGTCAAGATAAGCCACGCACGCAAGGAAACGATCTACCCTGTTGCCCCATGAATCACCCCATTCGGCAACATTGCCTCTCGGCGGATCATAGAGCACCGTATCCATCGCGGCTCCGTCAGTTCCTCTGAACATGGTCAGGTATTCCGGCCCCTCTATAACAAAGCCGTCCTTATTTCTGTAATCTGTGTCCTTGTCGCCTATCACATTGCCGATACCGTCCGTAGTCCCGTCCGCGGTCTTGCATATCAGCTCGGCGCAGCCGTCATTATTAAAATCGTATACCATGAACTGCGTATAATGCGAGCCTGCCCTTATATTCACGCCAAGATCGATACGCCATAGCTTCGTGCCGTCCAGCTTATACGCGTCAAGCAGCACATTTCCTGTATAGCCCTTGTGCGAATTGTCCTTGCCGTTTGCATCCCATCTGAGGATTATCTCATATTCACCGTCGCCGTCAACATCGCCTACGGCCGCGTCATTTGCCGTATATGAATAGGTGTTGCCGTCCGGCAGTGTTATATCAGCAGGCTTGTCGAGCGGGATCGGTATGTACGGCGTCTCTGTGACTGCCGCAGTATAACCGTCTCTTTCGGCTTTGCTCCCCAGAACTGCCTTTACTGTATATTTGTCTCCTGCCTTTCCTTCGGCGTCAAAATAATTTGTAGCGCCCGAAAGAACATCAGTTATACGCTCTCCGTTCCTGTAGAGAACAAAACCCAGTCCTAGCTTATATTCATACGCGTTGAGACGCCAGCTCAAAAACACTCCGTTTTCGGTAAGCATCGCCACGAGCGAACGGTCAAGCGTCTCCATCTTCCTCTTCTTCGGCGGAACGCAGGCCTTTACTTCCGTCTCAGCTCTTTCTGTAACCCCGCTGTATGTCACAGCTTCGACTGCATACACAAGATCCACGCTTGAATGTACGTCTCCGTACACAAAGCTTGTATCCTTTGTCTTTGCAATGAGCATATAAAGCCCGTACGGAGCCTTTTGGTACACATTATACCATACCGCCTCATCAGTACCGGTCCATGATATTTTGACAGACTCCCCGTCCGGCTCCGCCGTTACCTCTCCGACCTTCGCCGTTACAGGCTTGCCGTTCGTTACCGTGACCGCCGCAGTGCTTTTTGACTCGCTCTCAAAACGGTGTCCGTAAAGAGCCGATACTGTATACTCATAGCTATCCGCAAGTATCAGATCATCATCTGTAAACTCTTCCTTTATGACCTCCGCTGCCAGATCAATATCCCTTTTCCTTTTATTATACCTCTTTACCGTATATCCATACGCGCCCGGAACTTCGTCCCATGACAGTCTGACCTTGTTCCCATCAGGTCCGGCAGTTACCTCCGCCTTTACCTCGGTCATCTTGATGTCCGCCTTCGGTGAAAATTCAATAGCGTTGACAGCAGGATGCCTGCCTTCATTAAAATTGAATGTAAGATAACCGTCTGTGACCTCAACATCATACAGCTTCTGTATGACCGATCCGTCATACACCCAGGCGCGTCCCTCTACACCGTTTATGTCATATGAAGTAACAACATCGCCCTCGTCAACATAATCTCCGGTGGATACGCGCACTCTGTATATCCCGTTATCCGCCTTCACCTTGAACGTATTCCCTCCCATAAGGAGAAAATCGCGCAAAAGCTCCTTTTCACCTTTTTTTCTCTCTCCGGCCTCAGCGATCCGGCCAATGCCGTATCCGGTCTCCTCGCTGTACAGAGTATCAGCCATTACCTTGGTATACCCCGAAACCGCAGGCTTTTTGCCGAAATCAAAGCTTCCGTCTCTCATTATATCTCTCACTCCTTAGGTTTTATTCTTAAAACCGATATTCTATATGATATTATATCATAAGTGCAGCGCTCAGATGCGCTGCTACACACCGATACAATAAACACATCTTTGATAAAGCCGTGCAACGGCGTTTATTACCTCTATTGTGTTTATTATATCACATTTTTCCTCAGTTGTACATAGCAAACAAAAATTTTTTCAATTTCTTTCACATAAAAAGCTGTTCCTTTCCCAAAGAACAGCTTATTTCATATCGTATTTATTCAGGCTCAAGAACGTTGTCGTCCGAGGACGAATTCACATTCTCAGTTGTCGTGTCGCCTGATGTCGTTGTAGTCGTCCTTGTTACCGTGTCATCATCTGATGAGCTGCCGGAGGAGCTGCTGCCCGATGAGCTGCTGCCCGATGAGCCTGATGAGGACGAGCCTGACGAGCTGCTCGACGATGAGCCTGATGAGCTGCCGGAGGACGAAGAGCTTCCGGATGAGGAAGAGCGCGACGAGCTTGACGAGGACGAGCTGCCTGACGAGGAACCCGATGAACCTGAGGAGCTTGTTCCCCCGGATGAAACTCCCGAATTTCTATCCGATGAGCCTGACTGATCCGATGAAGACGTATCCGTCCCTGATGAAGTATCATCCTCAGCCTCCGCCGCAGGACTCGCTGTCGCAGCCTGCTCGGTTTCTGTAGGAGCGTTGCTGTAATCTATCTCATCAAGGCGGCTGAACGTATACCCCTCAGAAAGCAGCTGCTCAATTATCTGCGGCAGCGCTTCAGCCGTAGCCTGACTGTCAGCTGAATCATGCATCAATATAACGAGATTGTTCAGGCTTGGACGGTTGCTACTGAAATATTCTACGAGCTGAGACGCGCTGCGGCTGCTGTTTGCATCTCCGATCTCAGTGTTCCAATCACAATAATAATATCCCATATCGGCAAGCGTGTCCTTATAATCCTGCTTTTCTGTGCCATAGCTTCCGCTGTCATATCCGCCGCCCGGAAATCTGAACACCTTGAACGGCTCTGTATTGCCCGGCGTGTGGTCTACGATAAGCTGATAGGTCCTTTCGACCGAGCTCCTGAACGCACTGTCGCTTGCATATATTTCAGCTTCGTCATCATTATATGCGTTTACAGCCGCAAGATGTCCTTCCTCTATGACCCTTGTACACATGGCAGGCGACTGTTCAATGCTGCTGCCTACCATGAAAAACGTTGCCTTTATATTATAACGGCGCAGGATATCAAGTATCTGAGGTGTCGTTTCACTGTTCGGACCATCTTCGAACGTCAGATACACATGTCCCCTCTGACCGGATCTCACTATCTCGTCCAGGAAGTTATTATCCCCCGCTCTCGGCGCAGGTATCGCGCTCCGCGGCGCTTCAGTTGCAGCCGCCGGTGATTCCATCGGCACCTGCGTTACGACAGCGTCCGTACCGCCTGTATTCTCCGCAGGTGAATTACCCGCACACCTTGCTATAGACACGATCACTATTATGATAACAGCCATAAATAAAACAGCAAGCAGAGCAAGTCTGATACGCCTTGCGCGCTCCCTCTGTTTGCGCTGCCTCTGCAAACGCTCTCTTCTTCTTCTCTCAAAATCTTCTGACCCAGCCATTTCCTCACCTCTAAATATCAATCGTCAAGATCAACAATTATCATATACTCTAATTATACATTATAAAATCAAAAATTTCAACATTATTCTGCAAAAAATTTTGATAAAATTATCCGGCTGTATTCTCTGTTTCTGAGACTGCATTGCTGTAATCTATCTCGTCAAGCCTGCTGAAGGTGTATCCATCTCCGCGCAGCTGCTCGATCAGCTGCGGCAATGCGTCAACAGTAGCCTGTTTCCCTACCGTATCATGCATAAGAACAATAAGATTATTCACCTTCGGACACGTGCTGTTGAAATATTCTATAAGCTGAGAAGAATTCTTCTTGCTGCCATCGGCGTCACCGGTCAGACTGTTCCAGTCGCAGTAATAATAGCCCATCTCTGCCAGAGAATTCTTATAGCCCTGCTTTTCAGCGCCGTAGTTAGCATCATTGAAGCCTCCGCCCGGAAATCTGAATATCTTGAACGGCTCAGTATGCCCCGGCGTATGATCCACGATCAGCTGATAAGTTTTTTCAACTTCATCTCTAAAAGCGCTGTCACTTGCATATATTGTAGGGTAATCGTGAGTATATGCATGAACAGCTGCAAGATGTCCTTCCTCGATGACCCTTGTACACATAGCCGGCGATTTTTCTATATATCTCCCCACCATAAAGAAAGTCGCCTTTACATTGTACCGGCGCAGCACGTCAAGTACCTGCGGAGTTATTTCGTTGTTCGGACCGTCATCAAAGGTCAGATACACATGCTTTTTCTGTCCCGACCTCATTATCTCATCGAGGAAATTGTTATCTCCGACCTTCGGAGCAGGTATCGCTTTCTCTGCGGTCTCTGCGGTCGACGGCGACTCCGTAGTTACTGGCGATGGTGATGCTTCCGGTATCTGCGTTACTGCCGCATCCGTTCCTTGTGTTGGTCCCGCAGGATCGCTGCCCGCGCACCTGGTCACAGCTATGGCTGCCACAATAACAACAATAACGATCAGCGCGATAAGAGACGCATAACGTATCATCCTCTCCCTCTCCCGCTGCCTACGCTGTCTTTGCAGACGTTCTCTTCTTCTTCTCTCGAAATCCTGTGCACCTGCCATTTTCCCACCTCAAAATCATATTCGTTGAATTATTTCTTTATCAAATATATATTATTATACGCTATAAAAGCAGAAAATTCAACATTATTCAGCAAAAAAAATTCATAAAATTAATCGCCGGCGCT
>CAJFVT010000015.1 GCA_904420525.1 uncultured Clostridia bacterium | reverse complement strand
TATAAACGCTAACGATACAGAATTAGCTTACGCTGCCTAATTGCGGCGTTGTCTCCCCTGTGATCACCACGGCACAGGCTGAGGCATCATATCAGTGGTGAACGTGAACAGGTGACCGGTCCGTAGCCTGTCATGAATAACGGATCTACCTGCATATTTGCTTTGGCTATGAGGTGTTTATGCAGGGAATTTTGTTCGTAGCCTGCGCTCGGAGAAACTTGGGTGGATTTGTTTTCGGACACGAGTTCGATTCTCGTCAGCTCCACCAACGCCAAGAACAGACGAACATGTACTTGTGTCCGGCTGTTCTTTTTCTTTTGCCAAAAATTCACGGATGTATGCGTCAGCTGAAACTTTATCCGGATCGTTAGGATCAAACGGTTCATCGGTGTAATTCAGCCATATCGCGATAACGTCCTCTGTGTAGTATATCCTGTTGATAAATGCATCGAGCATTATATCCTTATATGTAGCGTTTGCTTGCTTGTCGCGAAGTGTCCGGAGCATGAATACAAACTGGGACTTTGAAATTTTCGGAACTTTGGCGCTCTCTTGAATGATCGCATACTTTAATTCTGATATTTCGGCCTCAAGCTCTTTTAAGCGTGACTGGGTCGTAGCTGTGAATATGCCTGCCTCTATCGCGTCTGTAATATTTTTAAGCGCAAGCTCGGCAGCCTCCCTTTTTTGTTCAAGCATCGGCAATAGCGAATCATCTGCCTGCCTCTGCAGCACATTTTCAAGCCTGTCCGCTATCGTATCGATCTGCTCATCGGTAAGCAGATTTGTATTCAAGAAATTCAAAACAGCTTCCTCGAGTCTTTCCGCACGGATATTTTTGACGGGACATGCAGCGTGGTCCTTTTTATGCGTGTTGCACTGGTAATAATAATACTTTTTGCCGCCCACTCCGTAGCCGCTCACGCCGATCATCAGAGAGCCGCAGTGACCGCAGTAAAGCTTTCCTGCGAGCGGGTATCTGCGGCAGTCCGGATGGCGCCGGAGTGTTGTTCGGTTATCGTTTTTCTTGAGCTGTGCCAGGCGGTATGTATCTTCCGGTATTATCTGCGGCATTCCGCCGGGGATCTCTATATCTCTGTATTTATATATGCCTGTATAACGGACGTTTTGAAGGATGGTGTATATGCTGTTATGATTGAACGGCATGCCTTTTCTCGTTTTCAGCCCCAGTTTGTTGAGATGATCTATTATATCCTTGTTGCTGTGACCTTGATTGTACATGTTGTAGATCAAGCGGACAGCATTCGCCTCCGGCTCATATATTTCAAATCCTCCGTCAGCAGCTTTTCGGTATCCGAAAGGCGGCGCTCCAAGCAGCTTACACTTTAAAGCGCTCTCGCGCATCCCGCGCTGCACTTTCTGCGCAAGCTCCGCAGAGTAGTATTCTGCCATACCTTCAAGCAGCGACTCGATAAGGATCCCCTCCGGAGAGTCAGAGATGTTTTCCATGGCTGAAATGAGCTTAACGCCGTTTTTGCGCAGACGTGCCTTGTAATGAGCGCTGTCGTAGCGGTTTCTTGAAAAACGGTCAAGCTTCCATACCAGAACGGCGTTGAAGGTTCCCTCGGCACTGTCGTCTATCATCCGCTGAAACTCCGGCCGCATATCCGTTTTAGCGGAGTGAGCGCGGTCAATGTACTCCTTTATGATAGTTATACCGTTGCGCTCCGCATACGCTTCACAGTCGCGGCGCTGTCCCTCTATCGATTGTTCCGACTGATTATGTGAGCTGTAGCGGTAATAGGCAACGGCGATCATTTTCGATTCGTTCTTTTTTGACATAAAAATAACACTCCTTTTTTTTTCTGAAAAGTATTGCAAAACAGAGTGTTATGTGATATAATAAAGCCTGGTTAGGGCGTTATTTTATCACAAATAACACTTCTTTAATTTGTCTCCGGTCAGGTGATGAGGCCGGAGATTTTATTTTTTATAAATTGGGATCGGTCATGTAATTCATGTGCCTGCGGTAACGCTTCGGGATGTTTATCGGCACACCGCCGTAGCCGATCTCATTAAGAAATCTTGTTATAACATCAACGCCGTTGTTATAAAACTGTGTTATACGCTTTTCCTTGTTTGTTATCCCTTTATAGTCAGGAGGACATACAAAGGTCCAGTCGGCGCCCTCATCGTCAAATATGATCCTGAAATATTTGTCGATGTCATACCTGTCGAGCGCTTTTGCAAGCAGTATGTGATGCTCGCAGCCTTCGTCAAGCAGCGATACGACCGCTTGAGAGCCGTCGTGCGCGATGACCGCCATGAGCGGCTCGCTGTCATGGCTGATAAATTCCTTCTTTTCGGCGTCGCTGCCATAGTATTTTATTATATCCATGGTCATAGCTCCTTTCTTTGCGGCAGATACAGTCTGCCGGCCGTTATTCATGCCGCGCCGGTATACGTTACTTCTGCAATGCCTGACACAAACTTTCTTACTTGCTCAACTATTTCCTGAAGCCTTACCGATACGGGATATGAGTAGGACCGCTCGCCGCACTGAGAGCATACCTGTGTCGGAACATTTCGGATAACTATAATGCTGTCTCCCAGGTCAGCAATATAGTTTGTATTTTTATCTTCAAGAGTTCCCTTACAATATAAGCATTTCATGGTCATAGCTCCTTTCTTGTTTTAAGATCATCTTCCCATTCTTTTTTATCGGGGAAATATGCTGTTATTATCCATAGGATATTATCGCCGATCGCACATACTACATGCATATATTTTTGATTTATGGTCGTGCCTAAGATCAGATAGCTTTTATACGGATAGTCATCCGGGTATTCTTCTATTATCTTTCCGCTGAGCAAAGTCGGAACAAGATCTCTTTCAAAGTTTATGCTGCGTTCTATTGCTCTTTTTAATGCGTGTTCAGTCATCTGGATCTGTCTTGCAACACATAACTGCTTTATCTTAGCTAATTCATCCATTCAATTT
>CAJFVT010000014.1 GCA_904420525.1 uncultured Clostridia bacterium | reverse complement strand
TTTCAGTATCGTATAAACAGTATAAAGGTACGGATCATCAAGACTCCAGAACCGAACATCCGATGCCTCGCAGCTTGCCGTTATATGCGTTACCTCAACAGTGTTGACTTTTGTCAGTCCTACAGGATTTGCAAGGTTCTCCGCATCGTACACATCTCTCTCAACCGCTGTTTCATATACAACACCGGCATCTGAAGCCTTTGCTACGCTTGTTTCACTGCTCTCAAATTGATATGCCAGATTTCCTTCCGCATCGACCACAGCCACCTCAAGTGTATAGCTGCCGTCACTCTCCGATTCGTTTCTAACCTCAGCGTCCACGTGTATCGTAGCTGTTCCGCCCCTTATGTCAAAATTATCAGCATATATGTAATTTCCTGTTGTTTTCAGATTGTTGTAAAGAGGAAACGTTTGGTAAACGCTGCCTGTTACGTGCAGATATGCGTTATACACAAGCCCCGCCTGCACTTCATTAAAGCTGCGTACATTCCACTCGTATCCCACTCCATCACCGACATGCGATGAACCGTTATTGAGCGTATAGCTCGAACCCCACTCTTCGCCGGGTACTGTTTCATACATTGTCTTATTTGGATTTCCGCTTGTGGCCGTAGCATCATTTGCTATAGCGATCACCGCCGTTTCTCCGGGAACGACAAAATTCGTTATATCAAATCCCATAGCTGTTATGCCCGCCTCATAGTAACCTACCTTTTTACCGTTCACCCAAACATACGCTGCCTGACGTATTCCTTCAAGCTCAAAAAACACTTTGCCTCCTTCTGCAGACTCTGGGACAGTGAAGGTCTTTCTGTACAAAAATACACCTATCCTTCCCATACCGCCGCCGGCATCTCTTGTGTTCGAGGTGAACGCATCCTCACCGTTTATTCCATGCGGTATGCTCACGGTTTCCCACTCCGAGTCATCGTAATCAATGCTGTAGAAGTGATCACCCTCCTCATCGTCAACACTGTTTATCGCATCCTCAAGCGATGCGGTAGTTCCGTTTGACGTTTCTTTAAACTTCCAGTCCAAGTTCATGTTGTAGGTGACTGCCGGACTGTCCGGCGCTGTGTACGCTTCGCCTATACCTGAGGTATCCTCAGCGTTTACAGTCACGATCCCTGACAACAATAACTGCAAAGTCATTATCACCGCCAGAAATGCATGTAGTCTCTGTTTCATAATATGACCTCTCTTTCTTTATAATATTTATATAAATAATAAAAACTTATTTATTTAATTTTAACATATGTTCACAGAAATTTAAATTGCAAGTCTTGTTTTTCTATTTGCAAATATTGCTCTGTTGTGATATAATGTCTATATGAAAGGATGTGATAAGCGTGGGACTCTCGTTCCGTACCAAGGAGTTCATGTTCAGTGACGCCTCCGTCATCCCTGAGCGGATAGACGCGCACGTGCATCTATATCATGAATTTCTATATTTTAAAAATGGCGAGGCTTCATATGCTGCCGGAAGCAGCACACAGCAGCTTACCCCAGGCGATATAATCGTTACAAAACCTCATATAGTTCACGCCATCTCCTTTTCCGGAAATTCAGAATACAGCAGGACATTCATACAGCTCTCTCCGGGTATGCTGTCTCATATCCCGCATGACCTGATCCGTTTCGTTACCGGACGCAGTTCAAAAGACAGTGTCATAATACCCAAGACTCATGCAAATGCTTATGATTTATACAGTTTTTTTGAAAAGGGGCTGCAGCTTCTTTCGGACAGAAATAAAAGGAATACATATCTTGCCTGGCTGCTCTTTCTTGAATTCGCTGTACGCATAAACGAAGTACTCGAAAAGGAACTCATTAACAGCAGCCAAGCACATGAAAACGCAATCATCGGCAATATAAAAAGGTATCTTGACAGCAATTTTTCAAGAACCGTAAATCTCGATGAGCTGTCCAGAGAATTCTTTATGAACAAATACAGCTTGTGCCATCTATTCAAATCAGAGACCGGTATTACTATATCTGACTATATTTCATTAAAAAGAATAGCCGCTGTCCGTCAGCTATTACAGGACAACAGCCTCAATGAAATATACCGTCAGTGCGGCTTTAACGACTACTCCGCCTTTTACCGCACCGTTAAAAAGTATACAGGGCTCAAGCCATCTGAATTTTATAAAGAAACATGAATTATTAAATATTCAGTGAAAAATTTATAAATATACATGATTTTCTGCCAAAGATATTGAAAAAAGGTAATTTGTATGCTATAATATAGGTGTATAGTCAAGTTGCTGAAGCCATAATTATACCTGAGGGAGCTGGGGTGATGGATATGGATAAGTATTATGGAAGATCAGTATGCGGAGGTATCGCCGAGGGTGAACTATATGTTTTTACTCATAATGCTTGCCCGGTAAGACGTTATCATATAGAGTCCTCTGCCGATGAGATACAGCGGCTCAACAGAGCACGCGCAGAGGCGGCTGCAGAGCTGGAACGCCTTTTTATCAAGACCTCAAGGGAGATCAATGCTGAGGATGCGCAGATCTTTATAACTCAGATAATGATGCTTGAGGACAGCGGCTTTACAGAGTCCATTTATAATATCATTTCCGATGAGATGGTAAATGCCGAGACAGCAGTTGCGCAGACTGCCGATAAATATATACAGATATTTATCGACTCAGACAATGAATACATAGGACTTAGAAGCTTCGATATCCGAGATGTATCTGAACGTGTGATCCGTATCCTTCTGGGCATGCAGCAAAGCGAGATACTGACTTCCGATCCCGTTATTATTGCGGCACACGATCTGCCGCCCAGCGATATAGTGCGCTTCGACTGCAGCAAGATCTTAGGCTTTATTATAGAAAAGGGGGATGAAAACTCACACGCCGCGATCCTTGCACGATCCAAAGGCGTGCCGGCGATCATGCAGGCCGGCAATATCATTGCGGATCTTCAAACCGGTACTAACGCTATAATCGACGGTACTCACGGCATTTTATATGTTGATCCTGATACGGAGACCCGCAAAACACTTTTAAAACAATAAAAATATCAAATGATTACAGAGGTGCTACCAGTGAAAATAAAACATATCAAGCTTTTATCAGTTGCTTCATATATAAATCTGTTTTTGGGGATATTCCTTATAATCTGCGGTATAATCGAAATTACGGGAATATTAAAAACCGATGCGAATACATCTATAGAGGCGGGCGGTGTTCAGCTCTCGTATCTTGTGTTCATAAGCGGTATCCTCGTTTTCATAAGCGGGTTGTTTACACTTTTAAACAAAAAAACAATGGACAAAACAAATCTGCAGATAATTATAGGAGCTGTTTCTCTAGCATGGCCGATATTCGTTTCAATAGCTTTGTTCTTTGCACAGCTTATTATATGTATCCGCCTTGTTCCTACGGCCATGTCGTCATTATTCTATATGATCTCGCTTCTGATCGTGAAGATCACAAACGAATCACTTAGAAAAGTACATAAATTTAATCCTTCTGCCCATGTCGAAACTATGGGTAAGCGCAAGGCTGGTGTGAACATCGCAAACACACTGGGCAGCAGCGGCAAACGTGCAAAAACGGTACATCGTCACAATCTCTCAGGCGGGCTCGGAAAGCTTTTTAAACCGGTAAAACGTTCAAAAGGCAGTTCAAGACTTTATTCCGGGTCGCGTAAGCGCGGCGGTATAAGGCTTAAAAGATACAGATAAATTTTCGGTAAGGGGCTGTCGCTTTTAGCGCAGAACCCAATAATATATTCTCATTCAACATCTTAATATACATACTATATACAGCAATATATACTCTGTACGAATTAAATATATTTTGGTACAATGAGAAGGAGCTAACCTAAAAAGACAGCACCATGGGGGGCTGTTTTTTTAGTGTATCCCAATGCAGATGTATCTGAATTGGAAATAATTCCTTACTGTGCATGATGGCAAGGGACTCCTAATGCAATCAATCTTTTATAATAACATAAGAAAATTCCTCTGAAATGAACCTTTCGATATCGATACGCGTCTATATAGATGAAACCGATTTTACTAGCTTATAGATAGATAATTGCGAAACATTTTTGCAATTGACTAATAACTTATAGTTCAAAGGAGGTCAAAATGTGGATGAATTTGAAAAATTGCTGGAGGCAGAACGAGTATCTGTAGAACGATTTGTAAGGTTTCGCATGAATTCTAATCCAGAGGTGGATGATGTATTACAAGAAATATATCTTAAAGCCTATCAGAAATTCCCGCAGCTAAAGAACAAAAATTCTTTCAAGGCGTGGATCATTAGCATCGCCAGAAACAAATGTAATGACTATTTCCGAAAGGAAGCAATGCGGCATGAAATACCGATCGATGAAATAACACAAACGGAATTATCCGATAGCAGATACGGTGTTTCGCTTATTACCAATGTTAGTGAAACTATGGAATTGCTTGGTGATAAAGATAGGCAGATACTATACCTGTACTTTTGGAAAGAGCTATCACAGGCTGAAATCGCCAATTTGCTTAATATTCCTGTTGGAACAGTAAAAAGTAGGCTATATAAAGCAAAACAAAAATTCAAAAATAAATATTCGTATCACACAGAGATATTGAAAGGAGAAAACAAAATGAAAAAGTTACCGGAATTTATTCCCGAATACAAAATTGAAATAAGCTCCAAAGCGCCGTTTTCGGTAAAGTGGGAAGAACTTATGGGGTGGTTTTTGATCCCTAAGCTTGATGAAAAAACATCTTGGGGTATGTATGATATTCCTTCTCGCAAATGCAGCCATGTTTATGACATGAGGGTTACAGGTAAAGCCAGAGTGCATGGTATAGAAGGTGTGGAAATTACTGCAATAGAAGCACCCTATTCGGATAAGAAAGAAGTAATCAACCGATTATTCATTGCACAACTTACAGATACACATTGTCGCTATCTGGCAACCCTCAGAAATGATAAAGACGTTCACAACTATATTACCTTCCTTGACGGTGAGGAATTTATGTCTAACTGGGGATTTGGCGAAGATAATTGCGGCAACGAAACCAATCTTGAAGCAAAGGGCGACATTAAGAGAGTGGGAACAACGGTTACGAGTGCCAACAAGGATTTTCTCTTGGACATCGTGGGCAGATATACTGTTACAATTGGCGGCAAGAGCTATGACACTGTATGCGTAATGGATATTGAAAATTACAACAGTGGAGTGGTTTCTGAGCAATTTTTGGACAAAAGAGGGAGGACAATCCTGTGGCGAAGATTTAACCGTGATGATTGGGCGATTGACCGCTATAAGAGAACATGGAGTGAACAGCTGCCGGAAAATGATAGGCTTACTGTAAATGGCACAACATATGTTCATTGGTATGATTGCATAACCGATTATATTCTTTGATCAAAAAGACGTATTAAATTTTATTATGTTTAGAAATTTGTGTAAAATTCGAGCTTCCCTAATAAGACTTTTGGTACGCTTGCTCATTAATTATTGCGCAAGCAATAGCTACACAAGAGCTTGTCAATTATGAAATCGACAGGCTCTTGTTTTATTTCGTATCAAGCGCTCATCTTCCGTTGTATAAGACCTAAAAATATTTCTGCAGCTCTTGACAGACTCTGATCTTTTTTCCATATTATATTCATGCCGACGCTTAGCAATGGAGACAAAGGCCTGAAACAAAGAGTGTCAGTGTCCGCAGCCTCATCCGGATTACGGACCGTCAGCACACAGCCAATGCCGGCTTTGGCAAGTTCCTCCGCGTCACTGTAACGGCTGAAAGTCGTAATTATATCCAAATTCTCTATATCGCCACCAACCCAATCAATAAATCCTCCGTCTCTCTTTGCTGACACCGCTCCGGACGGACATATCAAGGGCAGTCCATACAGCTCATTTCTTCCTATCTCACGATCTTCCGCAAAACGGCTGTCTTCCCTCATTAACACTCCCCATATAAAATTCACAGGGATACGGATATTCTCATATTTCATAGGGTCTGCCTGACCTATCACTATGCCCATATCCAGAATGCCCCTATCTATCCGCTCCGCAATATCCTCAAAGCTTCCGCTGTAAAAACAGGTCCTTATACCGGGATACTTTTCACTAAGCTCCTTAAAAATCTCAGCTGACAATCTTACCGCTGCTGTATCATCTCCTCCTATACAGATATTGCCGCTTACAGCCCTCTCCTGTCCTCTGAATTCCATTTTAATTTTATCCACTATAGAAACGATCTCCTCCGCCTTTTTCCGCAAATATTCCCCATCAGCCGTGAGCTCCACACTGTGGCTCCTGCGCTTAAAAAGCCGTCTTCCCAGCTCGCTTTCCAGCTCCTTTATCTGTCGCGAAAGTGTCGGCTGCGTGACATGCAGTATATTGGCGGCATTTGTTATACTTCCCTCATTCGCTATCATAAGAAAATACCGAAGCACGCGTATCTCCAAGCTGTATCCTCTCCTTTTTACTCTTTTCTCTCCCTATCATTATACAATATTATGATATAGCTGTCAAGCATATCATGTTATTGATTTTAAGCATTGGCTATTTTCTTTCATTTGGATTATAATATAATTATAGACAAACTGCTCAAAAACTTTGTAAGACCGGAATAACGGTTTTCAATGAATTGTGCAGTACATATATGAAAGGAGTACAAAATATGTTAGTCAATACAAAAGCAAAGATCGGTGTGTTCTCCATCGCTCTGGGCGCGTATCTTCCGCAGTTCCCGTCATTGGTACCTGAATTCGAGGCGCAGTATGACGCGTTCAAAAAGACGCTTCCTGACACAGTGGAGATAATTGACGGCGGTATGGTAACGACAAAGGAGCAGTCTCAGGCCGCCGGCGATCTATTCCGCGCAGCAGATGTTGATCTAGTATTTCTTCAGCTGCTGACCTACGCAACATCCTACAATATGCTTCCCGCTGTAAAGGATCTGGATGTCCCGGTCGTTCTTGTAAATATTCAGAAGCTGAAGGCTCTTGATTATGATCACACAGACATAGCCTCATGGCTCGGCGAAGGCTATGCCTGCGGGGCGGTAGGCGAAATGGTTGCCGATCTTGAAAGATTCGGCAAGCGCCATGCTGTTATTACCGGAGTCGTAGAGGGCGGAGATTCAGGCGTACAGGCTGAGATAGATGACTGGTGCCGTGCCGCTCAGGTAAGAAGAAGATTTCGTGATACCAATATCGCACAGATCGGAAGACCTTATCCCGGTATGATGGATCTTTATATCGACGAATCTAACCTCTACAGAAGGATGCATTTATATACAAAGCAGTTTGACTGGGAAAAAATGTGGGCAATTGCCGATAATATAACGGATGAGGACGCTATCCGCGCTAAGGCACAGGATATCCTTGATACCTTTGATATCGAAGGCGGCGGTACTATCGAAAAAGTATGGGACATGGCCAAATATGTCGTTGCCTTTGAGCAGTGGGTCAAGGATGAAAAGCTTGGTCTTATCGCTTCACATTATGACGGATACGCAACAGGAAAAGCCGGTGTTCTTGACAGTATGCTCATACCCGCCTTTTCAATGCTCATCAAGCAGGGCACCGCTTGTGCCGTTGAAGGCGACATGAAAGTCGCTATGGCAATGAGTATATTGAAGACTATTTCCGGAACCGGTCAGCTTGCTGAAATGTATTCGATCGATTTTAATGACGACATAGCTATTATAGGACACAGCGGTTCGGGTGACGCAGATATTTCCGCTAAGAAACCTACTATGAAGATCGTAAAGGTGTTCCATGGAAAGACGGGCGGCGGCTATCTTACACAGTTCTATCCGCACACAGGTCCTGTTACATATCTTGCTATAACCCAGGACGGCGACGGACACTTTAAATTCGTTGCTGCTGAGGGTGTTAATGAGGAAGGCAAGATCCTTTCCTTCGGTGATACAAACATGAGAACACGCTTCACCTGCGGAGCGAGGGAATTTGTTAACCGTTGGAGCGAATGCGGTCCTACTCATCATTTCGCAGCGGCCACAGGCAGACATATTGATACTATCCTTAAGGTAGCAAAAATATTCAATGTGCCTGTTGATATTGTGACAAGATAATTTTGCATAAAAAGGGGCTGCCGCTTTTAGCGCAGATCACTAAATAGCTTTATAAAGCTATTTAGTGATCTGCGCTAAAATCGA
>CAJFVT010000013.1 GCA_904420525.1 uncultured Clostridia bacterium | reverse complement strand
CCTATACCCGCAAATGCGGAAACTGACATTGCCAGCGCAGCTGCCGCGCTGACGGTTTTCTTGAATTTCATTTAACTCTCTCCTCTCATGATCCGGATCGTTGATGATCCGGCAGATATCGCGTTTGTGAACGCTCGTTGCATGGTGTCGCGTTTTTGCGACACATTAGAAATCATAAAAGCACACAAAGCGTATGATCTGCTGTTATGTGCCGTTTGCGCCGGAGCTGTCCGAGACAGCGGGACGCGTTTACCCTCCTTTCCCATATGAAATATCGTGCATATTGCTTTGCTGCACAGGAGATATATACCGCTTGCGGCAGATCTCCGATATCTAAAGAAGACTTCAGTCAGAGCTGTTCAAATAAGCGCTGTTCTTCAGCCGCCTTATAATATCCTTTCTCAATGACTCCGGGGAAATGATCTCACAGCAGTCTATGTTTTCGAGCGCCCATGGCAGGATCCGTCCCGGCGGTATCTCGACCGCTGCGGAAAAGTCCTTTTCCCCGCGTATAAGTATGTGAGCGCGCTTTCCGAAGACCTCCGAAACGCTTTGCGCAAGAGATCCTGCGCATCGTATAACAACGATCTCGTTTTCCGCTCCGAAGCCGTAAAGCTCCCTGAGTACAAAGCCGTGCGGGTCATATCCTTCAGGCAATGGCGCTGAGGCTTCATCACATAGCTCTGCCGCTTCTATCCCTGACACCCTGTAGAGAGACATATGTCCGTTAACGCCGCCTATCAGCCAGTATTCATTCCGCGCCGACACAAGCGTGTACGGGCTGACTGTGCGTATGTCATTGTGTGTGTGTGGGGGGGGGGTACAAATTCCAGCACAGCTGTATAAAAAGTGTATTTTCCTGCCTGTATCTATGGCGGAGTCTATAAGCGTGAGCCTGGCGTTCATATCAATGTAAGGAGCTGTGAGCGGATCGCGGACAGTGATCATATGTTTTAACGGTCTCCGCGAGCTTACGCTCAGTATACTGTTCAGGCGTTTTTCTGTATGTATAAGCTTGGTTTCAGAGATCGGGGCATACAAGCGAATGCAGTCGGTAATAAGCGAAATATCATCCTTTCCCAGAGGACGTGAACGCAGATAATAGCCCGTTCCGTTTTCATCATATACAGAAATGTCGTAGCCGAGATACAGAAGAGAATTTATATATCTGTATACGGCTCTGCGTTCGGTGTGTATCCCGTATAATGAGCCGAGCTTGTCAAGTATATCCTTCATTGTGAGGATATTGTCCTCATCAGAGTATTCAAAGAGGATCTTCAGAAGGCACAGCGCGCCGGATCTCTGTGGGTTCATTTATATACACTCCTCATTTTCATCGTCAAGTAGTATTGTACACTTGGTTTTCATTAATTGTCAATTGAATAGTTGCACAAGATTGATTTTTATAAAAAATGATGAAATATCGCCTGCAATACCAGCAATATAAACAAAAATAACGATATTCAGATAATTTTATGAATAAATAATTATAAAAGGCAATAAAATATCCGCTCCGAAACCGATAGTAAAGACCGGAAAGGAGCGGACAGCAGTAAAATATTAAGGTTTTATGATAATGTTCCAAAAATGCGACACATTCTCATCCGGCGCTGCCGATGAGCATGTGAGGTTCATTAGTGCCTATACAGCCCTTTGAGAAGCGAGATCTCGCCGGCGTAGCCGTCAAGCTCATTCGGAGTCTCAAGGTAAAAGGGGAGCTCTCTCATGGCGGGATGGTTTATGACGCGCTCAAAGGCTTCTGTGCCTATATAGCCCTCTCCTATTTTTTCATGCCTGTCCTTATGCGAGGCAAACGGGTTTTTGCTGTCGTTTATATGAACGGCCTTAAGACGGTCTATACCTATTATCCTGTCAAACTCATCTATCACGCCGTCAAGATCTCCGACTATGTCATAGCCCGCATCGTATACGTGACAGGTGTCAAGGCACACGCCGAGCTTTTCGGAAAGCTCGCACCGGTCGATTATGCTTCGTATTTCTTCAAATGAGCGTCCGACCTCGCTGCCCTTGCCAGCCATTGTTTCAAGAAGGACGGTAGTGGTCATTTCCGGGTAAAGCACTCTGTTGAGCAGCTCCGCGATAAGCTCGATCCCCCTTTCAGCACCCTGCTTTACATGGCTGCCGGGATGGAAATTATAAAGCTGCCCCGGAGTGTATTCCATTCTTCTCAGATCGTCCGTCATTGTATTAAGAGCGAATTCACGTATAGACTCATCCGCGGAGCAGGCGTTGAGAGTATATGGAGCATGTGCAAGGATCGTGTGTATTCCATGTTCCCTGCTGTATTTATGAAAATTCCTTATATCCTCCTCGTCTATAGCCTTAGCCTTGCCGCCGCGCGGATTGCGTGTGAAGAACTGGAAGGTATCAGCGCCGATCGAAACGGCTGTTTCAGCCATGTTGAGGTAACCCTTTGAAGATGAAAGATGACATCCTATCGTAAGCATAGTGGTATGATCCTTTCTGAATTTTTTGATATCCCGGAAACCAGTATATCATATATTTATGGCCTGTTCAAGCAATATTTTAAAATCTATTACAAGCAGTTTAAAAAAATTTTACAATGCGCGATAAAGGTATTGAATTACCGTGTGAACTGTGGTATAATTAGAATGTATTTAATATTTGGAGGTTTTCATAATGAATAAAAAGCTTATATCATTGACAGCGGCAGCTGTGCTGGCGGTATCGGCCTTTCTTACAGGCTGCGGCGGCGATACTGCTGAAACAAAAACGATCACCGGCGAGGCGGATCTTGCGGGCGCGCGCATAGGCGTTCAGCTCGGAACGACCGGTGATATCCTTGCATCGGATTATGAGGCGGAGGGCGCGACAGTCGAGAGATATACAAAGGGCGCCGACGCTGTACAGGCTCTTAATCAGGGCAAGATAGACTGTGTCGTTATAGACGAGCAGCCGGCAAAGGCTTTCGTTGAAGCAAACAGCGGACTTAAGATCCTTGATCAGTCGTTTGAGCCGGAGGAGTATGCTATATGTATCTCAAAGGACAATACAGAGCTTAAGGAGCAGATAAACGGAGCTCTTGCTGAGCTCAAGGCTGACGGAACGATAGATTCGATCATTTCAAATTATATCGGTGATGACACAGGTCTTTCGCCCTATGAGTCGCCGGAAGGGATAGAGAGACCTAACGGAACTCTTGTTGTTGCAACAAATGCTACTTTCCCGCCATACGAGTATATGGAGAATGATCAGGTCGTAGGTATCGATATAGACATCGCTCAGGCTATATGCGATAAGCTCGGCATGGAGCTTCAGGTGGACAATATCGAGTTCGATGCTATAATAAACGCTGTACAGTCGGGCAAGGCAAGCGTTGGTATCGCAGGTATGACAGTTACAGAGGACAGGCTTGAGAGCATAGATTTTACAGATTCTTATGCTACTTCAACTCAGGTAATAATCGTGCCGGAGGCGTAAACTGAATAGATTATGAACGTGGCATCGGTCAGGCTGCTGACCGGTGCTTTTTTAAAGACGGACCGGGGCCGCGGTCCGGTGATAACCATTTACGATAATATTTGGAGGAGGCGCACAAGTGAGAAAACGGCTTGCAGACAAAAAATATTTGTTTTATATCGCTGCGATCGCGGTATTGCTGATCGCTTTTGCCGCTGTAGGATTTGCGGCGGAAGGCTCTGCCGCGGCAGACTCCGGTTTTTTTGAGGAGTTTAAGGCCAAATTTATTAATAACTTTATAGAGGACAATAGGTGGAAATACCTCACAAACGGTCTTTTGAATACTATTATAATCAGTTTTTTTGCTGTTATCATAGGCATTGTGCTGGGCTTCATAATCGCTATACTCAGAAGCACCTGTGATATGATAGATAAGAAGAATATTTTCACAAAGGCATTGAATGGTATCCTGAAGGCGTATCTTACTGTTATAAGAGGAACTCCTTCGCTTATCCAGCTGCTTATAATATATTATGTAATATTCACTTCACCGAATGTGAGCAAAATATTTGTCGCGGTCATCTCGTTTGGTCTGAATTCATCGGCATATATTGCTGAGATAGTGCGGTCAGGTATAATGTCTATAGATCAGGGGCAGTTTGAAGCGGGAAGGAGCCTTGGCTTCACTCATGCGCAGACGATGTGGCATTTTATACTTCCGCAGGCGTTCAAGAATGTACTTCCCGCGCTGGGAAATGAATTTATCGTCCTTATAAAGGAAACATCGATCGCCGGATACATAGGAATAGACGAGCTTACCCGCGGCGGCGACTTTATAAGGAGCCGCACATATGAAGCGTTCATGCCGCTTATAGCCGTGGCGATCATATACCTTGTGATAGTTATGTTCCTTACGAAGCTGGTGGATATTATGGAGAGGAGGCTTAAAACGGATGGCAAATAATAAAGCGATGATACACGTTGAGGGCCTCTGCAAGGCGTTCGGGGATAACCGTGTTTTAAACGGCGTGGATATAGACATACATAAGGGCGAGGTGCTTGTTATAATAGGTCCATCCGGCTGCGGAAAATCGACGTTCCTGAGATGTCTCAATCTGCTTGAGGCGCCGTCGGCGGGCAGGATATTTCTGGACGGGGTGGATATAACCGATCCATCGGTGAATATAAACAAGCAGAGGCAGAAGATGATGATGGTATTCCAGCATTTTAATCTGTTCCCGCATAAAACCATACTTGAAAATCTTACGATAGCTCCGATAAAGCTGAAGAAGCTTTCGAAAACAGAGGCTTCGGAAAAGGCTATGGCAATATTGAAGAGAGTAGGGCTGGAGGATAAGGCTGACGCATATCCGTCACAGCTCTCCGGCGGACAGAAGCAGCGTGTTGCGATCTGCCGCGCTCTTGCGATGGATCCGGAAATAATCCTTTTTGACGAGCCGACCTCTGCGCTTGATCCTGAAATGGTCGGCGAGGTCCTTGAGGTAATGAAGGAGCTTGCAAACAGCGGTATAACCATGGTATGCGTTACTCACGAGATGGGCTTCGCGCGCGAGGTCGCATCTAAGATCATATTTTTTGATCAGGGCGTTATAGCAGAGAGCGGAACACCGGACGAGGTGTTCTCAAATCCGAGAAATCCGCGCCTGCGTGATTTTTTGTCAAAAATACTGTAAAACATAGTAAAAACCATCCGAGCATTCACCTCAGGTGGTTTTTTATTTGTGAAAATGAAAAAAGTCAGGCAAAAATCCTAATAAATGCAAAATTGTGTTGGCTATTCTGTTTGAAAGTGCTATAATAATCAATTGGACAAGAAAAGAATAAGCAGGAGGTAATTTTTTATGAATCGTTCATATGTTTACAGGTATATTTGGTTTTTTATCGGGGTCATAATCAATTCCTTTGGTGTAGCATTTATAACCAAGGCAGCGCTCGGCACTTCACCGATCTCAAGTATCCCATACGTTTTGGATCTTCATACCCATCTTTCATTTGGGGCAACAACATTCATTTTCAATATACTTATGATATTAGCGCAGGTCGTGATACTGAAAAAAGACTATAAAAAGATACAGCTTCTTCAGATAGTGGTAAATATAGTATTCAGTGTTTTCATAGATGTGAGCATGAGCCTTCTTTTCTGGCTTGAGCCGGTCAATATAATTGAAAAGGTCATTTCGCTGGCGGCAGGATGCGCTATACTGGGTATAGGGATAAGCATAGAGGTCGCTTCGGGGGCTCTGATGGTTCCGGGAGAGGGGCTTGTCAGCGCTATAGCATCGAAGCTTCCAAACATGAAATTCGGAACGATAAAGATAATGTTTGATGTCAGTCTTATGCTTATGGCGGCAGTATTGTCGCTTATAATATCTCATGGCATAAACGGTCTGGGGCTGGGAACGGTGATATCTGCACTGGTGGTAGGAAAATTTGTGAATATATATAATAAACATGTGCCTCTGATATCGCGCATAGCAGCGCTTAGGCAGTGCGCATGATGGCGCAAAAAACGACTGTTCGATTACACGGGTGCTCATAAGAAAGTAATTCCAGAAATTACGATTATGGCATCTGTCAGACGGGGTTGGTAAACGAGATAACGGGTATT
>CAJFVT010000012.1 GCA_904420525.1 uncultured Clostridia bacterium | reverse complement strand
CCGGAAACGCCCGGTTCTATAAATGAGGGCGGCGAGCTCGGCTATTCAATGGCACACGCATTCGGAGCCGTTTTTGATAATCCGGACCTTATCGCAGCATGCGTTGTGGGCGACGGTGAAGCTGAAACCGGACCGCTTGCGACTGCATGGCATTCAAACAAATTCCTTAACGCAAAGAATGACGGAGCTGTGCTCCCGATCCTGCATCTAAACGGATACAAGATCTCAAATCCTACTGTGTTCTCAAGAATATCGGAGGATGAGGTGCGTAAGTTCTTTGAGGGCTGCGGCTGGGAGCCTCATTTCGTAGAGGTAAAGGACAAAAATGACCATATGGCGGCACACCGCGCGATGGCTGAGGCGCTTGATGAGTGCATGGACAAGATAAAGGCTATACAGAAAGCTGCGCGGGAGGACGGCGTGACTGAGCGTCCGGTATGGCCCATGATCGTATTCCGGTCACCTAAAGGCTGGACAGGACCCGAGGTAGTAGACGGCAATCAGATAGAGGGAACGTTCAGAGCGCATCAGGTCCCGATGGATATGTCAAAGCCTGAGCATCTGGGCATGCTCAAGGATTGGCTCATGAGCTATAAGCCGGAAGAATTGTTCGATGAGAGCGGCAGGCTTATACCGGAGCTTGAGGAGCTTGCACCGAAAGGCGATAAGAGGATGGGCGCTACGCCGTACGCGAACGGCGGACTGCTGCTGCGCGACCTGCGTATGCCCGATTTCCGGGATTATGAGTTCAAGGTGCCAAAGCCCGGTGCTGTAGAGGCACAGGATATGATAGAGCTCGGAAAGTTTGTAAGGGATATTTTCAAGCTCAACCGCGACAGCAAGAATTTCAGGATATTCGGACCTGATGAGACGATGTCAAACAGACTCGGTGCGGTCTTCGAGGAAACTAACCGTGACTGGAACGCGGATATGGTGGATAATGACGAGTTCCTTGCGATGGACGGACGAGTAATGGACGGTTATCTTTCTGAGCACATGTGCGAGGGCTGGCTTGAGGGCTACCTTCTCACGGGCCGTCACGGCTTCTTTGCAAGCTATGAGGCGTTTATAAGAGTCGTTGACTCTATGTTCTCACAGCACGCAAAATGGCTTAAAGTGACTTCGGAGCTTCCATGGAGGCAGAAGATCGCATCGCTTAACTATATCCTTTCGTCAAACGTATGGCAGCAGGATCACAACGGCTTTACGCACCAGGATCCCGGCTTTCTTGATCACGTTGCGAATAAGAAAGCTGATGTCGTAAGAATGTATCTCCCGCCGGACACAAACTGTCTGCTCTCTTGCTTCGACCACTGCATCAGGAGCAAGAATTATGTAAATGTGCTTGTAACGTCGAAGCATCCGAGACCGCAGTGGCTGACCATGGAGCAGGCTGTAAAGCACTGCACACAGGGACTTGGCATCTGGGAATGGGCTTCAAACGATAAGGGCGAGGAGCCGGATATAGTTCTCGCATGCTGCGGAGACACCCCCACACTTGAGGCGCTCGCGGCGGTTACGATACTCAGGAAGGAGCTTCCGGACGTAAAGATAAGATTTATAAACGTAGTGGATCTTATGAAGCTGCAGCCGCAGTTCAAGCATCCGCATGGACTCAGCGATATCGAGTTTAATTCATTGTTCACAAAGGACAAGCCGATAGTATTTGCATTCCACGGATACCCGACGCTTATTCATGAGCTCCTGTATCACCGTGAGAACAAGAACCTGTTCGTATGCGGCTATCAGGAAGAGGGAACGATAACGACTCCGTTTGATATGAGAGTACAGAACGAGATCGACCGCTTCCATATAGTAAGCGATGTTGTAGATATGCTTCCGCAGCTCGGCAATAAGGGCGCGTACTTAAAGCAGCTCATGCGCGACAAGCTTGTTATGCACAAGCAGTACATAGGCGACTACGGTCAGGATCTGCCGGAAGTAATGGACTGGCAGTGGGAAGATTGAAAATAGATTCAATACAGCAAAAGGGAGGTACCGAAAGGTGCCTCCTGTTTCTGTTTATTATAAAATATTATTGAAAACGAATAAGCTTTGTGATATACTGTAATTGCGAAACGATACGGAGGTGATGCCGGATGCTTTTGAGCAACGGAAAAAAAAGGCTTCCATTGGGGTATGAAGACTTCAAACGGATAATAGACGGTAGATTCTATTACGTAGATAAGACCATGCTTATCTACGAGCTGTTGAACAACGGCGGACAAAACAATCTTATAACGAGGCCGAGGCGGTTCGGAAAGACTCTAAATCTCAGTATGCTTAAATATTTCTTTGATATAACAGAAAAGGATAACGCATATCTTTTCGACGGGCTCAAGGTGTCGGAGCATTACGATGAGCTCGCACAGTACAGGAATACGCATCCTGTGATCTCTCTTTCGCTTAAGTGCGGAAAGCAGAGAAATTTTGAGCTTGCGCTGAACAGTATATGCCGGGATATCCAGGCTCAGTTTTCAAAATACAGCTTTATTGCAGGATCGGAAAAACTCGGCGAGGCAGACAAAAAGAGATTCATGATGATCGTGGACGCGCTCGAATACAGAGAGGGAATGTTCAACGAATCGATAAAGCTTTTGAGCTCGTGCCTGTACCGGTATTACGGAACAAAGGTGATAATACTCATTGACGAGTACGATGTACCGCTTGAGTCGGCGTATTTTTCGGGATACTATGATGAGATGGTGTCGTTCATCCGCTCACTGTTCGAATCTGCGCTCAAAACAAACCCGGCGCTCGAATTCTCAGTGATAACGGGCTGCCTGAGGATATCAAAGGAAAGCATATTTACGGGACTTAACAACCTCACAACAAATACGATACTTGATGTGAAATACTCGGAATTTTTCGGGTTTGAGGAAGATGAGGTCAAAGAGCTGCTGGAGTATTACGGCTTGGAGGAAATGTTCCGATCGGCAAAGAAGTGGTATGACGGGCACTTGTTTGGGAAAACAGAGGTATATAATCCGTGGAGCGTGCTGAACTATGCCAACGACCTGCGGACGGACCCTAACGCGATCCCGGCGGCCGATTGGGCAAATTCGAGCTCGAACAATATCATAAGGACTTTGGTGGGAAGAGCGGACATAGAAACAAGAGACGCGCTTGAGCGGCTGGTGAACGGGGGAAGTATAGAAACGCATCTGAGCGAGACTGTAACGTACGGAGATCTGGATGACAGTGATGAAAACATATGGAGCTTTCTGTTTTTCACAGGCTATCTGAGGGTAAAGGAGCTTGTATACAACGGAGCCGAGACGGGTGACCGCAATATATATTCGCTCGTTATCCCAAACCTTGAGATAAAGAGCTGCTACAGGGAAATAATCATGCAGTATTTTGACCGCTATAAAAAGGAGGTAGACCGTGAGGCGCTGTTAAAAGCGCTGCTTGAGGGTGATGCCGAGGGGTTTGCGGAGCAGATAACAAGGCTGCTGAAGCGGTCGATAAGCTTTTACGACAACAAGGAGTCGTTCTATCACGGGCTTATATCCGGATTACTGGTCGGGGCGGGGGATTACAAGACGGAATCGAACCGCGAGACGGGCAGCGGACGGAGCGATCTGATACTGTATCAGCAGGATACGGCGCAGAATGCTGTCATACTTGAATTTAAGGTATGCAGGGGAACAGAGATGGCAGACGAGGCGGCAAAGCGGGCATTGGAGCAGATAGACGAGCGCGGATACGCTGCGGAGCCTGAGGCGCGCGGGTACAGTAACATAATAAAGTACGGTGTGGCGTTCAAGAATAAGCTGTGCTATGCCGTGATGGGATAAAAGAACAGCGGAGCAGCATTTCGCCGCTCCGCTGTTCTTATGTACGATGTCATTCCCCGATATCAGAGAACAACAATTACATCGTCGCCCATCGTATTCCAATCACTGTGAACTGTGTGATCATCGTTGGAGTAACCAAAGCTGTTCTTCGCCGCTACACCGCCGCCTGAAGCAGTAGTCAATATATTGCTGTCCTCGAATACGGAAATTTTCATTTCCGGAGCTTCAAATAT
>CAJFVT010000011.1 GCA_904420525.1 uncultured Clostridia bacterium | reverse complement strand
GTCCCGGATACGGGAGGTCTGGCTCCGCCGTATGAATTCTCTATGCGGCAGGTAAGATCGCTGCCGTCATATATCATTACAACGGATATGTATTTGTTTTTTTCTGCCTTTGCGCAGGCCTCGACAGCATTGTCCAGGGCGTTGCCGAATATTATGCAAATATCATCGTCTTGTATGGGGAGAGACGAGGGTATCTTCAGCTTCGTCTCAAAACGTATGCCGGCTTCCTCAGCTTCCGCCCTCTTGGAGCTGAGCAGCGCGTCAAGCACAGTGTTTCCTGTCTTATATTTAAAGCTCCCGATCACGGCGTCGCCTGCGATGCTGTTTATATATCTTATACATTCCGCGGTCTCCCCGTTTTCGGCCATTGCTTTTATGGCGAACAGATGCTTGTTCAGATCATGGCGGAGGCTTCTCAGCTTGTCATATGCCATGATAGTATCGGTATAGTATTTCACCTGATCTCTCAGCTGTATCTGTGCGAGTCGCTCCTCCTCAAGCTCGGCGCGCTGCCTGATGTTTTTCTCATATAAAAATATCATAGCGACCCCTGTAGTGATAACACCGGCGGAGCATAGATATATCAGTATTCTAAGAGAACGTTCTGCTCCGGCATAAAGTATCCTATAAAAAACATTCATTGTGATCGCAACGGATAATAGTGTCAATAAAAATAAAAGCCAGTAACCGCTGTTTTTATAGCTGTATCTTGATTTTACTCTTTTTGATCGACATAATGTGAGCAGGAGTCCTATTGCTTTTGACAGAATTATCCCGATAACTCTAAGATATCCTTCGTCTACGATCCGATCGACATCACCGTTCAAAAATAACGACATGCATAAAAGAACACAAACTTCTGTTACGCCTGATATTATAACGCTGAAGATGGAAGAGATCAGTCTAAATCTCATCCCTCCCGAATACATGAAAGAAAACAGCAGTACAACAGAAATAACGACAGTAAGATTCAGCATATTTGTCGAAAACAGATGGTTGCTCATATCTATAAGTATGCCGAGCGCGGCGGCTCCGGCGCAGTAAAAAACGGGGCTTATGCGCCTGCGTCTTGAAAGGAACGCTTCAAATAAAATGAATATGCAAGCAGCTTCGAAAAAGCCTGTCGAATAGTCAACTATATCAAATATGCTCATGAAATACCGTCCTCCTTATACCGGATATACCGTTTCTGAAGATTTTCCATATACGTTCTTCCAACGGTGAAATCCTCCTTCATGCCGCTGAGCGAGACCTTGCTGTCGGTTATACTCTTGATCCTGCCGAGATTTATTATATGAGACTGGTATATGCGTACAAAGCGCGCGGGATCAAGCTCTCTTGCAAACTCGGACAGGGATCTGTTTGTCCGGTATTTGCCGGAGAGGGCATAAACTACCGTCTTTCGTCCCTGCCGCTCGATATAGATAATATCATTATAGCGCAGCTTTATCTTTTCCTTGTCAGCATATATCTCCACATACTTATTATTCTGCCGCATTATCCTCTCGACCCTGAGGAACCCGTCCTTAAGCACATCATAGCTGAGCGGCTTGACCCAGAAGTCCATCGGTCTCGGACGGAAGCACTGCATGGCATATTCGGTATGTGAGGTCATAAAGAATATAGCTATAAGCTCGTCGCGCTCTCTTATCCGCAGCGCAAGCTCCACGCCGTTTATGTTCTTTAGTTCAATATCGATGATAAGCACGTCAAATTTATTGCCGTTGCTGTTATAAAAGCTGATAACGTCCTCGGCGGAGGAAAAGACCTTACAGCTTACGTCATGATCCTCCTCCGAAAAACGTCTGATATATCCCGTCACCTGTTTTATGATATCCTTATCATCATCACATAAAGCTATGTTCATCTCTGCACCTCCGAGCCGCGGTTTTATTTAATTATATCAATAAATTGAAAAAAAGTCAATTACAGTGCGAAAAATGCCCGCCGCTCAAAAAATAAAGTCACCGGTCATAATGAGCGGTGACTTGATGATGTTTTAAATTACGCAAGAGTATACGCCCAGCTGCTTCCGGCGCGTATGCGCCTGAGTATGCCGTTTGCCGCGGCATCGCGCAGGATGCGGGTCGCCGTTGAAGCGGAGACCGATAAAAGACGCTGAACATCGCTGTTTTTTATATGCTCATGAGTTTTCAGATATTCTCTTATGATCTCTATGCGCTGTGCTGACCGGCTCCCGGCGGCAGACTGCGTTATGCTTACAGTTTCAAGCAGAGCGCTCTTTATCACCGACAGCATGAAAACTATGAATACAGTCGAGCTGCCGTTATCGTTTGAGGTATTGATCGCATTGTAGTATTCGCTTTGATTATCATGTATCACCGATTCGACCGGCAGCCATGCGAATACAGGTGACCACTTGGAAAGGAGCAGCGTATGCCAGAGTCTGCCCATACGCCCGTTCCCATCGGAGAACGGATGTATCAGC
The DNA here is from genome assembly GCA_904420525.1 of uncultured Clostridia bacterium. GTDB lineage: Bacteria > Bacillota > Clostridia > UBA1381 > UBA1381 > Ornithomonoglobus. Next base: position 9,158 of record CAJFVT010000011.1, on the reverse strand, counting down.
TCGAATTCATAATGGAAAACACAGCTCTTGATGAGCATGTGGAGCCGGCTCTCCTTTACCCATCCAAGCAGTTCTGAGACGAGCTGCGGAACATATTGAGGTAAGGTCCCGAAGTGAATGATATTGCCGCTTTCGTCAACTACGCCTACAGGGCGCGAACGGAATACCCCCGCTTCGCTCACAAGTCCCCTTACCATTATACTGTGTGCTTTGAGAAGATCATCGATCGAATATGGATCAAGTGAATCCATACATTCATATATCTCATATGCGTTGAGTACCTCTGCAATATCCTTTGGCGGCGCAAGCACGCGTTTGCCCGATATCACGGCGCTGACTTGCTCAATGTCAAGTGTGTTTTGCTCTATTGCCAGGGAAGAATACACAGTGCGGATCCTATTTGTCCTTCGGAGCGTGGGATCACGCGATATGCTGCTTTTAACGCTTGCCTTTCCAACAAGTTCAGAGATCTCCGCGACCTCTGTCAGTATCTGTTCTGTTATTTCAAACGGCGGCTGTTTGTTTTTCATAGCGCCCAATCCTTCCTGATTTGATAGTGTTTATTATATCAATTATATCATGTCATCGGTCAAAAATCAAGTCATTGGTCAAGAATGAGTGACAGTTTGAGCGATGACTTGACGTATGAGCGCATATAAAAAGAGGCTGTTGCAAAACTCACCCGAGTTTGCTACAGCCCCTCTTTTTTATGCGAGACCGAACTGCTTTACACAGTCAGCGATTATATCGTCTATGAGCGACATTGCCGCGTCAAAGGAATCCGCATAGGTGCCGAGATACAGCTTGATCTTCGGCTCCGTTCCCGACGGGCGCACTATAAAGTACGACTTGCCGTCGGACAGGTCATAGCGGAGCACGTTCGACTTCGGCAGACCTGTCAGCGGTGAAACGCCGCCGTTCTTTTCTGTTATCGTCTGCTCCTGATAATCCGTTGTCTTTACAACGTCAAGACCGTTCACCGATACAGGCGGGTTCGTTCTCAGCCCCGAAAGTATCGCCGCCATCTTCTCCATGCCGTCCTTGCCCGGCATCGTGTATGACATTGTCTTTTCAGCGTAATAGCCGTATTTCTTGTATATGTCCTGAAGCGCTTCATAGAGCGACTTCCCCTTTGTCTTGTAATATGCGGCCATCTCGGCTATGAGCATCGAAGCGACTACAGCATCCTTGTCGCGCGCGTGATTGCCCACAAGATAGCCGTAGCTTTCCTCAAAGCCGATGAGATAGGTGTGGTTCTTTTTCTCCGCAAACTCAGTCATCTTCTCGCCGATGTACTTGAAGCCTGTGAGCACGTTCATGATCTCCATGCCGTAGCTCTTTGCGATAGCCGCGGCAAGCTCTGTTGTAACGATCGTTTTTATAACAACGCCGTCTGCGGGAAGAGTTCCCTGCTCCTTGCGTGAGCGCAGGATGTATTCAACGAGCAGAGCGCCGGTCTGGTTGCCGGTGAGAGTTCTGTAAACACCGTCCGCGTCGCGTACAACTATACCGACTCTGTCGCAGTCAGGGTCAGTTCCTATTATAACGTCAACATCGTTTGCCTTTGCCATTTCGATAGCTATAGTGAAGGCTTCCTTATTCTCCGGGTTAGGTGATTTAACGGTCGGGAAGCTGCCGTCCTCTGTGTCCTGCTCCTTAACGACAAGAACGTTCTTGAAGCCTATCCTCTTGAGTATCTCCTTTACAGGGCGCGAGCCTGTGCCGTGAAGCGGAGTGTACACGAGCTTGAAGGTGTCTGCCACCGCCTTTACAGCGTCCGGGTTCAGCTGCTGTGTCTGAACGGTCTCAAGGAACTTTTCATTCAGCTCCGGACCTACGATCTCGATCATGCCGGATGCCTTCGCGTCCTCAAGTGATGTATATTCAACGTCAAATATGTCGATCGCGTTCATAGCGTCGATAACGGTCTGCACCGCCTCCGGCGGGAGCTGGCCGCCGTCGGGACCGTATACCTTGTAGCCGTTGTATTCCTTCGGGTTGTGCGAGGCGGTTATCATAACGCCGGCGGCACAGCCCAGCTCACGGATACCGAACGATACCTCCGGCACTGAATGAACAGTGTCGAAAAGATACACCTTAACTCCGGCCTTTGCGAGGACCTTTGCGGTCTCCTCCGCGAATTCGTGAGACATGATACGTGTGTCGTAGCCGATCAGAACGCCCTTTGCGGCGGCCTCTGCGCCCTCCTTGTTGACATATACCGCAACTCCGTGGCTTGCCTGGCGCACGTTATAGATATTCAAACGGTTAGTGCCGATGCCCAGAACACCGCGCATACCTGCCGTGCCGAATTCAAGATCGCGATAGAAGCGGTCCTCAAGCTCCTTCGCATCGTCCTTTACAGACGCCAGCTCATTTTTTGCAGCGTCGTCAAGCTTGTCCGACGCGAGCCATTTTTCGTAGTTTTCCATATAACCCATTTCACGATACCTCCGTAATTTTTTTTGGTGAGAGACCGGCGCTGAACGCGGCGGTCCCGCTTCACCATCCACTCTTTATATTATATAATACTTTTGTTAAAAATTCAACAGTAAAAGTAAAAAGCATTGCAAAGTTTGTGTAATAATTACTACAAATTACTGCCTTTTTCGCTCTTTTGCACAAAACCGGGCGCGGGCGCACAGCTGATGAAGCACAGGCATACCTCCGAAGCGAAGATAGCTCTGGAACTTGCTTTCGGGCGTTTATCATTATATAACAAACCCGGCATCAAGTCAATACTTTCTGACTTATAAGTCTGAAACTTCGTGAAAACTAAAAGTTTCGGACATTTAGGTCGGAAACTTTGCGGAGGGGCTGCCGCATTCAGCGCAGCATGATCTAAGGGAACATTATATTGATATGCGGCTCGTCCGCCGTTTATCCGCCGGACAGCTCAAAAACCGTACAAAAGCAGCGGATAGGCTTGACTCGGCGGGCGTGATATGATAAAATTAAAGCCGTTCTCAGAATAAACGGCGAAAGGTTGGATGACATATGCTTGAATACATAAATAAGGTGGTAAGCCTGACCCGAAAGGCGATAGAGGAATACGATATGATAGGGGAGAGGGAGCGCGTGGCTGTAGGCGTGTCCGGCGGAAAGGACTCGCTCGTGCTGCTGGCCGCGCTTGCGGAGCTTTCACGGTACCATCCGAAAAACTTCACCGTTATCGGCATATCGCTCGATCCGGGCTTCGGCGGAGATTATGAGCCGATACGGCGGTATGCGGAATCGCTGGGAGTTGAATACTACGTTAAAAGGACGAATTTCAAGGAGATAATCTTCGATATACGCAGGGAGTCCAACCCGTGCTCGCTCTGCGCAAAGATGCGCCGCGGCGCGCTCAATGACATGGCCATAGAGCACGGCAGCAGGACGGTCGCGCTCGGACATCATAATGACGACGTCCTTGAAACGCTGTTTCTGAGCCTGCTCTATGAGGGCAGGATCAGCTGCTTCGCGCCCGTAACGTACCTTGACAGAACGGGAATAACGCAGATCAGACCCATGATCTATGTGCGCGAGCGGGACATAAAGGGAGTTGTCAACCATAATGACATACCGGTCATGCCGAAGCTGTGCCCGGCTGACGGAGCTACAAAGCGCGAGCAGATGAAGGAGATCATCCGCAGGCTCGAAAAGGAGACGACTCCGGGACTGCGCAAGCGCCTGTTCCACGCTGTCCGCTCCAGCGGCATAGAGGGCTGGAAGATCTGAAAAACGAAAGGATGTGATCCTGTAATGGGATATTCAACGGACACTTTTTTTGACATCATGTATGACAGACTGAAGGCGGAGCCGCTTTCGCGGCACGCCTCGGCCGAGGCGTTTCTGGCTGAATGCGGGGAGCGTCGGGGCAGGCTCAGAGAGATCCTCGCGCTGGATAAGCTTGAGGCTCCGGGATGCGGCATAAGGACGGAGCAGCTCTCTGAAACAGAATACCGGATAGAAGCGCTGCCGGGATCAGCTTTTCCCGTCTGGGTATTGAAGCCGTCCGTCCGCGGCGTAGGCACGGTCCTGTATGTTCCGGGACATGACGCTTACGGCGCGAGAGGCTCGTTCAATGACTACGGCCAGCAGGATCCGTTCCATCACTGGCTGCCGCTTGAGCTTGTAAAAAACGGATACACTGTGGTCATACCGGAGCTTATAGGCTTTGGGGAAATGGTCAAAAGGCGGTTCAATGACGATTACAAGGGCTGCTATGCCAATACGGAGGTAGCGCAGCTCATGGGACTCAGCATCGAGGGGATAAGGGTATATCAGGTGTTATGCACAATGGAGGTCATGAGGACGGTCATGGGGCTTTCGGCAGACCTGCTGTACGGTATCTCCGGCGGCGGACTGGTCACAGCGCTCACCTGCGCGCTGAGCGGCGGCGTAAGGGCCGCGGTGATCTCAAATTACGGGGCGTCCTTCAGGTCATCGATAATGTCGATCCGCCACTGCGTTGATAATTATATACCCTCGCTCCTTGAGATAGGGGAGTGCGCGGACCTTATAGCGCTCGGCGCGCCGCGCCCGCTGCTGCTCACGAACGGGACGGCGGACAGGATCTTTCCGTGTGAGGGCGTGAGAGAGACCGCTGACGAGCTGAGCAGGATATACAGCCTGCTCGGAGCGGAGGACTCCTTCCGGTGCCATTTCCACAGCGGCGGACACGAGGCCGCGGTGAGGGAAACGATAGACTTCTTCAACAGCTGTACGGGCTGACAGTTTAGAAATATTTTAGAAACATTTATGAGGCTGTTTATGATTATTTAATGTTTTATCCTTGACATATGGTTTTGTTTTTTGTATAATAATATTAGGGAGCGGCAGTATAGATGACGCTCCTGATGGACAAAGATTAAGGTTCGGAGGACTGCAGGCTCTGGCGGCATTGCAGAAAGCAAAAATACCGGTCAAGCGCGGGCATATGCGTACGGCACGCCGTTCCGCGCGGGTTCTCTGAAAGGATTTGATGATCAAAACGATATGGAAAGAGAAGTAATAGTTTGCCTGAGAGAGCTTTTCTGCAATTCAAGGCTGAATATGATGATGGGCTTTACGCAGCACGGCGACACGACCTGCCTTGCGCATACGATCGCCGTTGTATACTGTGCGTTAGCCATTGCCAGGATCCTGCATCTGCGCGTCAATAAGCGCGAGCTTATACGCGGCGGCATACTGCACGATTATTTCCTTTATGACTGGCATGACGGTGAAAGGGAGAGAAGGATCCATGGATTTACGCATCCGGGATTGGCTCTTGAAAATGCGGAGACAGACTTTCTGCTCAGCAGACGCGAGCGGGATATAATCAAGAAGCATATGTTCCCGCTTACCATCAAGCCGCCGGTATACCGCGAGGCGTGGCTCATTTGCCTTGCGGATAAGATCTGTGCCTGCCGCGAAACGGTCCGCCGTGACGCGTATCCGCAGATACAGAGGATGGCGGAAAGACAGCATATGAGATATGTACAATGAGGTGCGGGGCTGCCGCGCTGAAAGTGTCAGCCCCGGCAGCCGAGTGAAAAATAAGGGAGAATAAACACAGGAAGGTGATAACAATGACGTTATCTCAATATTTTATTTGTTTTATAGTATACAGCTTTTTGGGGTGGGTATATGAATCGCTGTTTTATACCTTTCAGTTCAAAAAACCGGTGAATACCGGGTTCCTGCACGGGTGCTTCTGTCCGATCTACGGACTGGCATGTGTGCTCAATATCAGGCTGCTTGGGGGCATGAGAAGCGACATTCTTATTTTTATATCAAGTATGGTAATGATATCCGCGGTAGAATACATAGTGTCATATACACTTGAATATATATTCGGCAAGCGCTGGTGGGATTACAGCGACTGGCCTCTGAATATAAACGGGCGTGTTAGCCTGTTCTCATCTCTTGGCTTCGGCGCTATGTCGCTGGTACAGCTGAGGTTCCTGCAGCCGGTGATAGGCGGTATAATAATGAGGATACCGGTGACAGCGGTAAATCTTATAATGGTAATGTTCTGTGCTTTCGTTTTATGCGATCTGCTGTATACGATCCGTGAAATGGACAGATCTGAAGAAAAGCTCTGGTTTATAGAGGAGGAATCGGAGGTAATAAGGCAGACAGGCGAAAAGCTTGAGGAAAAAAAGAAAAATATGTCGATCAGATACAATGATGTAGTAAGCAGGATCAAGGAGACCCTCAGCAGATAACGAAGGACAGAGGAAGGGGTTTGTGAATGGAAGAAGAATCAAAAATGGGCATGTGGCTTGAAAAAGTCATGCCCAAATTTTTTCTCTTTATAATAAGGCTGGTGGAATGCTTTGCCGCCAGTATAGTGCCTTCCGTGATAAGCGTGATAATAATATTTTTTGCTCCGTCGGACAAGGCATGGGATATTCTGAGCATTGCCGTGTTCGCGGTGACGCTCGCGGTCAACTGGCATTTCTGGATGGATTTCGCCATCCGCCGCGACAATATAAAGGAGTTTTACATAATAAACGGACTGGTTTACGCGATATATATAGGAGCATCGATAGCCGGGTATTATCTTCTCGGATATCTTGTATACTCAATGACCTTCGCAAATCTGAGGTTCTGCGAGGCATTTGAGGTAAAGACCTTGTATTCATCGTTTATCGCGAACGGGATAACTGCAGCTGTGATGGTCATTTGTGAGCGGTGCTCGCGGCTGCGCATAGCTAAGCTCAAGGAGGATGCGAAGCTCAATGCCGCGGATAAGCCGGAGATGAAGGATGAGAGTGAGGATATACAGGCTACGAAGCAGAATAAGGTCATAATCCCGCTGTCCGCCGAGCAGCTGGAGCGGGAGATAGAGAAGGACGAGGCCGAAAGGCTCAAGGCTGCTGAGAAGGCGAAGGACAGCGTGCCTGAGGAGATGTGGAGCGGCGAGCTTTCGAAGGGCAGAGGCGAGGAGATCGTGCGTGTCGATTATAGCGCGGAGGGTCCCGATACAGATGAAAATGATTTCATGCCGGACAGCGGTAAAAACAATGATAATGAGGCTTACGGAGCGGGATCGCTGTGGAATCCGGAGATATACAAGGGCAGGACCGCTGACGGAAAGCCGATAACGGAATTTGACGATGAGGAGCGTGAGCTGCCGCCTGAGCCGGAGGACGGCGGGCTTTGGGACGAGTCGCTGTATCAGGGACGCGATGCGCAGAACAGACCGGAGCGTCTGGGAGAGCTGTATTCAGAGGAGGAGAAGGAGGCGGCCGAGGCTGTATCGGAGAATATCCGGTATGGCTCCGATTCGCTCTGGGAGCATGATTTTTATCAGGGCAAGGACAAGACAGCGGTACCGGAGCGTGTCCTTGATTTCGATGAAGCTGTCGAGGACACCGGACATAATGATTCTGAGAAATATGAAAGCGGAGCGCTGTGGGAAAGCATCAGCAAGGGCAGGGGCGCGGAGACCGAGCCTGAGGAGCCTGAGATAAATCCCAATAACGATTATGAGGCTGAGTCCCTCTGGGACAAGGATATGCGGCAGGGCAAGAAAAGGGGACTGTAAAACAGCCCCCCTTTTTTTCAATTCAATATATTAGTCACATCTCCGGCGCCCATGGTGAAAACTATATCACCCTCGGCGGCGGTCTTTTTTATATATTCTTCTATATCAGAAAAGTCCTCGATATATTTTGCGTTTATGCCGCGCCCGGCTATAGCATCGGCAAGCTTTGCCGCGGAGGTCACTCCGTCGTCCTTTTCCCGCGCCGCGTATATGTGTGTGACTATAAGCTCATCTGTATCGTCAAACGCGGTCAGGAATTCGTTCCACAGCGTGCGTGTGCGCGAATAGGTGTGAGGCTGGAATATACAGATGATACGCCTGTGCGGGAACGCCTTTGCAGCCTTGAGCGTAGCCTTTATCTCAGTCGGATGATGCGCGTAATCATCGAGGACAACGGCGCCGTTTACAAAGCCCTTTTTTTCGAAGCGGCGGTGTGTGCCCTTGAATGTTTCTATTCCCTTTGCCGCGGTCGCGGCGTCTACTCCGAGTATCCCGCATACCGCTATGGTCGCGAGAGTGTTCAGTATATTGTGGTCTCCCGGAACGTTCAGCGACACCGAGCAGAGCCTTGTATCGCCGCGGTATACGTCAAAAGAGGGATAGCCCGCGTGATAGGCAACGTTTTTTGCGTAATAGTCGTTTGTGTCCGACATGCCGTAGGTGGTTATGTCAAGGTCTGAGCCCTCAAGCGCCAGCTTTATGTTCTCGTCCTCGCCCCATACAACGACCTTTCCTATGCCGCGCGTCAGCTCGGCAAACTTTCTGAATGAATCGCGTATCATTTCTATGCCGGTGAAAAAGTCGAGATGATCCTCCTCGATATTTGTTATCAGCGCGACTGTCGGGAAGAATTTCAGAAAGCTGTTAGTATATTCGCACGCCTCCGTAACAAAGTAATCCGAGCTTCCGCAGCGTATGTTGCCGCCTATAAGATCGAGCTCGCCGCCTACGGATATTGTCGGATCCGTACCCGCATACACGAGAGCGTGCGCGAGCATCGAGGTCGTTGTGGTCTTGCCGTGAGTCCCGGCTACGCCAACGGCATGATGGTATTTCTGCATGATCGCTCCGAGAAATTCGGCGCGGTCGATAAGGCGTATGCCCTGTTCCTTGGCGGCGGCCATCTCAGGGTTGTCTCCCTTCACCGCCGCTGTGTGTACGACAAGATCCGCGCCGGCTATATTCTTCGCGTCATGCCCCTCGTACACGACAGCGCCTTCCTTTTCGAGCCTGTCAGTTATGGCGGACTTTGTACGGTCGCTGCCTGTAACGGTATAGCCGCGGCTTATTGCGATATGCGCCAGACCGCTCATGCTTATGCCGCCTATGCCGATGAAATGTATGTGTGCTTTATCCTTTAAATCGTTCATTGTAAAATTTTTCATATAAGTTGATCCTTTCGGGAACACAGAAGTTATATTGATCCTTACCTATATTATATACCTATTTGGCAAAAATTTAAACCTGTTTTTGATAAATTTTATATTCTTTACAAAAAAAAAGTGTTAAAAAATACGGATTTAAAATAAATGCACAAAAAGCTTGACAAATAAGTAAAAATGAGATAAAATAAATAAAAGAGTATCTGTTAGCGCAGAACCAAAATGCCTGTTTTTTGCAGGCGCGGCATCACTGGAAG
>CAJFVT010000010.1 GCA_904420525.1 uncultured Clostridia bacterium | reverse complement strand
CCGGACTGGGCATATGAGGATATCGAATATGCACTGAACCACGAGATCATAACGGAAGCGGAGGCTTCAAATATCTCCGACAAGCCAATGACCCGCGGAGAAGCGGCTGTGATATTATACCGGCTGTATAATGTGGTATGATGTTCTAACCTGAAATTATCCAATAATGGCCAATGCGGCAAAGCGTCAGATATACCGCCGTGTTTAAGGCGGTATATCCGCTATTAGATCTTTGTACCGCTATTCGAGAGATTGCTCCCAATTTGAATATGCGTCCCTCTTGCGTATCCAAGAGCTGATCACAGCAGCCATGTCGGCATGTCGTTTCTCTTTTTCTTGACCTCAGGCTGCTTTTGTGTCACCGGTTTTTCCTCTGCTGCCGGCTTTTCCGGTGTTTCTTCTTTCTTTGACGGTGCGGTCTCTTTTTTTACCGCAGTCTTTTTCACAGGCGAAGCATTTTGGGGCTTTGCTTTTTTTGCTGCAGCCGTTCTTGCTGATACGAACGGACGCGGCACCTCTCCCCTGCCCTCCAGATACGCTTCACATTCCTCTTCCAGCTCTGCGTCTTCTACCGGCACGCTTTTAAACCTGTCCGCAAACACCTTTCCTGTCGTCTGCAAAAGGCGGTTACAGCTGCGTGAAAATGAAGTCATAACAGATTTCATGTCACCTGATATGCCCCGTTCCGTTTCATATATTAGCATCTCTGCTTTGTCAGAAAGAAAACGCAGACCTTTGACACCTTCGCCTATAAATCTTTCGCAGCATTCACTGAAATATTCCCGTATCTCCTCATCCTCGAACACTGCTTCATTAGTTCTTACTGTTATCGCGTACAAGCCTGTACTGCTCACCTCTCGTGCTGTTCTTGCCATTGTACGTCCCTCCTTTTTTCGATATTTATGCTCTTATATTTATTATACCATAAGTGCGGCGCTTTGGATGCGCCACTTCACACCGGTACAATAAACACATCTTCGACAAAGCCGTTCAAACGGCTTTGTTTCATTAGCTGTGTTTATTATACCATAAAATCCAATGGGACACAAAACCTTTTTTCTGAAATTCACACAATTGTGATAATTTCAGCGTTTTGCACATATTTATCTAACATGAGATGTACAATATTTCGACCCGGCTGCACTCTTGCGCCGGGTCAGCGGAGGTGGACACATGGAATTTCACGAAATATCGGCAGCTGCGGCAGCGAAGCAGCTGAAAACCGATCAAAAAAACGGACTTGATGACCGTGAGGCCGGGGCGCGGCTCCTGAGGTACGGCCGGAACAGGATAGATGAAAAGAAGAAGAAGCCGTTTATCCGGCGCTTCCTCGAACAATTCAATGATTTTATGATCATGATCCTGCTCGCAGCCGCGGCTGTTTCATACATAACCTCACTTATGGAGGGCAGCTCGGATATAACGGAATCCGTTATAATCCTTGCTATAGTTACGCTCAACGCGCTTTTGGGAGTTATACAGGAGCTGCGCGCGGAGCATTCGCTTGAAGCACTCAAGCGGCTCTCCTCGCCGCACGCGCTCGTTATACGCGGAGGACGCGAATTCAAGACCGACTCCGAGGAGATAGTTCCCGGAGATGTTATACGTCTGCGCGCAGGGGATATGGTCTGCGCTGACTGCCGTCTTATATCATGTGAGGGACTGACCGTTGACGAATCACCGCTTACAGGCGAAGCGCATCCTGTAACGAAGGATGCGGATATTCTTCTCGACGAGCTTACAGCCATAGGCGATATGAAAAATATCGTTCATGCTTCCACGCATATCCTGACCGGCAGCGCATACGCGCTCGTTATAAAAACAGGTATGGACACAGAGGTCGGAAAGATCGCCTCGATGCTCCTTGACAGCGAGCCTGCGCAGACTCCTCTCCAGAAACGGCTTGCCGATACAGGAAAGGCTCTTGGCTTTACAGCGCTGCTCATATGCGCCGTTATTTTTATCATAGGCATGTTCAAGCATATACCGCCGTTTGAGATGTTTATGACCTCGGTATCACTTGCAGTGGCGGCTATACCCGAGGGGCTTCCGGCGATAGTGACCATAGTTCTCGCGCTGGGTGTCGTAAAGATGTCATCTCGCAATGCTATAGTACGAAACCTTCCGTCCGTGGAAACTCTGGGCTGCGCAACGGTTATATGCACAGACAAGACCGGCACTCTGACACAGAACAAAATGAGTGTTCACGATATAAGAGCGCGCGACGACCGGCTGCTCTTGGAGCTGTGCTCCCTCTGCTCAGAAAAAGGAGAATATATGAATCCAACCGACAGAGCTGTGACCGAGGCAGCCGAAAAGCGCGGCATCCATGCCGACGCCTTCTGCTCTCTTTATCCGCAGCTCGCCAGCACTCCCTTTGACTCTGTCCGCAAGCGTATGTCTGTACTGTGCAAAACTGGAGATGGCGTAAGAACTATAGTCAAGGGTGCGCCCGAATATGTGCTTCCTCTCTGCGGCAGATACTGGACCGGCACAAAAGCCGTCCCACTCACAAAGCAGCTGCGTGAAAAGATCATCAAGGATAACTCCGATATGGCTGAAAATGCTCTCCGCGTTATCGCATGCGCATTCCGTGACGACAGCCACAGCAGCGATATAAAGGAAGTTGACCTCATATATGCGGGAATGGCCGGTATCGCGGATCCTCCGCGCCCTGAGGCCGCAGAGGCCGTCAGGACCTGCCGTACCGCCGGTATACGTACGATCATGATAACAGGCGACCATGCGGAAACGGCTCTTGCAATAGCCGCTATGACAGGTATAACCGACAAGGACGGCAAAGCCGTTACCGGGTCGGAGCTGGACTCTATGAGTGATGAGGAGCTTCGTGAAGCAGTAAAGAACTGCAGTGTTTTCGCGCGTGTTACGCCGGAGCATAAATCCCGTATCGTCCGGGCACTGCGCGCCAACGGTGAGGTCACTGCAATGACAGGCGACGGCGTAAATGATGCGCCTGCGCTTTCCGGGGCAGACATAGGCTGCAGCAT
>CAJFVT010000009.1 GCA_904420525.1 uncultured Clostridia bacterium | reverse complement strand
GAGGATACCCGCCTGTCATAGGGCTTTTTTGTATCTTTCGGCATAATCCACGCCGTGCCAACCTTCTGCACACCTTCTATATATCCCATCCGGCACATTTGTGATACGCGTCTCGGCGTAAGCTTCCAAATTTTCGCCGCTTCTTTTGACGTCATAAAATCCATATTCCACACCGCCATTTCTTATTATTTATTATAGCACATTTGCGGAAATATGTCAATTCTCGTTCGTTGTAGTCTGCTAATGAGCTGTATAAAAGGCAATGATGTAAGACAATGTTTCATAAAATAAAATACTCCGAAATTTGATATAAAATGCTCCCCGAGTTTGCCACTTGTAATGAAAATGAAACATAAAAATTTGTGATAATGAAACATAAAAATTTGTGATTAAAATGTTGTAAAAAAACACCACATTAAAATGTTGTAAAAAAACACCACGGTTGTTGACAAAAAAACATTAAATATGCTATAATATTATTATGTAAAATGAACAAACCAAATATATTTTCATCTTCCGACATTGAGTTCACCGAAAACAAGGTGATGTTTGAAAGACTTCACAGCGGCGGTAATGACGGGCAGAATACGAATAAGGTTAAAACCGGAGTAAGAACAATATATGAATCGACATGCAATTCTACTGTATGCACGGATGAATGAAGTCAATACGCGAATAAAAAGAAAGCGTTGCTGAAACTTAAAGAAATAATTGACAGGAGAAATACTCAGGAGAATATTACGGCATCAAACGGTTCAAGAACTGAAGCGGTTCAAATTGAACGAAACAATTCCGCCGCAGTTTTTGAGGGGATTAGGTTTAAACGTATATCAAAGGATTTTTAATAAAAATAAATTTCATTGGGAGGATTTGTACAATGAGGAGAAAATTTTTAAGCCTGTTTATGGCGTTGGTAATGTTTACAGTATTTGTGCCATGTATTGCAATGGCGGAGATAACAGAAAGCGGCGAGTGCGGAGATAATCTCATATGGACGCTGGATGATGATGGCGTTCTTACAATCAGCGGCACGGGTGATATGGGGAATTATTATTATCATCAATATGCACCATGGTATAGTAATCGTAGCTATATTAAATCCGTTATAATTGAAGATGGTGTTACATCTATTGGTGAGTATGCATTTTATTATTGTGAAAACATGAAAAGTGTCACAATACCAAGCAGCATCACATATATCGGTCATTCTGCATTTTACGGCTGCACCGACTTAAGGAATGTATATATAAATGATTTAGCGGCATGGTGTGGGATCTCATATGACTCTGGATATTATGATTCACCGTTATGTTATGCAGACAATTTATATATAAACAATGAATTGGCAACAGATATAACAATACCCTCTGGAGTTACTTCTATTGCTGATTATGCGTTCAGAGGCTGCAAAAGTTTAACAAGCGTTATAATTGGCAATGGAGTTACATCTATTGGCAATCATGCATTTTATGATTGCACAAGCTTAACAAGTATTACGATACCTGACAGTGTGATATCGATTGGCAGTCATGCATTTGAATTCTGTATATACTTGACAAATATAGAAGTTCCTGAGAGCGTCACAAGCATAGGCAGTTATGCGTTTGCGGATTGCACAGGCTTAATGAATGTTACAATCAGCAATGGTGTTGCATCTATTGGTGATTATGCTTTCGATAATTGCTCCAGCTTGACAGGGATATATATAAATGATTTGGCAGCTTGGTGCAATATTTCATTCGGAAATTCTTCTTCAAATCCATTATGTTATGCAAAAAATTTATATATAAATGATGAATTGGCAACGAATATCAGTATACCAGATACTGTTACGGCCATACGTAGTTATGCGTTTTATAATTGTACAAGCTTGACAAACATTGCAATTCCCGATAGCGTTACTTCTATTGGTGGTTCTGTGTTTTACGGATGTGTAAGCTTAACAAGTATTACCATTCCAAACAGTGTTAGCTCTATCGGGGGATTTGTGTTTTATGATTGCACAAGTTTAACAGACGTGCATTATATTGGTACTTGGTCAGATTTTATAAATATCAAAATAGGACCCGACAACACATATCTTTATAAAGCTACACTTCACTGTTCCGATGAACCTTATGTCTACTGGGGCAGTTGCGGAAATGATTTGATATGGAGACTTGGTGAAGATGGTAAATTGACAATAAGCGGCGTTGGAGATATGACAAATTATTACGTATCGTCATCGGCTCCGTGGTATAGTTATCGTTCAAGTATTACGAACGTTGTAATTGAAGACGGCGTTACAAGTGTCAGCCAAAATGCCTTTAATAATTATACAAATTTAATAAATGTTTCATTAGGCAGCAGCATAACAGCGATCGGCACTTCTGCATTTATTGGTTGCACAAGCTTACAAAACGTATATATATCAGACATGGAGTCATATCTGAATATAGATTTTGGAAGTGAGTTATCAAACCCTATGTGTTATGCACACGAACTTTACCTCAACGGTGAACGTATTACATATATTGAAATCCCTGAAACTGTTACACAGATCCCTGCATATGCGTTTAGGGGATGCAATACCCTTACAGACATAACGATACCTGACAGCGTCACATCGATTGGCACTTCTGCATTTAGTGATTGCACAAGCTTAACAAGCATTACTATACCCGATGGTGTTACGTCTGTTGGCAATTCTGTATTTAGTGGCTGCACAAAATTAACAAGCATTACTATACCCAACGGTGTTGCGTCTATCGGCAATTCTACATTTCGCGACTGCTCAAGTTTAACAAGCATTACTATACCCGGCGGTGTTACATCGATCGGCTCTGATATGTTTTACAATTGCACAAGCTTAACAAGCATTACTATACCCAATGGCGTTACATCGATCGGCACTTCTGCGTTTTACAATTGCACAAGCTTAACAAGCATTACTATACCTAATGGTGTTACATCAATTGATAGTTCTGCATTTAGGGACTGCACAAGTTTAACAAGCGTTACTATGCCCGACAGTGTTACATCGATTGGTAGTTTTGCATTTAGGGGCTGCACAAGCTTAACAAGCGCTACTATGCCCGACAACGTTACATCGATTGGTAGTTCTGCATTTAGGGACTGCACAAGTTTAACAAGCGTTACTATGCCCAACAATATTACATCGATCAGCAATTATGTATTTGAAGATTGCACAAACTTAACAAGTATTACTATACCCGGCGGTGTTGCATCGATCGGCACTTCTGCGTTTGAAGATTGCACGAGTCTGACAGATGTATATTATGCCGGTACTTGGGCAAATTTTATAAGTATCAGCATAGACAGCAATAATACTCCTTTTGAGCAAGCTACACTTCATTGTTCCGACAAAACATTTGTATATTGGGACATCAGAGGAGATGATTTGATATGGGGAATCGGTGAATATGGCGAATTAACAATAAGCGGCAATGGAGACATGCCGGATTATTCATCATCGTACTTGGCACCGTGGTATGGTTATCGTTCAAGCATTACAAGCGTTATGATTGAAGACAGTATTACATCGATCGGCAGTTATGCTTTTAGAAATTGCATAAATCTTACAAATATTGCGATACCGGACGGCATTACGTCAATCAGCGATTATGCCTTCGATTCTTGCACAAGCTTAACGAATGTATATTATAGTGGTACTTTCGCAGATTTTATACGTATTAGTATAGGCAGCAATAACAAATGTTTTGAGGATGCCGTACACTACTGTTCCGATAGAACATTCATATCGTATGGCAGCTGCGGAGATAATGCGTTATGGTTCTTTGATAATACCGGAACTCTTACAATAAGCGGCACAGGCAAAATGACAAATTATTCATCATTGTCACCATGGCATGGCTACCGCATTACAAACGTTGTGATTGAGGACGGCATTACATCAATCGGCACTTCTGCGTTTGAAGATTGCTATGATTTAACGAGCGTTACAATAGGAAATAGTGTTACATCGATCGGCCGTTATGCATTTAGAGATTGTACAGATCTGACAAGCATCACCATACCTGACGGCGTTACATCTATTGGCGATTATGCATTTTATTGGTGTTCAGACTTAACAAGTATCACTATACCAAACAGCGTTATATCTATCGGCCGTTATGCATTTAGTGGCACCGAATTAAACACCGTAACTTATTCGGGAACAGCCGAAGAATTTAGTCAAGTATATATTGCAGACGGAAATACTAATTTAACAAGCGCAGCATTTAAATATTTCTTATTTGTTGCTGTTACATATGATTATGAAACAAACGGTGGAGAAAGTTCTACAGCAACCAAAAATAAGATTGCCAAAGGTGAAGCGGCGGATCTTACACCAACGGCATCTAAAACCGGATGGACATTTATTGGCTGGAATACAGATCCGAATGCTGAAACAGCACTGGAAAGCTACATTGTTAATCGTGACATCACCTTATACGCTATATTTGAAAAGTATATTACCGTAACTTATGATTATATAACTAACGGCGGCGAAACTGCTACAGCAACAACAAAAACTATGAACGCGGATAATTTGGTGGATCTTACACCAACAGCATCCAAAACAGGATGGACATTTATTGGTTGGAATACGGACCCGAATGCTAAAACAGCACTGGAAAGCTATATTGCAAATGAAGATGTGACTTTATATGCAATATACAAAAAAGATATTAGTGCAAGCTTTTATTCGGGAGAAAACACATTGCAGGAAATATTGACAGCGGATATTTATAATAATGAAACGGAAGGAACAATAAACGCGCCTTTAATAAACAGCTATGGATCATGGACAATTGACAAATGGCGCTGCGACACATTAGCTCAGGCTGGTGACATTGCTTCCGGAGAAAATATTAATATTGCTCAGGGTGACGTATATTATGCTGTATACACAAGACCGCTTACGATAACATACGACACAGCCGGAGGCAACATGGAAAATACGTATGCGAAAATAACGCAATACTATAATTCATACGGAACAGAAAGTACCGAAAGCTTTACGTTCACGGAAAGCGCGGAAAGAAACGGATGTACCTTTATAGGCTGGGAATACGACGGTGATATATATTCACTCAATGACACTATTTCAATAGATAAAAATTCCACCGTAAGCGCGATATGGAAAACAGATGAGGTTTCGTCAAATAAATGTTCCGGTACATATGTAATGGATTCGTCTATAACAGTGACCCTATCCTCTGAAACTGACAACAGTGTTATATATTATACAACAGACGGCTCCGAACCAACGGAGAACAGCGAGATTTTCGACAAGGATATATCTATAGAAGCGGATACAACGATCAAAGCTTTCGCAAAAGCTCCCAATGCTATTCCAAGCGAAATCAGTGAGTTCACTTATTCTAAGGCCGAAAACCCCCGTCTTATCAATATAAACAATATATATGCCACAGGGGCTGAGATTCGTTTTTATCAGCCAGACGGAGCGATTGATACTTATGTGGAAATTTCAGTGGATGGAGGTAAAAATTGGACGTATGATGCATATAGATATGGGAATGTGGAAAGCGTTATAGAAAGTGTTGTGGAAAGTGACGATATAATCCGAGTATCAGGGCTTCTGCCAAATACAGAGTTTATGTTCAGAATTGTTTGCGTGTTTGAAGACAACAAGCTTTTGAAATCGGAACCTTTTCTGGGGACCACTACGGATGACCTCTCATCTGAGTGTAAAATAGTAAAAGTATCTTATCCGCTCAGCGCAGATATAGATCAAGACTCATTATCCATAACCTGTGCTTCGCTAATGAATATGTATGAAAGCGTGACAGTCGATTTAGAGGTAAGTTCCGGCGCAACATGGGATTTGTTTTTGACAAAAAACGATGCCATATACGGAATAAATTCTATTGAGGATAAAACAGCGTCATTAGCCTCCGGAGAAATCAGTGTGCTGTTCATAAAAGTAACAGCCGAGGACGAACAGTCACAAAAAATATACTCGATGTCTGTTTACCGTCAAAGTAAGTCATCCGTGCCGATATTTTCTATAGATGCCGGCTTTGTTAAGAGCGGGACAACGCTATCATTAAGCGCAAAAGGAGAAATTATTAAATATACAACGGATGGGAGCAACCCATCCGAGATCAACGGTATGATTTATACAGAGCCGATAGTTATCAACGAAGATACTGTTGGAACTGACGGGCTTACTATAAAAGCTGTAGCTAAGGAAAGTGATATGGATGAGTATAGCGATGTTGTCACAAAAATATACTATATTAATGATGACATCTCATCTGAATGTGACATTACAGCGATAAATTATCCCGAAGGCGCGAGTATAGACCAAAATAATTTATATATAAATAACGCTGTAATAGCTGCTTCAGAGCAAAGCGTAGAAATCGATTTAACAGTGAGCGGAGGTGCATCATGGGAAATATATTTAAGTGAGGAGGAAGCAGAGAAAGACATAAACTCACTTGACAGCCACATAGTAAGTTTGACAGCCGGAGAGGAGAAACTCATTTATATCAGAGTAACAGCGGAAGATGAGCAAACTTATAAAATATATTCTATGTTAATAGAAAGACAAAGTGAAGTAACCATAGTCCCAACGGATACACCTGGACCAACCGCAGAAACGACAGTCGAGCCAACGGATGAACCGACAGAAACAGATATTCCGGAATTCCAGGGAATAACAATGGCGGAAACAGAAAACTCATATATTTTTGAGATAGATATTGATAAAAAGCCTGATGATTGCTTTGTTTATACAGCAATATATGATGAAAGCGGAATATTGATCTCAGTAAATAAAGAGAATCTGGATACATCAGATGTTACAAGCATTGAAATTGATAAATCCGAAAACGCTTTTCTGGCTAAAGTATTCATATGGTCGGATACAATGAAACCGGCAATTAAAGCAGCTAAATTTGATTTAAATAGAGTAAACGGAGGGCAGTAGCCCTCCACCTCCCGTTGCACCGCACGTACCGATCTCGTACGGTGCAACACAACTATAGACCGTTACTGTATCAACTAATTTCTGTCAGTCTTTGGATCATGGCAGCGGTCTCCGCGCGCGTGGCATTGCCGGACGGATCGACTGTGCTTCCGCGTCCCGTTATTATACCTGATCCCACAGCCCACCGCATGCTTTCCTCTGCCCATGCAGAAATATCCGCGCGGTCTGCAAACTGCTCAATATCGCCGCCTGCCTCAGTTTCTATGCCTTTGATATTCGCATACCTTTGCAGCACTGCAGCGAGCTGTTCTCTTGTTATGATATCATCAGGTCCATGTACCGGCACGGAGTATTTCCACTGTGAACGGCTCCGAGCCTTTGTCGCTCTCGGTCTTTCCTTCGCTGTCTATGAAAATGACTCCGGAGCTGTCAAGCTTTATTTCAGCAGCCTCATCCTTTTCATATTCAAATGTCAGCCTCGCGGCGTTATACGCGCCGCTGAATAAGTTTTCCGTCACATAAAATCCAAACGTTCTTAACTACTACAGGCGTATGTGACGCATTCTTTATCGTATCATCGAGATAATCCACAGAGACCAGCGCAACTCCGTCGGGGAGAGTTATCCCGAACTCCGCTCCCGCGAAGGGTTTTTCTTCCTCTATACCGATCTCAAATGAAAAGGACGTCTGACCATCCTTAAGCTCTATACTGTTTTCTGACGCGGTTATATCCGCCGCAGCGTTCCACTGCTCCTCGCCGCTCTCAGCTCTGTACAGCGCCTGAACAGCCGCCACATCGTCAAGATCGAGCTTTCCGTCACTATTCACATCATACATATTTGACACAAATGTCGTTACCAGATCCGCACTGCTGCTTATCTCTCCTGTCACACCGCTGTTGAACTCTATGCTGTTGAGCTTTACGGATACGCTTCCTGTCTTATCCGCAGCAGTCCTCACACTGAGCTTAAGAACATCATCGATATCCTCAGCTATAGTCTCCTCTGTTCCGGGCAGATAACCCATTACAGCGTCATATGTGAACATCACATGATTCCACTCATCCTTCTTAACTTCGGTACCCGCTTTTTTATAGTCTCCGCCTACATGAACCCAGGCCTCCAGCCTGTTCGTTCCGGTCCTCTGCTCCAAACAGAATCCCGCTACCTGAGTGCTGCCCAAAGGATCGTTATTTTTCGTGTCGAGCATCCTCCAGCGTTGCATGCGAATGACCGGAGATATGTATGACCTGAGGATACTGCTCCATCAGCGCAGTCATATCCTTATCCGTGCCGCTGCCGTAGTTCCCGTACCACTCGTTTGTTACATACGCCGTATCCTTTATCCCGTGATGTCCCATAACTATGACAAGCGCTTCCGGATTTTCCGCATTGGCTTTTTCAAGCTCCTCCTTAAGGAGGTCGTAGCAGCCTGTGTAATCACCTCCGTAATTGGAAGCTCCGAGCTTTATCACTGTCGCCGCAAGCCCCTGCTCCGGATCGCCGTTTTTGTAAAAATAATATGCTCCAGTGTTGTCCTGTCCTGTTTTTGACTCAAATCTTTCGATCGCGCCATCAGCATTATTGAATTCATGGTTTCCCATAGCCAGGATCGTTTTAGTATCATCCCCGGTATTTGCAAAATGGGATCTGTTTATTATGTCCATAAGCGTGTCGTATTCGCCGCTGCCGCCGTTATTCGTCACATCTCCCACAAGCAGCACCGCATCCGCGTCAGGATCAACTGTATTGAATACTTCCAGAGCGTTGCTGAGCTTGTCTGACGCATTTTCGTCACGTCCTATATGCACATCGCTTCCCACAAAGAAACGTGCCGTAACTCCGTCTCTGGACGCTTCCTCCCATGTGCCGATCCCCTGAGGCTGCCACGCGAACGCTGTCGCCGCGCTTCCGGCAATTGCAGCCGTGAGTAAAACAGATAGCATATTCGAAAATATCCACACCTATGCGGAAAATATCCGTTAAATGTGAGTATGTATATCTGCCAGCGTAATTTTTCTTAAACCGGCTAAAAATCCATGTAAGTATAATTTTAAAAAAATTTTAGATAAAAATACGGCGCGGATTACCGCCATTTCTCTCAGGGCAGCCTCCGCGCCGCTATTCTTTTTTTATCCGCAGCTATGGTCATACATCCAGACCGTCTATAAGCTCTGCAGTGTCAGCCATACTCCATCTGACGAGCCTCATCATCCGGACCTTCGTATCGTCCGGCAGAAACGGAGCATCCGCAAAATTCTTTTTCCCCTCATACTGCATAGGCGAAACAGCTCCGGTATCACCGGTAATATACCTGTGCGGACCGAGGATATTATACGCGGACTGATACACTATGCATTTCAGCTCAATCTCGTCATCTTCACAGCTGACCGGGACCGTGTCACAGCCTCTGTATACCCAGCCGCATTCTTTGCCGTCCGCAAACACCTGAGCAGCGGCAATATGTGAGCAGTCTATGCGGAGCCTTCCATTGATGCGTCCCTTCAGTATCTTTTCAAATATCACCGGCTCGGCTGTGAACGGATATCCGCTGTATATCATATCACATCCCGGCACACATGGCTCGGCTATATAAAATCCGTTACCACGCCGTCAAAGCCGAGCGAGCATATATCACGGAGCTGCCTCTTCAAAAGCGTTATATCGCAAAGCTCATCTACAGCCCACAATGAAAATATTTTCAGCTTCATATACAGGATCCTAATACACTATTTTAAACGCGCTTAGCACCGCACGTTCTGTTTTCTCTATATTCTTCTGTCTCAGCGCTTCTTCCGTTATATCTATCCCGTTCGTCCCGCTCACCGCTGTGCTTACATTATCCGAAAACCTGGCTATGCCAAGCTCCGGCGCTTTATATTCCTTTTTCATTTACAATAACGCTCCTTTCTCATTCAACAACATACACGCTCTCTATATCCGATGTCGTATAATTATCAATCGTCCCCGAAAGAACTATTCCGAACGATATGTTTCCCTCACCGGAGAGCATAGGGATATCCACATTCTTTTCCGCTTTCACGCCGTCATCGAACATAAGCTGCCATTTAAGCGACGGATTCCATGACGGTATCGCCATGTTCTCAATATAAAATCCGACCGCGTCACTGTTCACCTCAGCGTTTTCAACTCCCTCGGCTGTAAGCCTTTCAGCCTCTGCGCTGACAGCCTTGGTGAGCGTTAATGTTGAAAGATCCTCAGCCGTACGCGGATAGTCGTAATTTGTATTGTTCCACCCGCCTATATAGCTGTAATAATCCACTCCGGCTGTACCGGTATTAGTGACAGTCATAACATTATTACCGATATTTACATTGCCGCTGCCGCTTATATTTCCACCTGAAATATTGAACGAAGTATCATTCATCACCGCCGACATATTGCTGTCCTGTCCTCCTCCCTGGCGCACGGGAATATATACATCAACATTTGAATATATATAACCGTTCCCTGGAGACGGCACATCGAATTTGACATTCATATCATTATCATTTCTTACAAAGTACGTATCATGCTCGCCTACGACGATCACCTTCCGGCTGTCGGTGTTTACAAGACACGAAACAGTAACGGAGTTTTCCGGCATATCAAAGCTGTACTGCCTGTCTGAGATCTCCGTAAAATCAGACGGCTTTATACCCGAAACCACGAGCGAATTTTCAACATATCCCTCCGGGACTGTAAGCGTGACCGCTTCACCCGCGTATGCCTCACTCTTTACGGCTATCCCGTTCATTGCTGTTATCGCATATGGCGCATTCTTTGTGAGCCTAAGGCTCTGACCGTCCGCATACAAATACCATGGTGTGCCGTCCGAAGCTGCGGCGACTGTGAAATCCGCGGCCGATGGTGCGAGCCCCTCAGCGTACCGTACAAGCTCCGTACCCTCCGCATACACGCCCGGTGTTATCTGTGCATGCGATCCGTCCGAGGTAAACGCGCCGTTTACGGTCATCGTACTTCCCTCTGCAAGATACAGGCTGCCGATCTCCGCACCGCCGCTTATCGTCATATTATTGTTATTCACGTATACGTCATACCCGGTATTACCGCTTATGCTACCGCCGCTCATATTGAACGAGCCGTTCTCCATCACGCTCAAACCGCCGCCGAGCGCTTTTTCGGAAGTATTCCCGGTTATGATGCCGCCGTACATATTGGCTGTTCCGTTGCCAACCACAGAGACTCCGCCGCCGCCGAGATCGCCTGACGCGGTATTCCCGGTTATGATACCGCCGCGGATATTGAGAACCGAGCCTGTCTTACAGTCTATACCGCCGCCGCGTGCTGCCGTCCCGCCCGTTATCACAACACCGTTGCAGAGATCAAGCGTGCCCTTATTTATCTCCGCGAAGCGTCCCTTGCCGTCCATGTTGAATGTAAGCGCCGTACCGCGTTCTGTCGCGGTCAATGAGGGCTTGCCAAAGGTCAGCTCCGGCGCGGTTGATGTATCCTTATTCAGAAACATCATGTTTCTTGATGTCTGTTTCACCTCAGCCGCAAAGTCTCCGTTCTCGAAGGTCACCTTTTCGGAGGCGGTGAGATCATGCCGTTTTCCCGCCGTGCTGTTTGAATACACTGTTACGGTATGCTCGTTACCGTCATGCGCAGCGTCAACAGCAGCATCGAAGCTTGTCTGCTGTTTACCGTCCAGATAAATTCCGCTTAGCGTATCTTTATCGGTGATATAGAATTTCTGCTCAGCCGATGCCGCCGCAACCGTTTCCCACTTGCCGAGGTTGGACGCCACCACGTTCACCTCTATCGGGAACTCAGCATCCTCAGGTATCTCATCCTTAAGTATCTCTATCTGCCACGAATATGAGCCGTCACTGCCGACCGTCCTGACAGCGCGCGCCGGACCGTATTCCACGAACACATCCGTATATTTCTGAAGATCGCTGTCCGATGATTTGCAGCTCACATCGATCTTCGTGTCAGCGTCCGTATCGTTTATATTAACATTCGCTATCGGATCAAGCGTAAGGGTCTGACTCCCCTTGCCGGTATACGGCACATTCATCTGCACTCCTGTAGCCTTGAATGACGATGTGACCTCTCCGTTGTCGCTTATCTCCGGTGAAAGGATCATACCAAAGCTGTCGAGCTGTGTGCCGTACTCATTGGTCTTGCTGCAGCCGGCGCGGTAATAGACGCGGTTGTTATGGAACCTCAGCGTGGTGCGCGTTACCGACGCGACATTTCCGGCCTCGTCATTCCCCTCGGCTCTTGTCATTTCCCCAATAGGGACGATCTCCGACTTCACTATCTCATACGGCGCCATGAGCGGCACAAGCTCCGCCTTTGTGTTTTCAGGGACATAAGCCTCGTCACCGACTCCATCGTATGCAAATGCATCACTGCCTTTCGGTTTTGCGGACGGTATTTTACTCATGTAATATGTATCGACGGTCACCGTGTCATATCCCTGCAGGTTGGCACTGTTTTCAGCATTGCCGCCGGGTTTGCCGAGCTTTTCATAATCGACAAATCTGGTATTGCCGTAGCGTGACATCCCGCTGTTGAATTCGAGGAACGGAGCTATCACCGTCGGCTCGGTATACGGTGTATCAGCGTGAGTTGATTTTGACGGATCCTTCATAAGCATAAACGGCTCTATATCACTGTAGGTCTTTCCCTCAATTCCGGTCCCGGTCGGATCCGGTGACTCAGGGATAGCATAGTCCGTAAATTCAGCGACCTCCTTGGCAAAGTCCTCATCAAAGAACCAGAACGAAGCCTGCTTGTCAGCCTCCGATGCCGATGAGTTCGCCTGACCGTCCGACAGCCAGCCGTGTTCCTTATAATATCCCGCTGCTCGTTCACTGCCGTTTTCGTCCTTTTCAAACGGCTTCATCAGGTATCCGCTGCCGGTCAGGTCGTTTAGCTTCCCTGTCTCGGCATAGTTATCCGGCAGCCTGTATTCTATAGCCTTTTCTATATACCTTATCATCATATCGGTGGCATTGTCCGACCAGTCATAATGACCGCTGCCCCATTCTATTATATGCGAAACGAGCATATCGGTATTTTCTGCCCTCTGATTCGCTATGTGCCAGCGCGCATCGCGCACAGAGCGGTCACGATCTGCACCGAGCGCGTGCTCGGTATACTGCGCGGCATACTGCAGGCACGGTATTCCCGGCACCACACCTTCATTTGACTGATAAAACGGCGCGCCCATGCCGTTTTTCATCTGTACCTGAGCTATTATCCTGTCAGGATCCCAGTTCCCGCTCCTGTAGCCGAAGGGCGATGCCGCGCTGTGTCCGATCGTTATAAGCGGTGTTTCATCCTCTATCTCGGTATATCCCGACGCCGCGGCTATGCCGGTCAGGATATCATCCATTATATCAGCCGCGTCCTTCCCGTCGGTTGTGAATTCCGAGGGATCGGTATAGAGGGTATCGCCCTTATAGTCCCTGCGCGTGTTGAAGCTGCTGAAGGTATTATTGTAATTGCATCCGCCTTCATTTATACCATCCTTTGCGAACACGAGCCAGAGTATCCCGAAGCCATCATCCTCAAGCGCAGTCCTTAGCTTTGAGGATTCAACGAACGGTACCTCGATAAGATTGCTTTTCACCGCTACAAGTCCCTTGAGCTCTCCCGGCGACACCGACTGCGGCACCCAGAGATATGCGTCATAAACGCGTCCGGTGCTCGAAACGCCGCTCATGAAAGCGTCTGTTCCTCCGGCAAAATGGTACTGAAAAACATCATCCCGCACATCACTGCTGTACTCATACGCCGCACCCGGAGCGGCGGCATACGATACCGCGCAGGGCATGACCGCCGCTGTTACCGCAGCTGCCGCAATACATGCCCATAGTCTTTTCAAGATCATTCCGATCTGCCTCCTTTATCATTTTTCTACATTATACTATACATGAAATAACGGTTCAATATCTTCTAAGAAAGCTGACTTTTTAAATCAATAATATGATATTTTTGATCAATCTATTGAATTGGATACAAGTATGTGATAAAATAGATATATAACAACAGTCAAGGGAGGCAGTATTCAATGGAAGTATCGACAAAAGCATATTTTTATCTTAAGCTTGAGCATAAGACAGATACCCATTATACCGAGGGCTGCCATGAATGGTACATGGAATATTTCAAGGAGACTGCGCATGTTTTGGATGCGGACGGAAAAGATATTATCGCAGAGCCGGGCACGGTATATATAGTCCCGCCCGATACTCCGATGTATTTCATATATGACGGCATAAAAAGCTTTATTCACACAGCATGGATATTCGATTCCGATACAGACTTTATGGACAGTCTCAGGATCCCGTATATGACACCGATAAGGATAAAAAGGACCGGCGATTTTGAAAGGCTGCTTTACGAGATGAACGAACGCTCGATATCCGGATCTGAGTTCGGGGTGCTGAGCAGAGATCTTTATCTGATGCTGATATTCACCTTTATACATGACGAGCTGTATCCTTCCGAAAAAATATATGAGGTCAAAAGAGGCGATGATCTCCAGTCGCTGCGGAACACTGTCATGAACAGCACCGCTACGCCCTGGACCGTGGAAAGCATGGCACGGCGCGCAAATATGAGCGTAAGCACATTTCAGAGACAGTATAAAAAGCTCTATGGAAAAACTCCTATCGCCGATCTCTACGACATGCGCTTCCGAAAGGCTAAAATGCTGCTTGAGACCGGATACTCGATACCATGGGTGCTTAACTCCTGCTGCTTCAAGTCGTATCAGCACTTTTCTCATTTTTTCAAAAAACGCGCAGGAGTGTCCCCAGCTGAATATAAAAAAGCTGTGACTGAAAAAAAGCGCATCAAATAAAGGAGCCGCAGCAGAATATGTATGAATTCTGCTGCGGCTCCTCTTGTTTATCATCTTTAAAAAATTTTTATCGATCCTTTTTCAAATGAAGCGTTACTGTTGAAAAATCTTTCACTTCGTATTCCGGCATAAATCCGCGGCGGCTCAGCTCATCGCCGTAATACGTTTTACCGCTTATGGTGTCGGTATACACAGCATCCTCGTCTATCCCTTCAAGCCTTATATACGGCTCGGAATATGCCGTGTCCGCCAGCACCTTGCAGCTCATAACAAAGACCTCGTCCCTTTCGGGCGATACTATCTCCCAGGCGCAGTAATTGCCCTCAAACGGACTCTGCAGCCTGTAAAGATCGCCTTCAAGTACGAGCTTTCTTATCTC
>CAJFVT010000008.1 GCA_904420525.1 uncultured Clostridia bacterium | reverse complement strand
GACGCGTATGACACCGAGCTTGAGGCACATAACTTTGCCGCGGGCGATACGATATACATAACGCCAGTTATAGAAAATCTTGCAGACTTATACTGGGAGGGTGAATTATCTTATAACGCAGAGATCACAGACAGCTCAGGAGTTTCCGTGCGGAGCGGGAGCGGCACGTATTCCGGAGCTATAGCTCCGTTCGGCAATGCAGATGTATCAAAGACATCAAAATTATCCGTTGAAGGACTTTCGCCCGGAGAATATACGGTGACGTTAAGCCTGAACCTGAAAAAAACGATACAGGAGGCGTATTACTACAATAATACGACCGAATATGAGATAACTGTTGCCGAAGCGGACACGGATGTATCACAGGCTGTTATGAGTGCTGAGATAGGGTCGTTTACGAACGGTGCGGCTGAGACTATCATAACATATGAGGGGCTTGACGAGCTCGGTCTGCTGGATGGAGCGGAATACACGCTTATGCAGTCATATTACAAAGACGGCAGCTGGAGTGCGTGGGAGCAGGCTTATACGGGCGGTGAGGAGCCGGCGGGAAATGCTTCGCTTATGTCAAATATTCCTCCGGAAAGCTGTACTGTATATGCGCGCGGCGAAAGAGTAAGGTTCCGGCTCCGGATAATGTACGACGGCGGACCGGTGATGAATCTGTACTCTGATGAATCGGAGCTGTATTATACCGCTGCTGAGGTCATTTTGGATGAGACAAGCACAACAGAGCTTACACCGCTCGAAAACGGCGCGAAAGCTTTGGCAGAGGGAGAGTCGCTTGCGTTCAGAGTCCGAAACAGCTCTACGTACGATGGCGGAGCGGTTCAGTTTGACGTTGTTGTATATGCAGAAAAAGACGGCGAAAGAATTGAGCTTTACCGCATGGACGGAGCGCCGCTCGAATACGGAGAAACAAGCGATATAATAAGCTTTGATTCGTGGGAAGCGGAGCTTTCGGGAACTTACAGCATAATAGCATCGGCTGAGGGGTACTTTGGAAGTGCGGAGCTGGAACTCGGCACGCTGTATATTGAGGAAAACATCTCATATGAGGTGACCACGGAATACGACGTGACTGATCCTTATGACGGGGATATATCGCTCAGAGAAGCGGTCGACTATCTAATTAGATACGGAAGCAGCAGTGATAAAGTCACTCTCGCTGACAACATAGGTATTTTATATGTAGAGTCCCCCATAACGATAGACAGTCCGGTATTCATTGACGGAGCATATTCTCTGTCAGGGGCAGACAGGATCGCTGCCTTTGTATATGGCTATGAGCAAAATCAATTATTCAAGGTGACAGAGACCGGTGAATTGAGCTTGATCTCACTCTGTCTGCATTCCGGTCACAGCGATGATCTCGGCGGAGCTGTAGAAAATCTCGGAGGTACTGTATATGCCGAGCAGTGTATGTTTTCATACTGCGAAAGCGGACTTTCGGGCGGCGCGGTGTATTCCGACGGCGGCAGCATGGCTCTAAAGAATTGCAGCTTCAGAGACAACACATCGGGCTACGGCGGAGCTGTCGGGATCGCCGGCAATGCAAAGCTCGATATGCTCAACTGCACTTTTATCGGAAACAGCTCAAACGGCGGCGCGGTATATAACGATGGCGGCAATGCCGCGATCATTTATTCGACTTTTGCGGATAACTCGGCTCTGTCAAGCGGCGGGAGCGCGGTGACATCTCTCGGAAGTACGAATATGATAGGGTGCATCGCCGTAAAGAACGGAGGCGTCGACCTCAGCGGCAATATCAGCGTTTACGGCAGCTGCATCACCGCTGTGGACGAGACCGCGGCAATAGACAATGTTACGGTGAAAGCCGGCAGTGACGAGGTCTTTGTCAGCTATCCCGACGGAACCGCAGCATGGTATTATTTCGATACAGTAAGCAATGCATCGTATTTTACCGAGCTCTCCCCGATAGTCCTTGAGGGAGTATACGTCAAAAATGACAGCGGTAAGGTAGTCTATTCGGCAGACGGCTCGGAATGGACGGCAACAAATGCCGGCTCGGTATTTGACGATGAAGAATATCTGTATGACATACACGGTGATGAACACGGCAGACTTTTCGGCTCTGATTCAAGCGTGTGTAATGATACGCGTATCACAGGGCTCGGCGATGGCTTAATAAGCATATATTCGCCGTCTGACCGCAGCGCGGCACTGATAGAAAAGTCAGAGACGGCTGACGGCAGGTTAAATGATGTGCATATAACTGAAACAGAGCTTAGCACAGGGACAAATTATATAGATATAGATACGGAAAATATCCCTGATGTGTATATGCTCTGGAACAGTCTTGAGGACATGGAGCCGCTTTGCGAAGAATATATGCCGTAAGGCTGCCCACCTGCCAAAGGAGTGAAGAAATGAAATTTAAACAAATTGTTTCCGCTGCTGTGATGTCAGCGATGGTCCTTTCGTTGGTGGGCTGCGCAGAATCGGGAACGGATACTGTTACTATAGCAGTCATAGGCAATGAGGCGGATCTGTACCCCGGCTATAAGGACGGGACCGAAAAGGCTGCGGAGGATGCGCGCTCGGAATATGAGGAACGCGGTTTAAATATCGAATATGAATTTTACAGCTATGACGGCAGCTATGAGGAGGGTGCCGCGATAGTAGACATGCTGGCGGCGGACGAGAACGTTACGGCGGTCATAGGCGCTGTGGATATGGAGCTGAACAAGACCGCGGCACACGTTTTTGACAGTGCGGGGAAAATATTTGTCGTTCCGTTTTTCCTTTACGACAGTGTGTTTGATGACAATCATTACAGCACGGTATTTTCCATGTGCAATTCGGGACAGACGGTCGGCGAGATCCTGCGCCGTGCTGCATCGGAGACTCCTGCCAAACGCTGGGCTGTATGCACGGCGGACAAGGAATTTGAACAGTCCGAAATGAACGGCTTTTTACAGTACGATGCTGATGACGGTATCGATATTGCGGACTGTGTAAATATACAGGAGCTTGAGAACGACTTTGAAAGCATATACAGTCGTTGGGAGAACCTGGGTGTTGAAGGTGCGGTCATATTCGCCGAAAATGAAGAGGGCTTTGAATTGCTGCGTCAAATAAAACGCCGTTTTCCCTCCATGGTATGTGCGGGCGACACGGCATTTGACAACACGGATATAACGCTGAACGATGCGGAGCTGACAGCTGCAATGAGCGGCTTTATAATGGCGAATGAATTTATATTCAATATTGAGACAAGCGAAGAGATGGACAGATATGTAAAATTTGTGGAAGAATACACCGCGGAGACCGGCGAAGAGCTTGATCTATGGTATGTACAAGGCTATAACGCCGTAAGGATGATAGCTGACACGGCTGTAAATGAAAACACAGCAGATCCCCGCAGGATCGCAGAGTCGCTTCACGAAAACGGATATTCGGGGCTGTTCCAAGACCTGAGCTTTTCAGACAACGGTACGCTTGCGGAAAAGGACAGGGTATACACTGTTTTTG
>CAJFVT010000007.1 GCA_904420525.1 uncultured Clostridia bacterium | reverse complement strand
GTTGATCTGAAAACAAGCTTATTCGGATAATACCTGTCATCGGCAAAGATCTCGATCCCGTTCCCGAAAAAATATTCGGTCACAGCCGCGGCTATCGCCGCGCTCCTTGACTGACCGTACTCACATTGACAGATCAAAGTCTCAGCTTCATCCTTATGTGTAAATACGAACTCTGCTGTCTTGCGTGCCATGCTTTCGTCAAATAAGGTGTATTTTTGCCCCTTATATTCATCGAGCTCATCCGATGATATATCGTCAAATACAAGCCGGAGCATCCATGCAGGCTCATGACGCAGCAAGAGCAGCGGCGATCCCGTATCGCCGATGCTTATAAGCGCTGTGTTCGGCGCGAACCCCGCAGAGGCAAGCGCTTCTGCGCCTTCTCTATCTATGATATGTATGTTCATTTTTATTCTCTTGGTCACGCTCTTCTTTTGCGATTTCAATCCATGCTTTTTCTTCCCATTTTATCGGTGATTCATCACTCAATTTTTTTCTCAAATCTTTTTGGAACTTAGTATAATCAACTATTTCCCATCTACTCCATGGCTTATTAGTTATATTAATATCAAATTCTTCTTTTGCCTTTGTTATTATATAGGCATCCACCGGCACATGTAATTCGTTTTCAAAATCATTATCATTCATAAGTTTGCTAAAACAGTCGAACATGCGCATATACTTTATCGTCATATTGAGCCATTTCTGCGCCTGACCATAGTGAAATGCCATTGAATCATTTTCATTTCTTTTTTTTAACAACTTTTGATTTCCTTTTGGGGGATACTCGTTGGCCGCATTTCTAATTTTCTTACACAACTCTTCATGGTTGCTACAAAAGTCATTTTTGTCACATCGGAACAATCCTATTATATTCTCACTGTGCTCTCCCAGCATATTATCAACTATAAGTTTACATATATCTCCACGAAAATCTTTTCTTTTTTTCTCTATATTTTTCTTTTCCTCTTTTGTTCTTCCATCCATTTTTTCACTGAATGTCAATGTTCTGCACATATCTCTATACGCTCTTTCCGCGCACTTCATTGCGATTCTATCTTTCGCATCTTTTCCTTTCAGCTCATCCTCTGTTATCCCAAAATAGCTGAAAACCAAAAATTCCTTCGCATTTTTTGTCAACTTTACTTCCATTTTCATTCTCCTCCTTTGCTTCTGTATATCTCCGCCGACTTTTCAAGGTCTCCGCCTATCTTGTCGGCTAAGTCTTTCGGTTCTGTAACTACCACGTCCGGAGCAAAGCTTTTTGCAAACTGCTCCACAGCCATACGGTTCACACATGCCGCCACCTTGACCGAGGTCTCAGTTTCGTCAAAAAATCTCACCGTTTTCCCGAACATATCGATCACATCACCCACCATAGGCTTGTTTATTTCAAGTACAACATTCACATTTTCGCTCGAGTACATATATAGATGCTCTGTCATATATTTATTCAAGTCTAACTGCATGCCGTCCGAGCCGGTCAGGCTTTCAAACGGCTTTGCCGGCTCTTCCAAGATCTTCGGATCGGCTATCCTGTCGATACGATAATTTGAAATGTCATTATACTTGTCATAGTTGCATATAAGATAATATTTGCCTTCCTTTGCAGCCATCTGATAGGGTGTGATAATATACACTCTTTCCGAGCCGTCATCGCGTTTTTTTATGTGCATCTTCTTATCTGTTCCGTATTCAAGATACTTGAACGAGATCTTCTTCTTTTTTCTGATCGCCTCGTCAATGATGTCGATATTGTAAAACAACTGCTTGTTGTCAGTCTTATCGTCCGGAAATGTCGTAATATACTTTACTCTCGATTTAAAGTATATGTTTGACAGATTTTTTATCTTTTCTATAAGTTCCCGGCACTGGCTGTATGGAATATGCTTTGAAAAAAGCAGTCCGTCTATCAGCAGCCGAAGCTCCGCATCCGTAAAATCACGGTTCAGATAAAAATCTGACAATATATAGCTTTCTTCCTCCTCTCCGTCTTTATTTATGATCTTGCGTATCGATTCACTGTACTCAATATCATATCCAAGATCTATAAGATTCATGAGATTACGCTTGACGGCCTTGCGGTCTGCCTTCATCGAATACTCATTCTTCAATATGCTGCAGATCTCTTTCTGACTGAGCCTGTGATCCTCATCGGTATATCTTTTAAGGATATCCAAAATGTCCATTATAAGATTCTTTTTCGGCTGAGGCTCATACATTATCCATCATCTCCTTCGCGATCCCATAACATCAATGACTTATGAAAACAAGCTCTGCCCTGCTTATATATAATTATAACATATATATTCGCCATGTACAACTATTTTGGGAAAAATTTTAGCGGTATACAGCACCGGCTATCGTTTTCAACAGTCATCTTTTGTTATTTCGATAAGTACCTCGTCATCACACTTTGTACGTTTTACACATTTGTTTTTCCAACCATCATCCTCATACTTGAATGGCAGGAGAAAGTAGCGCGAGCAGCCATTAGCATAAATAAGTTCAATAGTAACATAATCTTTTCTGTAATATTCATTATATTCGTCCGGATCCTGATGATAGCCCGCATAGTATGGATCCGGTTTCAGTTTGACCTTAACATCCGGATAATCACACTCCTTAACAAAATGCGATAATGCGTCAACTCCGTTGATCTCAAGCATAGATATCTGTTCGGCAGAGGCAGACATTATATCATTGCAATCCATTATACCAAGATTAACCTGCGATAATATATTAGCAGAGAACAGCCTTTTGATTTTGGTATAAATGAACACACTTGCATCACGGCAAAGCTTGTATATTGTGTTATCCTGCCGTATGATCCATTTACAAAACTCCTTATCGTTTCTATCTTGAAAATATCTGCTGCACCATTTATACCATACATCAGGATGCTTTTTTAATATCTTGCTTGCCTTAACGAGCAGCTTATCTGTACAATCTTCAGCAAGCTCGCACCATCTATAATAGTTTGTCCTCCATTTATCCAGCTCGGATATCTCAATGTCTTTTGTTATCGGACTGTAACCTAAGCAATAATGTTCATAATGCAAGCTTCCTTTCTTTTCCCATCTCTCAGCTTCTCCCTTTCGACGCTCGCCGCCATAAACAACATAAAACGGACTTTCAAGCGGCTTTGCGTTTACTTTTATTATATCCCCTCTTTCAAACGGCAATATAAGCTGTCGACTATTTGGCCAGTTTGAATAAGCCTCGGACTCGTTTTTATCCAAGACAAAAACCGTCAGCAATTCATCCATTGTCAGCGAAAATGTGTATCTCGCACATTCACTGTATTCTCCTTTATCTTGAGCCTCATACTCATCGTCATCTTCTTGATCGTCGTTTTCATTTACGAAACTTCCTTCCAATTTATATTTTTTTATCTCCCAATATATCCGATCATACAAAGGTTCTTTACATTCTACGCCGTACAGTCGGTCGTTCATCTCGGCAATGCACTCTTTTACTGAGCTGAAATTCTTGAAAACCGCTTCAAAACCACCTCTCGGATAAATAATATACGGCTTGCGGTTATATTTATCCCGAAAATGCAATGTGACTGCAAACACCCCGTCCCCGCTGTCATTTTCAAGCTCCTCCAAGATCCTTCTTTTACTCATTATTACCTTAGCATTATATACGAAAAACCCCATCGTGTCTTCAACTTCTTCAAATTTTTCAATTTTATCCATTTTATTCACTCCTTGAAAATTTCCTCATGGCATCTAAAAAAATCAACACCTACTGCATATTACTATCATAGGCCCGAGACAAATCCGTTTTGCGGCTCTATTCCCTTGATTGTGTTTATCATATCACACACAGTGGGTGCTTTTCGGTACATCTCGATAATTTACAAATTCATTTATCCATATAACACAAATAATGCAGTGAACCGTCTGCTTTTAAACTGATAGATTTTATCCCATTTTCCTTTGTGAGATTGAATTCATCAGCACACCAACTGATCAGTCTATTGCAGGCAATATTTGCGTTTGCAAATATTACAGCCCGTCCGCTTCTTATCTCGACCCTTCCTCTGGGATAATAGTTATATGGTCTTCCTTCGGTGATCTTTTTGCTCAAAGTCTTCCAAACTGCTTCATGATTAAAGTTATTCCCTGCTTTCGAGAGGCGTCTATTATCGATCGCACCGAGAAACATACCTTTATCATCACATTCTTCTTTAACTACTATAGCATCCAGGTTAACAGCATCCTTTATCCAAAACACTCCGCGATATAATTTATCCATATAGACCTCCACACTCACATTTACTTTAGTGCTCAAATATAAACTTTTCGAGGTTTGAACCGGGAACATATCTTTCGCTCAGATATTTTTCATACCATACATTCCAAATATTCGGTTCTTTTTTTAGAATTCCGCTTGTAATTATAAGCTTTTTATCATCACAGTCATCCGCAGGCTCACACAGAACAAGCGGTGAGTTCTCAAACCGTATATAGTCTGTAAACTTGTTGTCTAATTTGTCTATCCATAGACCGTTTCTATCCTCTGAAATATAGATACAATAATGAATATAGCTTTTATATTCTATGTTTTTCTCTATAAAAGACCGTTTTATATCGCCCCCATAAACAGCATAAATAGGTTTTGCAAACGGCTGCGCATTTATTTTTATAATGTCACCCCTTTTAAACGGCAATAAAACATTGCCGGGGGCAGTAAGCAGAGAATTAGTATATCCGATGTGATAATCAAATGGAAACCAATTCAAATACCTTAACGTCATTAAATCCCCTTTCAATGAAAATGTGTATATAACGGCTTCTTTGTATTCGCCTTCATAAAGCCTATAATTCGTCACCTCCCAATAGGCGCGGTCGATCATGGAGTCCACATCGTCAATATAGCAATTTCCATTCATGATATACTTCTTTACGTTCCGAAAGTTCTTGAACACTTTATGTTCTATACCATTGTTTATCAAATCTATATCATCTCGGAACTCAAGTATCACCTCGAATATCCCATGAACTTTATCATCTTCAAGTTCTTTTAATGCAAGCTCTTTGATTTCTCTGATTTTTTGTTTATATTCATCCAATGTAACAATTCCCATATCGATACACATTTTATTTTTACCTCCTTATGAATGATCCCTATAGACACCGCAGTATCCTCGATTAATAAAATTAGCGGCCTATAACCATACTTTGACCGCCGAAAAAGTTTTTTCAGTTCAGTCACATAAATCAAAACTCCATAGACCTACGGCATAATACAAAAAGTCACACAACGGTCATCATGAAAAAAGCACCATCCTTATCTCACAGCTCATCTCTGAAATTTTATTCCGTGATCAAACTGATGGAACACACTCGTCTCCGCATCCAATGCTGTGTTATAATACACTTCAATCGCATATAGATAAACACCCACTGTATGTGACTATTATATCACATACAGTGGGTGCTTTTTGACTCATCTTAAAACTTATTCTATAAAAACACGATCATCTCTTGCATGCCTTATAGTTATATACAGGCATCAGCCGTTCAACTATCGAAGCTGTCGGTCCTATGGCATTGATTATAGACTGTGAGTCCTTGTATGCCATTGGGCATTCGTCAAGCGTCTCACGGCTTACTGATGTCGAATAGACATTTTTCATCTCCTTTTTGTACTGCGACAGTGTAAATAAAGACACAGCATCAGCCCTGTTGTATGACCGGCCTGCGCCATGAGGCGCTGAGCAATTCCATTCATGATTCCCCTTACCTTCGCAGAGAATACACCCGTCACGCATATTCAGAGGAATTATCATCTTCTCTCCTTTTTTCGCTGAAATTGCTCCTTTTCGAAGTATCTTGTTTTCAGTATCAATATAATTATGTATCACGGAAAAGGATTCTGTTTCATTGAACTTCATTCCCTTTATGATCTCATCCGCGATCGCTTTTCTGTTGATCTGCGCAAAATCCTGAACTATTTTTATATCGTGTAAATAATCATCAAACAGTTCCCCTTCAAGATATGCAAACTCATATGGTACATCATCACTCACGTACTTATACGCCAGCTCATGATAAAATTTTTCCGTTTCCACTCCAAGATGTCTGCTTCCTGAATGAATAATAAGATAATATCCGCTATCGGCTTTATCTAATTCGATAAAATGATTGCCTCCTCCAAGTGTGCCGATCCCCAGTAACGCTTTGTCTGCTCTTATATGCTTCAAGCAGCGCAGTTTCTCAAGTTCTGTCTTGTCAGCAAACCTGTGCGGCGATGTTCGGATGTTCATCCCCGACGGTATCTTTGACCACACTAATTTATCAAGTTTCTGTAATTCAAGCCGTTTAGCTTTTATCTTTATGACCTCCATACCGCAACCGATATCCGGTCCGATCAATCCCGGTACAGCCTTGCCATTCAGTGTCATTGTCATACCAACGACACTGCCTTTTCCCGGATGAACGTCAGGCATAATTCTGATTTTGCAGCCCTCCGCGACAACACTGCCGCACAACGCTTTTATAAGCCCCTCGGATCCACTGTCAAGCATATTAACATAGACGTCTGCCTCTGCATATTTTCCTTTTATTTTTATCATATAAATTCCTTTCTGCCTATACTGCGCACAGGAGAAAGAAACGCATCAATATCTTCTTCCTCCTTGCACTTCATTCTTTCTATCACTATTCCTACCAATATTTGTTCGCATCTTGATCAGTCCTTTCAATTTTTTATAAGTATATCATAAACCATGTCCTGTTTAAGGCACATGTATTTATATTATTTTATTTCCCCATCATATCAGTAAAAATCCCCTTCAAAGTACGCCCTCGCTATTACATACGACGGCTCATAGAATGCGCTGCAGTTGTAGTTATCTATCTTATCACATATCGGACTATTGTATACTCTTATCATGCCTTGTACATAATCCTCGTCTGTCTCTCGTGTCTGCAGAATCAGTCTTGTATATACTTTTCCCATCTGCGTTGGAGTAGGTATTATCTCCGCAAGCTCCCTATCCACATCGGTTACATCAAAATCTCCTCGTTCAAGCTTGTATTCCTTTATCCAATCATCAACTACTTTTAACGGATTTTCACAATGGAGCACATTTGCAACACTTATTCTATCATATAAATTATCATATCCCATAGTGTTTACTACATACTTATTGCGCTGATGAAGCTCTCTTGCGACACGTTCGACCATGTAACACATAAAATAAAGGTCATTCTCTGAAATATCCTCGTCCGGGAAAAATTTATTTTTCATAGCTCATAGCTCCTTTCAAAAGTAAGGCACCGCAACGCTTGTTCTGTCGCAAAGACAATCTGATGCGTGGGATATTTGAACTTTACAAGCACCCAAAATGCTTCTCTTGTTATTTTTCCCTCTATATAGTCCTCTATATAATCCCAAATCGTATCATCAGCCATTGGTCCCGAAACTATATCGTAGCTGTGTTCTATGCCTCGGCGGCAGTTTATAACAAAATCAAGCCATTCCTCTGTCATATCATTAAAATTAAGTATATTGAGTTCTTTGTTCTCCTCGTATGAATATACATTCACAACATGTCTTTTTCCTTTAACGATAGCCCACCGCTTTGCCTGCTTTTCTATATTGGTACAATAAAATCCATATCCAAAATCCTTATAGAATCCGCTTGTAAGTATTTTAGGCTTTTCGACTTTAAATGAACTTCCGTGATACAATACTTCGCCCATATCCTCCCGCCTCCTCTTGACCTTATTATATACGAAAATATATCCATTGTCAAGCAGCCGACAATGGATATATCCTTATATCGCCATATTTATAACAACATCCCTTTGC
>CAJFVT010000006.1 GCA_904420525.1 uncultured Clostridia bacterium | reverse complement strand
CACAACAGCAGTAGCAAAGCCTCTTTGTCGGCTTTGCTTACGATGTGTTTATTGTATCGGTGTGTAGCAGCGCATCTGAGCGCTGCTCTTATGATATAATAAACACAGAAATTACGGAATGAGGAATGATATAATGAAGAAGATAATTCTATATCATGGCACTCCAAATAAAATCGTTACGCCTACGTTCGGGCTGGGGAATGATAAACATGATTACGGGCGAGGCTTTTATCTGACAGAAGATATACAGCTTGCCAAAGAATGGGCGGTTTGCAGACCGAATGATAAAAACGGATGGGTCCATAAGTATGAGCTTGACGCAAGTGAGCTAAAAATTCTCGATTTTGAGAAGTATGATACTCTTGCGTGGCTTGCTGAATTAATGAAGCACCGTGACGCGGCAGATTCAAAGCGGTACAGAATGTTATCTCAAAAATTTATAGCTAAGTATGGTTTAGATACGACCGAATATGACGTTATAAAAGGATGGCGGGCGAACGCATCGTATTTTTACATAGCGAGGGAGTTTGTAAGGGATAATGTTGATATTGATATACTCGAAAAGCTGTTGTTTTTAGGTGGATTGGGTATTCAATATTGCATAAAGTCCGAATTGGCTTTTTCCAAGCTGTATGAAATAGAAGATCTGCTTTTAGTTGATTACAATGAATTTAATGAAAGATATAACGAAAGAGATGCGGAAGCAAGAAACAACATGAGGGATCTTATCAATTCTGACGAGAACAAGGTAACAAAGGTGTTCAGCACGTTATTTTGAACGGAGGTAGGAAGATGCGAGCGTATTCTGAAAGCTATCTTGATGATGTGGTAGAAAACCAAGGCAAGCTGTTTGATTTTGTGGCTCAGAATTATCCTGACAAGGATACCGAGGATTTTATAAATGCTTATATGTTGAGCAAAACCAGAAAAAGTATAGATGAATCAAAAGCATATGTGAATACTATGGATGCAAAGGATCTATGGGCATACTTCATTGAAACAGATAAATACAGCTTAAAACCCGGGAAAGCACTTGATGGGTTTATGCCTGAGTGGATCGGTGAATTTTATGCTTATTATCAATGGTATTATAATTTGACGAGTTCTGAAACTGTGCGGCGTGTCCCTGTGTCTTTCCTAAAAAAGGCATATCCGGGACTTCACGACCTGGATCTTGACTTAGCAGTACAAAAAGTAGGCACTGAATAGGATGAAATTGGTTTATTTCTAAAAAAGGAAGTTTGGCGAGGACGCAGGCAGGGTCACAGAGAAAAAACAGGACTATATTCACAAATCTCTCTGATGAGGGATGAAAAAATTACCCGCCAATTTTTGAGTTGGACGGGTAATTTTTTTGTTGATATATGATCATATGATCTCAGCTCGTTGTGATGAAAATGATCGGTCTGATCATTTCCCCTGCCCGTAATACGCATTTGCGCCGTGCTTGCGCAGATAGTGCTTGTCAAGTATCGCCTGAGAGATCGGTGGCAGTCCGGGCGTCAGCTGCATGCAGCGCAGCGCCATCTTTGCACATTCCTCCATTACTACGGCATTATGTACCGCATTGTGCGCGTCGGTTCCCCAAGCGAACGGCCCATGGTTTGAAACAAGAACGCCCGGTATCGCTTCCGGATCCTTGTCCTTGAAGGTCTCGATGATAACGAGTCCTGTGTTCTTTTCGTATTCGCCGTGGATCTCCTCATCCGTCATGAGACGTGTGGCCGGTATCTCACCATAGAAGTAGTCCGCGTGAGTTGTTCCGAACGGGGGGATGCCTTTGCATGCCTGCGCGAAGGATGTTGCCCAGGGCGAGTGTGTGTGGACTATGCCGCCGCATGCTGGAAATGCTCTATACAGCTCCAGGTGTGTTGGTGTATCGGAGGAGGGATTATAGTCGCCCTCGACTTTGTTCCCGTCCAGATCCATAACGACCATATCATCCGGCTTCAAAAGCTCGTATTCCACGCCGGAGGGCTTGATCACAAAGAGACCCTTTTCACGGTCGATGCCGGAAACATTTCCCCATGTAAATGTAACAAGACCGTAGCGCGGCAGATCCATATTCGCTTCATATACTTGCTGTTTTAATTCTTCTAACATAATAAGTGATCCTTTCTTCCGGTATTTTCCGGTTTATATCGGGAATATACGCTTCCCTATATAATAATTATAAACCAATTCATGGTGATAATCAATAGTTTTTAAAGATTTTTTTCGGTAATATAGCAGAAATTATGCTGCTGCATCAATTGATTTTGAGTAAATTTGATAATAAAAAGTAGCTTGTCTGTGATTTTTGTAATAATCATGTTGCATTTTTGTAACATCTATGGTATAATGTCTATGTATATATAAGAACACATGTATTGAGGAGTGTAAAAATGGATCTGTTCATTTTTGATAATATAGAAAAGGATGAAACCATACAGGCGATCCTGGAGAAGGATAATACCGCGCTGCTGAGGGGGATAATACGCTTTGCGGAAACCGAGGGTGTGACAGGCAACAGCCTGCGCGAGTATGTGGCATCCAAGCTTGCGAATGATGACAACGTGCTTTCGCAGCTGGCGAAATCGGGGAAAAATATAGGGCAGGATCTATACAGGCTTGCCGCTCTCGATATTGAGATGATATATAAGCGCCTTTTTAATACAAAGATCAAATATCAGCCGTCAGGAAATGATACAGGCTATTTCAGCGCTTATACAGAGTCGATAAGGGGGATAACCGAGGCAGGTACGGCAGGCGAGCTGCTGGACAGACTCATCGCACATTATAAGAAGCTTGGCTGCGGTATCATGGCAAAATACATAGCGTTCAAATTTGATGGCGAGATAACGGGCGTTCCGGATACGGATAAGACGGTGTTCGATGATATCGTAGGCATGGACTATCAGAAAAAGGTCCTCATAGACAATACAAAAGCGTTTGCTGAGGGCAGATATGCGAATAATGTGCTTTTGTTCGGAGACAGAGGGTCGGGAAAATCCTCGTCCGTAAAGGCGCTTCTGAATATGTTCGCCGGAGACGGACTCAGACTAATAGAGCTTCCGAAAAGCTCTATCACACTGATCCCGAAGCTTACAAAGGAGCTTGAAAGCTCGCCGCATAGATATATACTGTTCCTTGACGATCTCACATTTGAAAAGCACGATACTGAATACCGCGCATTAAAAATAGCGATGGATGGACAGGTACAGGCATCGGCAGGGAATGTGCTGGTTTATGCGACATCGAACAGACGTCATCTTATCCGTGAGACATGGGCGGACCGTGACGGGGGCGAGGTACATGTTAATGACACGAAGCAGGAAACGCTTTCGCTTGCTGAGCGTTTCGGCATCAGCCTGTTTTTCCCGGCTCCGGATCCGAAGCAGTATATTGAGATAGTTCGTGTGCTTCTTGCCCGCGGAGGCGTGGAAATGACGGAAGAGATCCGAAAGGAAGCCGTAAGATGGGAAATGAACTACGGAGGAAAGAGCGGGCGCTGTGCAAAGCAGTTTGCCAATGATTATTTGTCAAAGCATGCCTGAGATATATTTTTAGGCGGTTGCATTAACGCGACAGCCTCATATAACATATTTTTGAAGGGAGAAATGATAAGAGTATGAAGAGATCAGTGTTATTTATTACCGCTGCTGCGGCTGCTGTATCATTTTCAGTACCGGCAGTATTTGCCGATGACGACAGTGCGGCAGGGTATGCATATGATAACAAGGTATATACGGAATATAATGACGGAGACGCATCTGCAGCGGTCCTCTCGTTCTATAATGACGGCGTGCTCTCATACAGCGCTATGGCTATGCGCACAGAGTCAGGCTACAGCTTCAATGTGCCTGAGGAATACCTTGGCGAAAGGGCTAGGATATGCTATATAGGCGGCGGGATATTCGATATGGAAATAGAGGAGATGGAGTCGCCGTCAGCATCGCCGTCGGCATCTCCTGAAGCATCGGAAGCGCCGTCTGCTTCACCGGAGGCAACTGCTTCTCCTGCGCCGGAGCGCACTCCTGTTCCTGAAGCGTATGAAAGAGAGCTTGATGCGATCCATGCTCCGGCTGTCGTTATGGGGATAAGCCAGACTCAGATAGACGGCGAATATTATGATACGCTCAGAATGCTCTATCAGGGGTCAGAGGTCACTGTAAGCATAAGAGATCAGGTCACTATAGTATCCGCACCGGATGCATCGGAATATCTTGTAGGGCAGGGGACGGATGCGCTGCGCGAGGGCGATGTTATCCATCTTACAGCTGACCTGCAGGGCAGGGTAAGGAGCATTGAGTTCATATACCGTCCTGATTTTCAGAATTATGTTGTCAGCGGCGGAGATTATGGAACGGACTTCAGCAAATTGATATCTGATTCCGGTGTTGTTGCAAATCAGAGCGGCTGCAGTGTTGCATCATACAGCCGAGGCACGTCGGGCAGCGGCACTCAGTATGCGTTCGGAGTACCGGTAGATGTCAGAGGCAATGTTCTTACGATGGCGAATGAGGATGGTACTGCAATGGACGTATATGTAAACAGTAAGGCTATGGTCTATACAGTGCGTAACTCATCGCGCGGCGACAACGTTGAATTTGCAGGAAACGGCTGTAACGCTGTGGACAGGACATATGTCCCTGACAGCGCGTTTGATGAAAACGGAAACATTTCAAGCTGGAGCGATATTGATGTGACGAGCTACGCTCTTGTGAGAATAGTAAACGGTACTGCAACGGATATTGTTGTGTTTACATTATGAAGATTACATCCGCCGGAGCGGATCTAATCATATATGCATGATGACCGTTTCGGCGGCATCAAGCATAGAAAATCCCGATCGGTATGCGTATGATATGAAAAGGCCTACTGCGTATGCCTGTCCGTTCGGCGCGGGAGCATTTTTTCGCCGTAATACGGATATTTCGGGCACAGCTTGTTCTAAATTCGGACGGCTGTGAATATACTTCTATTATATAGAAGAAAAACAGGAGGACTTTATCGAAATGGAA
This sequence comes from uncultured Clostridia bacterium, assembly GCA_904420525.1. Classification (GTDB taxonomy): domain Bacteria; phylum Bacillota; class Clostridia; order UBA1381; family UBA1381; genus Ornithomonoglobus. The sequence goes on along the minus strand of CAJFVT010000006.1, from coordinate 8,223 downwards.
AACTTAAGAAAGTCCGCGGTCGTGCTGGCCGCGGCAGCCTTGATCACTGTCGGCGGCGCGAACGTATTCGCGGCGGAAACAGTAGTTGAGGTGAACTCGATCGCAAGTGAAACTCCGGAGATCGTTACCTTCCCTGCGGATGCAAGTCCGGCAGAGATAGATAACACGCTTTACGTTCCCGGCCGTATAATGGCGGATGCAATGGGAATGAGAACGGAGTGGAAGCAGGAGAGCCAAACGGCAGTGCTTGTCGTTGAGGCTGAGCGCTCGTCATCAAAACCCATCGAGCGCTATGCATACACGATAAGCGAAAGCGGAGCTGATTCAGTAGGACTGAATGCTGTTCCGGAGGATATGAGTATTGAGCTGAAGCTGAATTCATCATATGCTTTGGTCAAATTCGGTTATACTGATAACAGCGGCGAAAGAACGGAGCTTGGCAAAACTGTGCAGCTCGACGGCGCAGTGAGGCTTGTAGATGACGGAACGCTTATGTTCCCGTTAAGATCCGTGGCAGGTGCGCTTTGCCTGGAGCTTTCCTGGAAGCAGGAGAGCAGAACAGCAACTGTTATGATCCCTGAGGTAGCTGTCATTCCTGACGGACTCGGAGTCGTAGCAGAGGATACAAGCCTGGGACAAACTGAGGCGGTCGTATCGGCCGAGGCTGACACGGCAGAAACCGATGAGCCTGAAATGATCTACCTTGGTACATTCAAGATTTCGCATTATGCTCCCGGAACGGAATCAAACGGAGTTTGGGGAAATGCTACTGCATGGGCAGGCAGCATAAATCCAGGAACTACAATAGCAGTCGATCCGGATGTTATAGAACCATTATCGTGGGTATACATAGAAGGCTACGGCTACAGACGCGCAGAGGACTGCGGAGGAGCGATCAAAGGCAACAAGATAGACGTTGCCGTTGCAAGCTACGCAGAGGCGATGCGTCTCGGCGTTGTTTACCAGGATGTATATCTGTGCGTTGAATGATAAACGCACGGAGACCTGAAAAAGGCGGAAGCAAAGGGAAATTTGCTGCCGCCTTTTTCAATGTCTTACTGTATCGCAATTTTATAAAGCTCGTCAAAATCCTTGGCGATATAGTCGGCGCCGGCCGATTCAAGCTCGCCCTCTGCCGCGTAGCCGTAGCTGACGCCGCAGGAGTCGATGCCGCACCGCTTTGCGCCGTCTATATCCTGATGACGGTCCCCGACCATCAGGATCTTGCTTCGGTCCTCGATGCCGAGCTTTTCTATCGAATATTCTATTACCTCCGACTTGCTGTTGCGCGTGCCGTCAAGCTCTGCGCCTGCAACCAGCTTTAGATAAGGTCTTAGGCCGTACCGGACAACTATCCTGTCGGCATAGATCTTAGGCTTAGAGGTCGTGAGAACGGGAAGCCGCGCGTTGTCCAGGAGTTTCTGGAGAAATTCATGCGCGCCTTCATATACGCTGTTCTCAAATAGTCCTATCGTTGAAAAGCGTTCGCGGTAAAGCTCGACCGCGCGCTGCGCCTTTTCGGATGAAAAGCCGCAGAATTCAGTGAAGGAGTCTATCAGCGGCGGCCCGATAAAACGCATGAGCTCGTCGGGCAGAGGCTCGCCGAGCTTGTCAAGCGCGTATTTAACACAGTTCAGGATCCCATCCTTGGAGTCAGTGAGTGTCCCATCGAGATCAAGAAATATATATTTGTATTTCATGATCTGTCAGAATGCAAGCTTTTCGTCAAGGAAGCTTTCAAGCTCATCTATCTTGACTCTTATCTGCTCCATAGTGTCTCTTTCACGCACAGTAACGGCGCCGTCCTCAAGGGAATCGAAGTCAAATGTGATGCAGAACGGTGTTCCGATCTCATCCTGACGGCGATAGCGCTTGCCTATCGAGCCGGCATTGTCATATTCACAGTTGTATTTCTTTATGAGCCTTTCATAAACTGCGGTAGCCTGCTCGTCAAGCTTCTTTGAAAGCGGGAGCACAGCAGCCTTTACAGGCGCGAGAGCCGGATGCAGATGCAGAACGACTCTGCTGTCGCCGCCATCAAGCTCCTCTTCGTCATAAGCGTCACAGAGGAATGCGAGAACGACACGGTCCGCGCCAAGCGATGGCTCTATAACGTATGGAACGTACTTTTCGTTAGTTACCGGATCCATGTATTCAAGATTTACGCCTGAATGTTCGATATGCTGCTTGAGGTCATAGTCTGTTCTGTCCGCTATGCCCCAGAGCTCGCCCCAGCCGAACGGGAACAGGAACTCGATATCAGAGGTCGCCTTAGAATAGAAGGCAAGCTCTTCCTTGGCATGATCGCGGAATCTGAGACTTTCCTCACGCAGATCGAGTGATTTGAGAAAATCGATGCAGAACTGCTTCCAGTATTCGAACCATTCTAGGTCCGTGCCGGGCTTGCAGAAGAATTCAAGCTCCATCTGCTCGAATTCACGCGTTCTGAATGTGAAGTTTCCGGGCGTGATCTCGTTTCTGAACGACTTACCTACCTGAGCTATACCGAACGGCACCTTTTTGCGTGAAGAACGCTGAACGTTCTTGAAGTTTACAAATATGCCCTGAGCCGTTTCCGGACGGAGATAGATAGTGTTTTCAGAATCCTCTGTAACGCCCTGGAAGGTTTTGAACATCAGGTTGAATTGGCGTATATCCGTAAAGTTTATCTTGCCGCACTTCGGGCAGACGATAGCGTGAGAGTCGATATACTCCTTAAGCTGTTCATTTGTCCAGCCGTCGCAGCAGATGTCCTCGTTATTCTCTGCGGCGTAGTCCTCTATAAGCTTATCGGCTCTGTAGCGGGCTTTACACTCTTTACAGTCCATGAGCGGGTCAGAAAAGCCGCCAACGTGACCGGAGGCCACCCATGTTTCGGGATTCATGAGTATAGCGCAGTCTATGCCCACGTTATACTTCGATTCCTGTACAAATTTCTTTCTCCAGGCCGCCTTGACGTTGTTCTTCAGCTCAACGCCGAGAGGACCGTAATCCCATGTATTCGCAAGGCCGCCGTATATTTCGCTGCCTGCGAAAATAAAGCCTCTGCCTTTGCAGAGAGCGACTATCTTGTCCATGGTCTTGTCAGTATTATTCATTATGCCACCTCGTATAATATGCGGCCGTTGCCGCAGTTTTCATCTTATTCTATATTTTATATTATGATATTTGATTTGTCAAGTGTTTTGTGTATATTACGCAGGGTGACAGCATATAAAATTATCGCATGGAATACAATCTGACTATAACATATGTTTAAAAACACCGTTTGTTTGTACATTATTCTTTGATTTTATGCTTGAAAAAAGGATGATCTTGTGTTAAAATGATAATGTTAAATTGTTGAGGTGAAATAGGTTCTTTTGTTTATAAATTTGGAGGAGAGATCATGCAGCTTGTAACATCAATTAATTTTGCAGTATGGGTTGTATTTTTAGTTTGTTACTTATATCAGATGTATTACATACTTGTGCCTTATATCAAGAAGGAGAAGCCTTTAGGCCCTCCAAAGGCTAACAGATTTGCGGTGCTGATCTCGGCACGGAATGAGTCCGGAGTTATAGGTCAGCTGCTTGACAGCATAAAGGCGCAGACATATCCGTCAGAGCTGGTGGATGTATATGTTGTTGCGGATAACTGTACTGACAACACGGCAGATATAGCAAGACGCTGCGGAGCTAATGTATATGAGAGATTTGACACTGTCAATGTGGGGAAGGGTTATGCTCTGAATTATCTGCTGAAAGAAATAAGTCATAAGTACGGACATGATCATTATGATGGCTTTTTTGTCTTTGATGCGGATAATGTGCTTGATCCGCACTATATAGAAGAGATGAACAAGACATTCTCATCAGGATATCAGATCCTGACGAGTTATCGTAATTCAAAGAATTACGGCGATAACTGGATCTCGGCAGGGTATTCATTATGGTTCCTGAGAGAATCAAAATATCTGAACTATTCAAGAATGCTGCTGAACACCAGCTGCGCGATATCCGGAACGGGCTTCATGTTCAGTAAGGAGATAGCAAAGGAGCTTAACGGCTGGAAATATTATCTCTTGACAGAGGATATAGAATTCACGGTCGATCATGTGATAAACAATTATAAGATAGGCTACTGCAATAACGCTGTTCTCTATGACGAGCAGCCGTGCCAGTTCAGCCAGAGCGTTCGCCAGAGAATGCGTTGGGCAAAGGGGTATTTTCAGGTATTGTGCAATTACGGCTCGAAGCTGATAAAAGGAATATTCAAGGACAAGAGCTTCTCCTGCTACGATATGTCTATGTCTATCATGCCTGCAATGGTCCTTACCATATTCAGTGCGGTGCTGAATATATCGGCAATACTTGTGGGACTCATAGCCGGCATAAGCATAGAGTCGGTAATAGAGTCGCTTATGGGCGGCTGTTTGAGTATGTATGCGACAATGTACATCATAGGGGCTATAACTACGATATCAGAAAGAAAGAAGATATACACAACTCCTTTGAAGAAGTTTTTGTACACTTTCACATTTCCGATATTTATGATGACATACATCCCGATAACATTCCTAGCGCTTTTCAAGAAAGTCGAGTGGAAGCCAATCGTTCACAGTCAGGCAAAGACGCTTGCGGATATAAAGTCAACAAATTGATATCAATGAAATATACTGAGCATCATTTTAGCAGATGGTGCTCTTTTTTATTTTTTTTCAAAAAGGTATTGACAAAACTGTTAATGCTGTGTATACTGTATATATACAGAAAAAACACATACAGAGGTGAGCGCATGAATATCTTTATAGATAATAAAAGCGGTATACCCATCTATGATCAGATCTATAAGCAGATCAAGCAAATGATAGTCAGCGGAGAACTAAAGGAGGATGATATGCTGCCATCAATAAGAAATCTGGCTAAGGATCTGGGAATAAGCGTTATCACAACGAAAAGAGCGTATGAGGAGCTGGAAAGGGAAGGTTTTATATATACAGTAGCGGCAAAGGGCTGCTTTGTTGCCACGAAAAATATAGAGCTCATACGAGAGGAAACGCTTAAACATATAGAGGAGCATATGCAGGAGATAGTTCAGCTTTCAAGGGCATGCAGGCTTACAAAAAAGGATATAATCGATATGCTGGATATTATAATGGAGGAGGAATAGGAGAAATGAACGCATTAGAAATAAAAGGGCTTTGCAAAAGCTATAATAATTTTGAGCTGAAGGATATTGATATCACATTGCCGTCAGGGTACATAATGGGGCTTATAGGAGAGAACGGCGCAGGCAAGAGCACGTTGATAAAGCTTATCATGGGGCTTATAAAGAGCGATCAGGGAAGCGTAACGGTGCTGGGAAGAGATAATAGAAAAAAATTTACAGTAACAAAGGAAGATATCGGAGTTGTACTCGACCAGCCCGGTTTCCCGAGCTGCCTAAATGCGAAGCAAATAAACAAGGTCATGAAGCTTACGTATAAAAACTGGGATGAACCGCTTTATTACGGTTATATTGAAAGATTTGGAATTTCCAAAGATAAGCAGTTTAAGGACTACTCACAGGGGATGCGGATGAAGCTTGGCATTGCTGTGGCGCTTTCTCATGATCCAAAGCTGTTGATATTGGACGAGGCAACAAACGGCCTTGATCCGGTAGTAAGAGATGATGTTAATAATATACTTAATGAATTCACGCGTGATGAGACACACTCAGTGCTGATATCATCACATATAGTAAGCGATCTTGAAAAGCTTTGTGATTACATTGCGTTTCTCCACAAAGGACAGCTGCTTCTGTGTGAGGAAAAGGATCGGCTGCTTGAGGAATTTGCATTTATACAATGCTCGAAGGAGGAGCTGGAGCGTATACCGAAAAGCGCGCTGAGAGGTGTGAAGCGGTCGGTATATAATGCCGAGGCTGTAGCGGAGCGTTCGGCATTGCCGAAATGGATAAGATCACGCCCGGTAACAATAGAAGAATTATTTGTATTTATGGTAAAGGAGAGTGTCTGAAATGAAAGGTTTGCTGCTTAAGGATTGGTATATGCTGATCAAGTGCGGTACGGGCAGTATGATCGTGTGCTTATTGTTTTTTGCAATATCGATATTCGGTAATGGCAATCTGTTTTTTGAAGTTTACCCTCTGATACTTGTCGGAACAATACCTGTGACCCTTATATCGTATGACGAGCGAAGCGGCTGGCTAAGCTATGGGAATACTTTCCCATATTCAAGGAAACAGTTTGTTTCAGTGAAATATATATATGCGTTAGGGATGTTTGTAGTCATGATGCTGCTTGCCGTTGCGGTGCAATTGCTCAGAGGAATTTTGTATGGTGCGGATATGCATGTCAATTTAAGCTTGCTGTTTGGAGGAGCAGTGGGACTGATCCCTCCGGCGATAATGTTGCCGATTGTGTTCAGTTTTGGCAGCGAAAAGGGCAGGATCGCATATGTTGCGGTAATAGTTGTTGCGTGCGCGGTTCTTCCGCTTTTAAATATGGCAACGGAGAATTATATGATGTATACAAATATAACAACAGCTTGCTTCGCAGCTTTTCCGATAGCATTGCTGATATTTGCAGTGTCGTGGCTGCTGTCAATAAAATGCTTTGAGGGCAGGGAGCAACTGTAGCAGCTATTATATATAGGAATGTTTTGCTGCAAAAGCCGAAAGAGATAATTTGTGAATATGATAAAGGAGCTTTGATATGAAAGGACTTTTGCTTAAGGATTGGTATATGATGATCAAATATATGAAGCTGCATCTTCTTGTATGCATCATATTTTTAGCGGTATCCGTTTTCGGAAACGGAAACAGATTTTTTGAAGTATATACTATGATGCTTTCCGGGATCATCCCGATCTCTCTGAACTCATATGATGAGCGCAGCGGATGGATACAGTACAGCAATACGCTCCCGTATTCCCGCGCACAGCTGGTGTCGGCAAAATATATAATTGCATTTCTGATCTGGGCTGCTGTAGCAGTCTGTACGCTGGCTGTTCAGGGGATAAGAGCTTACACCGGAGGTGTGGCTACGGATGTTGCATACAGCATGTTGATAATCGGTGTGGGACTGATCCCATCATCCCTGATGCTTCCGTTTGTGTTTAGGTTCGGCAGTGAGAAGGGAAGGATCGCGTATGTTGCGTGTATTGCGATAATATGCGGGATAATGCCGTTTCTCAGCATGGAGGGTATGAGCGTGGTAAATGCGGCAGACGGGATAAGGCTGGCGGCCGATCTCGTGCTGCCTGCGGCAATGCTGATGTTTGCGGTATCATGGCTGTTGTCGGTGAAATTTTTTAAAGACAGGGAGCTGTCATAAAAATATTAAAACTCCCATCGGTAAAGATCTATGCCTTGATCTTTACCGATGGGAGTTATTTTTTTGCTTATTACTGCCGTTTTTCGCAGGATAGTATATGTAGGATCATTAGAAGCCCAGTTCCTCGGCGACAACGATAACGCTTATACGTCCCGGGAATTTATAGCATCCATCGATTATGCTTATAACGTTGCATACCCTGTTCGTGCCGGTACATTCGGTACAGGCGCAAGTGGTGTCGCATGGATTTCCGTGGTGTATACGTCTGGAGTTCATGGGAGCGATCCCCTTTGCGCGTTTTATTCCTTCTTCGGCGTTGTCTACGACCTTGTTTGCGCCTATGACAACTATGACCTTTTTCGGACCAAAAGCGATGCAGCCGGTGCGGTTCCCTGTGCAGTCTATGTTTACAAGCTTACCGTCAAGAGTAACTGCGTTAGTGCCGGTGACAAAAACGTCAGATAAAAATCCAAGACGGTATTTATGCAGTTCCTCCTCCCAAGATTTGCTGTTGAAACGGTCAATGAAACGATATTCCGGACTGCGCACAAGATCCATTATGCCTGTCTCCTGAAGCGTAACGCTCCCGCCTACAGCGATCTCTGCGCCATCAGGGATAAGCTCCTTAACTATTTGCTTTGCTTCCGCGGAGTTTTCCGCATAGTGTGCATCAAAGCAGCGGCTGTTCAGGACTTCTACAGCTTCCTTTGCCTTGCACTGAAGTGCCCATTTTTTTATTTCGTTCATGGATTTGTCTCCTTTCAATATTGCATATCTGTATTTTATCATATTTGAGCATAGTTGGCAACTGCATTTTTTTAATAAATTATTTGAAATAAAAAAACGCAGCTTTCGCCGCGACCGATAAGTGATATTCTGATATAGAATTAAGTTCATTACTTAAT
>CAJFVT010000005.1 GCA_904420525.1 uncultured Clostridia bacterium | reverse complement strand
GAGCGAGCTTAGATACAACTCGCCGTATTCTATAAAGAGCTCCATCGACCGTACCGCGTCCTTCGAGCCGAGCCCTGCGGCGGAGAAGTTGTTCCATGCCGCATACTCTATATGACCCGGACCCTTATAGTTACGTGTGTTTATATTATACTCACGCCTTATCGATATGTAATTTTCATGGTTCTGTATCGTCTCATTGAAATATGTGAGCGCGTTCTGCGCAAGTATCGCCTTTTCCTTTATCTTCTCATCACCGGTTATGAATGCGAGGTCGGTGATTATAGCCGCGCCGTTCGGTCCGTAGTTGCCGTCATAAGCGCCGTTCAAATGTCCGTGTGTCTCAAGCGAGAGTCCCTTCGGTGAGAATTGGAGACTCTCGTGCGGAGCAAGCACTATGCCGCAGCCCGAATACATCCAGTAATTGAACTGATCCTCGTCCATGCACAGGTTCGGAGCCAGCAGCTTCAGCGCTGCCTGGAATGACGCCGCTGAGGTAACGCAGAACAGATCCTGATTTACGGAGGTACGCCTCTGCATACCGTTCACTACCTTATCGGTCGCTTTTACGTACATATTCGCATACGCTGTCCTTCGCGGTATCATCGGCGTATCGGGATCGTTGTCATCGTCCATGAGCTGATCAAGATATCCGCCCTGTGAGATCGGCTCCCAAAGCTCCGTAAACACCTCGCCTATGGCGCGCTCTCCGGCCTCCATCTGAAATTCGCTCGGCTGACGGTCCGGACCGCCTATCCATGTTTTATATGTCGAGTTCTGCCAGCCGCCGTCCGAGCCCTGCGCCCTTACATAGTAATCCAGCCATGCAACCGAGCGGTCTACTATCTCAGGATCGTGATAGTAGTTCGACCATTCCCTGTTATATGCCATCGCAACGGCCCTGAAGCCCTTTATATTCTCGCCGTTCGAGCCGATACATTTTGAATAATGGACGCTCTTCCAGTTTTCCCATGTTCCGTGGTTATACGAGTTCGTGCCCTCAAGACACGCGCCCGTCGCGCCCTCAGGCGATCTTCCCGCCGCGACTGCTTCCTCCCACTGCGGACCATAGTTCTGGCTCTGCAAAACCGCCTCTATTCCGGCATTCATTTCATTTATTATGTAGTCATAAGGCGAAAGCCCGTTAGGAGATACCTTTATAGCGCCGAGATCATACCGCGGCGTTGTTCCGTCCTTATCGTCCTCCATCTTCTGATAGCGCGGGTCTGTGTGAGTGACCAGCTTATAGAGCTGCCTTGAATACTCCGTGGCAGTGGCAAATCCGTTTGCCGAATACGCGCTGTAATCACCGTAATGATGTATCTGCAGCCGCACCTCTGTTTTTCCGTAGGTCATAGCCATAGGCAGACGGTAGGTCGCGTAGAAATACGAATCCCGCTGCGCGGGCTCATCATACATGTAATCCCATACCGGCCACATCGTTCCGTATTTCGCCTGCAGCGTTCCGTATTCGTCATTGATCATAAGCGTTTTTATCTGCTTGTTCTCATACTCGCTGCCCCACAGCTTGACCGTTACATAATTCATCCTATAGGGATCGACCTTCATCGTTACCCACAGCTTTTCATCATCGCTCGGATACAGCTGACGGTATGTGTCTCCAAGACCGCCGTAGCCGGTAACGCTCATTCCCGGATCAACGTCATGCGCCGCCTCGCTCTCCTCATTGCCGAAGATGCAGTAATCGAGAACATCATCCGAAAGCGCCTCCTCCGCGTTTATATTCATATACACGCTGTCCTCATCAAGCTTGCGCACCGTCATGCCGTGATAATTCTCAAGATCCGGCTCTGAAACAAGATCCGTAGCCAACGGCTTTATCTCAATATCGTCGATATAAAATGCTCCTGTCGAGGCTCTCAAGCCTATATTCATCCTTATCCTGTTCGAGCCTTCCGGAACGGTTATCGTGTATACGCTCTGCTGCCAGCCCTGATCCGCTTCCTCGGCCAGATACGTCTTTGACACCTTTCCTGTCGCATTTTCCGCTCCGTCCTCGGTATAAGAGGATAAGACAACGCTCATGCCCCATGTGTTTTGTGCCCTCACGTACGGCCCCACTATCTTGTACCACCAGCTCACCTGATAAACACCGGGCTTGACCAGGAAATATGAGCCGTTGTAATTATTGTTTATAAGCGTCTGGTTATTGTCGGCCGTTACGTTCATGGTGTCAGCCGCGATCCTATAGCTCAGCGAGCCGCTGTGCGCGTCCTCCTCAGTAAGTCCGTAGGTTGCCTGCGCGGCGCTGCCTAAGCTCATCTTGAACCAGCCGTCCTCACCGTTCTCCCAGCCGATCGAATAGCTGTCACGTATGAATTCATCCGTTGCCTGCATTGTGGTAGCCGGATTGCTCAGCACCTCGCTGAGCTCGATCTTGTCTATCGTGACGTCATCAAAGTTTACCTGTCCGGTCGCCGCCTTGAGTCCTATGCTTATCTGCACATATGCGGTATCCTTTGTCGGTATGATATAAAAATCGTTCCCGAACCATTCCTCCTCATACGGCTCATCCGCCTCTCTGGTCGGCTGCGCTATGTAATATTCATATCCGGTGCCCTGTATCTCCGAGCCGTTTTTGTCGAACATCTTATAGGTAAATGCCGCGCCGCCTGTGTTTCCGTCAAGTCTGGTATAATCCTCGCTCAAAAGATACATCAGTCCGACCTTATATGCCGAGCCGTAGGATACTTCAAAATTCATTGACCTCGAGGCATATTCGTTCCCGCCGTCCGTAAGCGTGATCGCCTCGAACCGGTATGACCTCTCACCGGAATATTTTCTGAGCTCGTCATAGCCCTGAGATATCCTTCCGTCGCTTGATCCGGTGAACCATTCCTGCTCTCCCTCTTCAAAGCCATAGCTTTCCAGCCGTTCCTCCGCCTGCGCAGCCGGGAACAGCGGCACTGCCAAAGCAGCGGCAAGAACAGCTCCGATTATTCTCTTTATCACCTGACCGCCTCCAATTCTATTTTACTGTCAGATAACTGCATACCGTTGTTTCACAATTATCTGTTTGTCATTAATATCTATTTAATATTTTAGCACAATTATTTATCTAATTCAACTTAGTTATTTAACAATAACTAAGTTGAGTAATAATTCTATATCAAAATTTCGCATAATACACAAAAATCACACAAGCAAAAAGAGAGATCCTTCCATTTTGATCTTAGGAAGGATCTCCCTTTTTGGGTTTACCGTTTTTACATAGCGACCGCTGCCGCTCCTATTATCCCCGCATCGTTCATAAGTCCCGCCGCGGTTATCCGTGTCCTTTTCATAAATTTGTTGAAGCCCTTGCTTTCAACGTATTCCCGTATAGGCTTGAGCAGATTTTCACCCTCGCGGCTTATCCCGCCGCCGATGGCTATTATCTCAGGCTGTATCATGTTTTCCACGCTTACTATCCCGTCGGCAACGTAGCGTATATACGCGTCCACTACCTCCTGAGCGGCCGCGTCTCCGCCCTTCGCCGCGAGAAACGCGGTCTGACCGTTCACAGCCCCGAACTCCTCAGCTACCTTATGCATAAAGCTGTCCGGGTGCTTTTTCATAGCTCTTTCCGTCTGCCTCACAAGTGCGCTGGCGGATGCATACGCCTCCCAGCAGCCCTGCTTGCCGCAGGTGCAAAGCTCGCCGCCCGAAACAAGAGTCATATGTCCCGATTCGGAAGCCGCGCCGTTGAAGCCGCGATAGACCTTTCCGTTTATGACAAGTCCGCTGCCGACACCAGTGCCGAGCGTTATCAGCATAAAGCTGTTCGCACCGCCGCCGTTTACAAGATACTCGCCCATAGCCGCGCAGTTTGCATCGTTATCCACCCTTACCGGCAGATCTATAAGCCTTCTGAACTCCTCCGCAAGCGGGAAATGCTCCATTTTGATATTATTCGAATAGATGACCTCGCCTGTTTCAAAATCGATCGTGCCGGGACAGCCTATCCCGACCGCCTTGATATCCGAAAGCTCCATGCCGCAATCCGCAGTCACTTCCCTGGTCAGCTCCGCCATATCTTTTACTATCTCTATAGTAGGACGTCCGCTGAGAGTAGGGACAGCTCCGCTCGAAAGAAGCTTGCCCTCCGCATTTACTACGCCTGCCGCTATGTTTGTTCCGCCAAGATCTATGCCTATATACATCCTTTTGCTCCGCCTTTCTTTTGATTGTTTATTATTATCTCAGGATCTCAACGCGCCGCACAGACTCGTTCCATTCGACCTCGCAGCCGAGGGCTTCCGCAACGAACCTTATCGGCACCATAAACCTGCCCTGTGTTATCACCGCAGGCTGTTCGAGCGCCGTCACGCTGCCATCGATCCTCGCCTCCGCCGAATTTTTGACAAGCTCTATCACTCGCCCGTCCTTTTCTATACGCGCCGTTTCCGTTTCCGGATCCCAGCTGACCTCCGCGCCGAGCCTCTCGCTTATCGCGCGCATAGGAACCAGAACACGGTCGCTTTCGGCGATATACGGCGGTACGTCGGTCTCAAGCAAAACATCATCTATCGTTATATCGATGCCATATCCGACCCTTACACGTATCGTTTTTGAGACCGGCTCCGAATGATACGCATCGTTCACGCGCGCCGTGAAATTGAAAGCGCCGCCGTATACCGGACTGAAGGTCACTATATTATTCTCGACTACCGCATTGTCCGGTATGTCGTAATCATATACAAGCTCGTCGCCGTCAGGATCCGAGGCAGTGAAATCGATAGTCACCGTGTCTCCGACCTCTATCTTTTTGCCAACAAGGCTACCCTCGATCGTCAGATCCTCGAAATGCGCCGTGTTTATTTCGCCCGACTGGCATGTCATTGCTGCCCCGACATACATCACCGCGTCCGCAGGCACCGTATTCACCGCCTTTGAGGTCTGCTCATATGTAGCTCCGCCGTCAAGGCTGTACCAGTATTCGACAACATCTCCCCTGCGCTCTATAATGAAATCGATAGGGACGTCCTTATTGTTCATATCTCCGGCCCAATAGCTCGTTGTGCTGAGCTCCTGCTGCGAATCATGGCTTACAAGAAGGATATTGTTGTTGTTCGAGAAATGGCGCAGCTCAAAGAAATTGCCTACCTCAAAATCAAGCCTGTCGGTCGCCAGCAAAGAGAAATACTCCTTGTCTGTAGAGGTCCTGTCAAAGCCGTTCAGCCTTACATGCGCCTTGAAATCACCGGCTACCTCCTTGTATACGAAGGTCTTGTCAAGGTTTCCTCTGCCTTCCTCACAGTTCGATGATATATCGCCCGACGCGCCGTCTTCATTTAGAGTGACCTCGCCGTATGCAGTGCCGTAGTTATATATGCTCCAGTCCTCAGGCTCGGTCGCGCGTATCGTTTCATTGAATGACGGCGAGCTGTTCGGCTCATACTCAAAGATTATGCTTGAGGTGCCGTCAGCCGTTACGGTCCTTTCCGTATCCTCGGTAACACTGTAGCCGTCAAAGAACGCCGGCTCCGCGCTTACGCTCTCGCCGGTCCTCACCGTAACTGTGTCAAAATCAAGAACATCATTGCCCGACTTGTATATAACGCTTACAGTCTCAGTCCTGGCTCTTTCAAGCACCTCAAGGACTACCGCGCCTTGCGGCTCTACCGGTACCTGTATATCCTCACCGTTCTCACTCACATATTCCTTTCCGGATATGAGGTCCCTCGCGCGCGTTACGCCCGTCGTATCGGCATAATACGTTGTTCCGACCTGACCTACCGCGGCATCGTCCTTTGAGAGGTTTATGCCGCAGATATACCTGCCGTACTTGACCTCCTCGTAGGTATTGTACCGCTTATGAGTATACGGCTTGCCGCCGTCAGTCAGATGAGTGTCATCCTGCCACTCATATATCCCGCCCTGATGCGTTGAGCGCACCTCCGCGGTCCTGTCCTCTGTTTCCGTCGTGAAATGTATCCTTGTGTAATCATTGAGCTGCCAGTCGCCGCGGCGGTAATTCATCGTTATATACGCGCGCTCACCCTTGTTCTTGAAAACTATAGCATGCGCATCAGTGTCATACCATGCGAAATCCTCGTGCTCATCCTCCATAGGCAGATATTCGATCCTGCCCTCGGCCGTGAGCTGCTCAACATCCTTATAATATTTCAATATATTCTGCGCGTCAACGAGATTTGTATAGATATGCGGCGAATTCGTCACCTCAAAATCACTTCGCAGCGTTGAATAGTAGCCCATATCATGCTCTATATAGAGCTGCAGATATCTGAGCGCAGCGCCCGATCCAAGCTCAGTTGCCGTAAATCCGGCTATAGGATAGGACGAATGCTGTCCGTAGCCGTCCTTTCTCGATGATGCCCAGCATTCAGCCAGAAGCACAGGATTTCCCTCAGCATTCGCGGATACATAGAAGAAATACTTGCCGGCCTCATAAGCGTTGTATGCCTGCTCATTGAATATCCCCCTCGCCTCCTCAGGGAGGTACGGGCTGCACTCCGCATATTCGTTGGTTATCTTCATCAGAAGCGTGCCGTAGTCGCCTGCCCATCCGCCGTGTGACGCGCCGCCCTCAAGACCAAGCCCTGTGAGACCTGAGAACCACTTCTCACCGTCTGCCATCTCGCCGTATTTATATTCTACCATGTCGAGATATTCACTGCCGTCATTTGACCGGTACTCCGTATCCACGCCGTCCGTCTCGATAAGCTTCATGCACTGGTTGGCATTATATGCAAAGCCGAAATCCTGGTTCGCGGTACCGGCACGGTTCGTAGGCGCATAGAAATCGCCGACGCCGCGCGACGGGTTCGCCATCCTGTCACGGAGCCTTCCGAACATATCTATGTAAAACTCACGGCGCGTCCTGTCCATACTGCCGGTCAGGTCGCCGTCTATGATCTCGTCCATATGCGCGTTGTATTCAGCTATTATCTCTTCATTTCCGCTGTTCATAACGTAATTATTCAGCATGATGAAGGACTCTATCATAGCGTCCGCGCCGAGCGACATCAGCGGCCAGTATTCACCCGTAAGCCTTTCGCCTGTTCCGTCCAGCGAAACACCGAGCCACTTGCCCTTGTCCTCACCGGTCGAGAAGTAGCACCAGCCGCCCTTGCTGTCCTGCGCGCGCTGATAGAAATCCAGAAGCGCGAAATAGCGGTCAAGTATTTCAGAGCTGTTGTGCTTATCGCCCGAAAAATCAAATATGTATGCGTTTGCAAGCACCATCAGGTTCGACATCGTAGACCAGTTCTGATGCAGTATCGCGTTCTGCGCATACCGCCTTGACACCGCGTCGCCCTCGCCGCTGAGATCAGCCTCGCTTATGGGCGTGTTCCTGATCACCGCGCCTTCAAAGTAAGCGTTGTCATCAGTCTTTTTAGCCTCCCATTCATCGCCGTAGCACTGCCATGACAGGACCTTGTCGGTCATGGCATCCACTTCGCCGCAAAGGTACTCGTATGCCGACACATCATATTCCGAGGTATCGCGCGGCACGGTCTCCTCATCCTTTCCGGTGCCTACATAGTCGTCATCCGGCTCGAAATAAGGCTCTGTGCTCGAATATATATTATATATGTACACAGACGGCTGCGTTACCGCCTTGTACGTCGATGTCCCGTAGGAATCCATCGCGCCCTTGTGATAGATAGAGAGCGTTACTGTGCCGTCTGCCGAGACCATCCCCTCCGGGAGCTTATAGGTGGCGTAATAATAACGCCCGTAGCAGGAGGGACCTTCTGTGTAAAGTCCGTTGTACAGCTCGGCATACTCCCTGCCGCTGTACGCGTCAAGCACAGATGTATCGCCGCCGGCTCCGTACATGAGAAGATTTCCTCTGTCGTACTGAGATCCTGATACTCTTATCGTTATATATGCCACCTTGCCGGGATCCGCCTTTATCGTGAATTCAAGGCTTCCTCCCTCCGCGCCCTCCTCAGGCACGGTCATCTGACGGTAGCTCAGTCCATCGCCTATGCCGCCGCCCTGCCATATTCCGTTTTCATCCTTGTACTGCTTGCCGGCCTCGTTATCCACACCTGAGACCGTGCCGTTCTCCTTGAAGCCGTGCGCCGCCTCCGACTCCGCGTCTCCGAGAACGATCTTGTCTATTATATTCGCATTGGTTATATCGCCGCTCTCCTCCGCCAGCACCGGAACGCTTATCGTTCCGCCAAGCAAAGCGCCGCAGACAATGAGCGAAACTATTCTTTTCTTCATGATATTGTCCCTTTCTTACCAGAATAACGGTTCGAAGCCCTTCAGCTTATATATCGCCTCGGTGTAATAATAATCACCGTAGATGATAGCCGTATTCCTTCCCGCCTCGCCTCTGCCGGGATAATATGCCTCAGAGCCGTAGTTCAAAAGATTATCATTGCCGTCCGTATAATCCGCCGCCTTTTCATCTATAGCCTTAAGAAGCTTCAGCGCGGCATTCAAATAATTCTTGACATCATATTCCGTACATGTCTTAGCTATTTCTATAAGCCCGCATGCCGCACATGCCGCCGCGGTCGTGTCATAGATCTTAGGCTCCTCAGGCTGACGGAAGTCGAGCGGGACCATCCAATCGCACTGCGCGGCACAGGCTATGAATGCGTTCGCTACCTTCTTTGCCGTCATCAGATACTTTTCCTCACCCGTATGGATATATGAAAGAGCAAAGCCGTATATAGCCCAAGCCTGACCTCTCGTCCAGGTCGAGCCCAGCTCATAGCCCTGTCCGCCCTTCGCCCTTACGGCGCTGCCGTCCTTAGGATCCACTTCCACGATATGATGAACAGTCCCGTCAGCGCGCACATGGGTACGCATTACGGTATCGGCATGGCGCATAGCTATATTTTTATAACGGTCATCATTATGCTCCTCCGCTGCCCAGTAGAGCATCGGTATATTCATCATCGAGTCGATTATCAGCTTGTGACAGCCCTCGGAATCCATATCAGCATCAGCATTCCATGACCGCACATAGTTTCCCGCCGGATTGAAGCGCGCGGCAAGAAAATCTGCAGCGTACAGAGCACGCAGTCTCGATCTTTTATTTCCTGTCAGACGGTAATCCACGCCCGCGCTTATATGCCACATAAAGCCGACGTCATGATGAAGATGATCGTACTCGGCAAACGCATTGTCCAGCAATTCCTCCGCGTTCTCCGCCGCTTTTTTATAAACAGCTTCGCCTGTGCCTACATACAAAAGCCACATATATCCCGGCCAAAAGCCGTTGGTCCACCATGAGATGTCATACGGGAACTCGCCCTTGGCACAGTCTATGAACCTGCCTTCACTGTCTGTCGTATACGGTATGATATCCTTGTTCCGCTCCGC
This sequence comes from uncultured Clostridia bacterium, assembly GCA_904420525.1. Taxonomy (GTDB): domain Bacteria; phylum Bacillota; class Clostridia; order UBA1381; family UBA1381; genus Ornithomonoglobus. The sequence continues at coordinate 1,335 of CAJFVT010000005.1, read as the reverse complement.
TACGATGCGCATTTTCGCATCTATCTTCTCCCATACCTGATCTGCCCATTTCTTATCTTCTTCGGTTATATTTAACATTTGATGCCCTCCGACAATATGTATTTTTCTTCAATAATAGTTCGGGCTGCCGCAAATGCGCTGTGCGCCCATTTGTGCAGCCCTTTATGGAGTGTATTAAACAAGTACGACCTGTTTATTTAGAATTCTTTTCAGCAAGGAACTCGTTGATCTGCCGCTTTGCCTCCTCGCGGATAACATCAAGCCCGTTTGCGAGCGCCTCTGCAGTCGTTGCTCTGAGCTGTGAAACAGGATCATCGAGAGCGCCGTGCTCAAGCGCCGTGCTCGTCTTGGACATGATACCCGATACCACCGAGGTCTCCGTCTGCAGCTCCGATGTATCAAATGTAAAGCCTGCGAGCGGGCTTTCGTAATACGAGCTCTTCTCAAGATCATACTTCTTATACTCGTATATATCCTCCGGCAGCGATGCCTGGAATCTTACGTAGTTAGGATTCCATGTTAGAACATAGCCGGGGAACGAATACTGCTCCTTCTCCGTCTCCAGGACCTCATACTTGTCATCGCCTACAGCTTCCCAGTTGACGCCTTCTATACCAAGCTCGAACAGATCATGGTTATCCGAGTTTGCGAACAGCCAGTCGAGGAACTTGAGAGTCTTGTCTATCTTGTTCGACCATGCCGGGATACAGATGAAGTTGTTTCCCTTTAAGTCTGTAAGCCGGGCCTCCGGCTGCATATTCCTTACACCGTCCTCAAGGATGAATATGCCAAGCTCTCCGTCCGGGATCGCCTGAGCAAAGTCTGTCGCCTTCTGCTCATATGTATCGAGGTTATCTACCATAGCCGCGCACTTAAGTCCTGTGAACATAGCCCATGAGTCGCTTCTGTTGAGCGAATCACGCTCAAGGTACTTGTTCCATTCACGCAGGGTCTTTAACCTGCCGAGACTCAAAAGCTCACCGTCACGGTATTTTTCGGGGAACTGAGCATAGCGCGAAGGATCTTCGCCTTCATAAACTATGTCTACTACCTCTGTATTATCCTCATTGAGCAGGATATACGCAAAGGTACCAAGACTCATTCTTACGATATGGTTCTTAGCCTGATCCACTGAATCCTGAGCGAACAATGTGTAGAAGCCCCTTGACCCTGTAACACCGAACGGCACCATGTTCTGCGCAGCCTCTTCGCCGTTAAGTATCGCATCGAAAAACTGCTGAAGCTCTTCATAGCTGTTTATCTGTCCGTCCGTGCCTATATTATATTTCTTTGCAAGATCCTTTCTGTAATATACACAGTTGATACCGTTGCCGT
>CAJFVT010000004.1 GCA_904420525.1 uncultured Clostridia bacterium | reverse complement strand
GTTCGTTGAAACTTTTTTAACCCCAATTTCTGACGCGCATGTCGTCAGAAATTGATCCAATTCGAGGGTAATACCCTCGAACACCCCTGTATAGGGAAGTAATTACAAAACGCTGCCGCGTTTCGCAATTACCTATTTGTTTATTCCGCAAGCAGCGCGCGCGCTGCTTCTATAGCACTGTTCTGCGACACTGCGTTATACTCTTCATCACTGTAATTAAGTCTCACCGCAATATACAGATCCTCCGATGGGATTCCGAGTCCTTCAAGCACCGCGCTGCCCGCAAGACTCACCGCGCAGGGAACGCCGTCCGTTGAGCTTATGACAGCTCTGTCCTCCATCCCCTCCGGGAGCCATTCGCGCGTATCCATATATACGGAACCGGAGCTGTCACGCTGAACCATCATCTCAGCATCGTCCTTGTCATAAATAAAAAGGAAAGAATAGTCGTTTGAAAGCTCTACGTCATGCTTTACCTGCAGCGCATAGTCCATCTCCTCCGTGCCGGCAGTATTCCCAAAATTCATCTGCTGCAGGAAAACATTCACCTCGCCGTTGCCATCGGCATCAGCGGTATATTTTTCAAGCTCCTGCTCAAGGGCATCTTCTTTTTCGGTATCCAGCATAGAAGTGACACAGTAATTCAATATAAGATCATACTTCTCACGTCCCGCGCACTGCACAGCTGTCCCTACAACGGCTATAACGACTGCGGCTACGCCTATCACGTACCATTTATAATACATCCAGAAATAGCTCCACCAAGCTTTTGTAAATTTAGGGGGTATCTCTCCGTATTTTTCAGCCATAATCCTCACTCCTGTAAATTATTGTTATACTATGATCAAAGGAACGCCGCATCCTTGACCGCTATTTCAATATATCCGATATTCTGTATATCCTGAGCGACATTGCCAGCGCCTGCTCTCTTGTAGCTGAGGCGTAACCCTCGGCCTCCTGCTCCGAAGTTGTGTTTCTTGGTGCAAAATGCAACTTGTCAACGCCGGTGATAATTCCGAGTTTGGACATATAGTAGACCGACGGTTTTGCCCATTCAGAGATCAGCGCGTCATCCTCAAACACTTTGACTCCAGATGTATCAAGATAATATTCGCTGTCATTATCCATCGACCAATCCTCAAACGAATATTTCTTGATCGTCCTGCACAGCATCGTGGCAAGCTCCTCACGGGTTATATCCGCCTCCGGAGCATATTTCCCGCTGCCGACTCCAAGGACTATATCGAGCGCATTTGCCTTTAAAATATACTGCTCGCATTCTGTCCCTGCAATATCCGTGAAGCCGTCCGCGCCCGCAGACGATGCCTCTGCTCCGGTGAGTACCTCGTAAAGTCTCACTGCTACAGCCGCAAACTCTGCTCTTGATATCCTCTGAGTCAGATCCTCGCCTGCTATAACATCAGGTATCAGCTGTGCCTTGTAAGCCTCTTCAAGATCACTGTTCGACCACATAGATGTCTCTGAACCGAAAGATGTCCGCACCGCCGAGACCACTCCGTCTCTGAGATAGGGATACATATCCCTCTGTACCCACGGCGAATACATGATCTCAGTTTCATCTGCGGTCACCCATGCATTCAGCGCATCAACGGCTCTCGTATAGGATACTCCGTTCATCTCTACCGGCTCATCCAAAGCCGCGCCGTATCCTGAGAAAGTCTTTGCCGTGCTTGACGATGTCCCAATAGTGAGCCCGGTATTTACTGTGTCATTTGAAAGCGCAAAGCAGTTCTCTATCGAGCGCGAACCTGCGCCGCCGGCTATAAGATATCCGTCCGATACCTCTCCAACATTTATGCAGTTCTGTATGTCTGCGCTTGTCGTGCCGCCGGATATACCTCCTACAAGCTGGCTGCCTTCTACCGCTCCGGCATTGTAGCAGTTATATATCTTGCCATTGCTGTACACATCTCCAACGATCCCTCCGGAGCATCGTGAACTTGAGCAGTAACCGTTGCTTGAACAGTTGTAGACATCCGAACGATCTGTCCATCCAACGATCCCTCCGGAACGATTTTCAGTGCGTACAGCTGTGCAGTCGTTATGACAGCTGCTTATGACCGCCCCGTCTATAGCATATCCGGCCACCGCTCCGGCATGATCCTTTACTGAGATGTAGCTGTCCTTAACGGTTATATTATATATATCCCCTCCGGATACCACGCCGAACAGCCCCTGATAGCTCAGCTCCGGATCGTTTATGTAAATTCCGGTTATAACATGACCGCCGCCGTTGAAGCTTCCCTTGAACGGCGCATCCTCCGTACCTATAGGCGTCCATGAGCTATAGCTCCCGTCTCTTAGAGTTCCGTCATAATCCACCACATCTTTATTGAGTACTATATCCGCTGTGAGCGTTACAGTATCCCCTTCAAAACTTTCTCCCGCATTCACGCGCGCCGCAAGCCCGGTCAGCTCCTCCGCACTGCCTACAGTGTGATCTGCCGCATATGCATACGCTCCCGCTGAAGCGAAAAGCGAAAAAGAAGCCGCAAATATCAGTTTTTTCCCGATCCCCATACTTTATCCTCCTTTAATGTTTTTATCGATAATTCAATTCTATCATATTTACCGTCTCCTGTCAAGAAAGCAGATAAATCCGAAAATCAGATAATGAGCCGTTTATACCGTTCAGAATATTTATTCTATTATACCACTCCTGGATGAGATAATCAAGCAGTTTTTTGATACAGTGTTCAAAAGTTTATCATTCATTAAAAAAAGCATATCAAAAAATTTACTTTATCTCTATTACCTTTATATCCTTCCCCATCGACTCAGCATATTTTATAGTATGCATTGTCCCCTTGGAACTCCCGTCCCAAACTATAAGTATACAATCTGCCATTGCTACCATTTCATCATTTCTCTTAAGCGGCGCCGCTTTTTTATAAAGATCATATCTGGGACGCAGTGTTGTTTTTGACAGCCTATGCCTGTCTGCGTATTCCTCAGCTATGGAATCTATACCGTCTGCCCCGCCGCTTATGATATGATCCGTTCCTTCCGGTATATACGGCGAAAGATCAAATTCCTTTATACTTCTTGAACCGGCTATCAACAGTTTCATAAAATACCACATCCTTTCACAAACTATTATACAACATATATATTTAGGTGTCAAGCAGACACCATACAAATTGAAACCGATGTGGTATCATTATTTCAAGAAGGGGTGATTATATGCCGGTTATACGTACTCAATTTACACTGCGGCTTGATCCTATAAACCATGCCAAGATCAAAAAAATAGCTGCCGCAGAATCACGAACTATGACAAATATGATAGAATATCTGATAAAAAAGGAAATAACTCGGTATGAAAATGAAAACGGCGAGATCGCCGTCACCGATGATGATATTTATCTTGCATGATATTAAAAGTTTATCATTCATTAACAAATAAAATTGGCTGCCGCAAAACTCGCTGAGCTTTGCGGCAGCCAATTTATTTGTTTATCAATCATTATATTCCTTGTTCCATGAATAGAATTTTCTGATATCTGCTCCGACCTTTTCGAGCTGATGCTCAGCCTTGAGATTACGTGTAGCAATGAAGTGCGCTCTGCCGTTCTTGTTCTCAGCGATCCACTTCGATGCGAATGTTCCGTCCTGGATCTCCTCAAGGATCCTCTTCATCTCCGCCTTTGTATCATCTGTTACAAGACGCTTTCCTGTCTCGTAATCACCGAACTCAGCAGTATCTGAGATCGAGTATCTCATTCTTGAGAAGCCGCCCTGATAGATAAGGTCTACGATGAGCTTCATCTCATGGATACACTCGAAATATGCGTTTCTCGGATCATAGCCTGCCTCAACAAGAGTCTCAAAGCCTGCCTGCATGAGGGCTGTTACGCCGCCGCAGAGAACTGCCTGCTCACCGAACAGGTCTGTTTCTGTTTCGCACTGGAATGTTGTTTCAAGTATAGCCGCTCTTGCGCCGCCGATGCCTGCGCCGTATGCGAGAGCTATATCAAGAGCTCTGCCCGAAGCATCCTGCTCTATAGCTACGAGACACGGAACGCCCTTGCCCTCAACGAACTCTGATCTTACAGTGTGACCCGGTCCCTTCGGTGCGATCATTGCAACGTCTACACCCTTAGGCGGTACTATCTGCTTGAAATGGATGTTGAAGCCATGAGCGAACATGAGCATGTTCCCCTCTTCAAGACCCGGCTCTATCTCATTCTTATAGATGTCTGCCTGCTTCTCGTCCGGAGTAAGTATCATGATTATATCTGCCTGCTTTGCAGCCTCTGCAGTGGTGAATACCGGAATACCGTAATCCTCCGCCATCTTTCTTCTCGGTGAACCCTCGCGCAGACCTACTATAACGTCTATGCCGCTGTCCTTAAGGTTCATAGCATGAGCGTGGCCCTGTGAACCGAAACCTATGATCGCTACTTTTTTTCCATTAAGATTCTGCATATTGCAGTCGCTCTCATAGAAAACTCTTGCCTCGTGATCTAATGATTTTGCCATTTTGTATTACCTCTTTCCTTTGATACATGTACAACCGGACTTTTTTCAAGTCGCGGTCAATATATAAACACCTGACAAGCTGCTTGTCCGGTATTTTTACATTAATTATTTATCGAGCTTAAGCGTGTTCGCTCCGCGCTCCATAGCCGTCATTCCGGTCCGCGCGATCTCTTCTATGCCATAGCACTCTACCATTCTGATGAATGCCTCGATCTTGTTGTCCGATCCGGTCACCTCGGCTGTTATAGTTGAAGCTGAAATATCTATTATATTGGCCCTGAACACGTTTGCGACCTCTATTATCTCGCCTCTGTTCTTTGTGTTTGTCTTTATCTTTACAAGCACAAGACCGCGCTTCACCATTTCCGACTCCTTGAGAGTCTTGATCTTTATGACCTCAAGTATTTTTGAAAGCTGCTTAGACACCTGCTCGACCATATAGATATCGCCCTTCACCTCTATGGTGATACGCGATATATGCTCGTCCACAGTCGGACCTACCGAGAGCGAATGGATATTGAAGCCTCGTCTTGTGAACAGTCCGACCACTCTTGAAAGCACTCCGGCATTGTTGTCTACGAGGACTGATAATGTATATTTTTCCATACTCATTCACCCTCCCCTGCAGTCATCTTGTTTTCATTGAGCGCATCGCCTGTAGGCTCGAACGGATCCACCTCAACTACCAGCAGATAGCTGTCCTTATCCGCCATCATAGCATCGATAGCCTCGCCGACCTGAGAATTTTCAGTTATCTCAGCGCTCTTTATACCGTACGCATCTGCGATCTTGCAGAAATCCGGCGTCTCGCCGAGATCGACCATCTGATAGTTTGAGTTGTAGAACAGATACTGATGCTCATGCACCATTCCGAGACGGTCGTTCCTGAAAAGCACCATCTTTACCGTTATCTTATACTGTGTCATCGTTCCAAGCTCCGGCATATCCATCTGGAAGCTGCCGTCACCCATGACCGCAACTACCGGAAGCTCGCTCTGCGCCCGGCTCGCGCCTATCGCCGCCGGCAGACCGTAGCCCATCGTCCCGAAGCCGCCTGAGGTCAGGAAATGCCTCGGATCCTTTACATTGAAATGGTTTACACACCATATCTGGTTCTGACCTACCTCTGTTGTGAGATATATCTCGGAGCCTGTCTTATCTGAGAGCTGCTCAAGGAAGTATTTGGGATCTACATATCCCCTGTCCTCCTCCGGACGCCTGTATTCGAGCATGCTTCGTACCTCGTTCACCTCATCCAGCCATGTCTCCGAAGCCTGATAATCCTCAAGCATAGGCGAAAGCTGACCTATAACGTCCTTTATGTCTCCTACGACCGGTATGGACGGCAGCATATTCTTGCCGATCTCAGCGGGATCTATATCTATATGGATAAGCTTGTTTGCTTTTTCAAGTCCCTTCGCGTTCGCCACGCTCCTGTCACCAAGTCTTGAGCCCATAGCTATGACCAGATCTGAGCGGTTCAGGATTATATTTGCGCGCTTCGTTCCGTGCGAGCCGATCATCCCGTAATAGCGGCTGTCGTTCGACGGGATAACGCCTATCCCCATCATAGTCGAAACCACCGGGATCCTCGTCTTGTTTATAAAATCGTTGAATTCCTCTACCGCATCGGAGCTTGTTATACCTCCGCCGGCAAGCACTACAGGCTTTCTCGCCTTTTTGAGCGCCTCGGCCACCTTTTTGATCTGTGATTCATTCGCCTTTCCGGGAAGCTTGTAGCCGCGCAGGCTGATACCGTCATCCTGAACAGAGTCCTCGTACTTCTCCTTTAAAACATCTACCGGAAAATCTATAAGCACCGGTCCCGGCCGTCCCGTTGTTGCAATGTGGAACGCTTCATTTACTATCCTGGGGATATCCGCACAGTTCTTTACAAGATAGCTGTGCTTTGTAAACGGGAGCGTAGCGCCTATTATATCGACCTCCTGAAAAGCGTCTTTGCCTATCAGCGGTACTGCTACCTGTCCTGTCAGCGCGACCATCGGTATAGAATCCATATACGCCGTTGCCAATCCCGTTATCAGGTTCGTTGCACCCGGCCCCGATGTAGCCGTACATACTCCGGCGCATTTTTTTACGCGTGCATAGCCGGACGCCATATGCGCAGCCCCCTGCTCGTTCCTAGACAGGATATAATCGATGGACGAATGTGAGATGCTTTCAATAATAGGAGCGTTTGCCGCGCCCGGATATCCGAATATCACCTTAACACCATTATCCTCAAGCGCTTTTATTGCCAAATCTGCACCTGTCATCAGGTTTTTCCTCCTTTTTTCATTAATTCGGCGGACCGTCAGCAAAAAAGTGATTCCCTAAGCCGGCCGCCGCTGAATTTATGATATGGCTGCAAAAGCTGTATTGTGCAGCGCCTTGTTTTAAGCAGGAACTGCAAGGCTCTTTTGAAGCGTTGCGATCCTCTGTTGAATATCTATTTCATACTATGTTATTTTATCAGTTTCGTATCGAATTGTCAACGGGTTTTGTAATAATTGTTCGGTTTTTATACCGGAATATATTAAATCTTTTCGCTTTTTGTTCGGTTTTGTTTCCGAGGCCGCTGCCGCACAGCTCCTGCCGCGCTTTCAGTGAGCTATTACTGACGCGCCCGCCGAGTAACGGCCGGCTCCGTCATGAAAATAACCTCCGTTTTCCTCCGCCTGTTCTGCAATAAGCTGTATCTGAGCAAGCCCCGATACGACCCTGCATCCGCTGCCGCCCTCTATCACGAGCGACGGCGCCTGCATTATACCATACCGCTTGGCAAGCTCCGGATCCTCCTCGGCCAATACCACCTCGTACTCTATCCCCGCTTCATCAAGCATACGCTTTGCCGCCTTGCACTTGGGGCATACGGCTGTAGTGAACAGGCGAACGCTCTCAGAGCCCGCGAGTCCCGGCTGCTCCGCCTCCTTCTCCGAATATATCACTGTATTCGTTTCCGTACCTCTGAATGCTTCCCCGCCTAGGCGGTATGTCTTTCTCTGCTTGAACTCCTGCGTCTTTCCATCATTCCAATTCTGCACAGGTCTGTAATATCCTGTTATACGGCTGTATACCTCCGTATTGCCGCCGCAGACCGGACAGGTGTACTGCTCGCCGCTCAGGTATCCGTGATCCTTGCACACTGAATATGTCGGTGAAAGCGTATAGTATGGCAGCTCGTAATTCTCCGCTATCTTCCTTACAAGCTTGGCCGCCGACTGCCAGTCCGATAAACGCTCGCCCAAAAACGCATGGAACACTGTTCCCGATGTATAAAGCGTTTGAAGCTCATCCTGAACGTCAAGAGCCGAGAAGATATCATCTGTATATCCAACAGGCAGATGCGAGCTGTTTGTATAATACGGAGTACCTCCGTCCTCCGCGGCAGTTATTATATCCGGATACTGCTCAACATCATGCTTTGCAAGACGGTATGCTGTAGATTCCGCCGGAGTCGCCTCAAGATTGTACAGATCGCCGTACTCCTCCTGATAATCCGATAAGCGGCTGCGCATATGGTTGAGGACGTCTCTTGAAAATCTCTGAGTCTCCTCATGAGTCATATCCTTCCTTATCCATTTCGCGTTGAGTCCGGCCTCGTTCATGCCCACAAGCCCTATCGTTGAAAAATGGTTGTCAAAGGTGCCGAGATACCGCTTTGTATAGGGATAAAGCCCCTCATCGAGCAGCTTTGTTATAACCGTTCTCTTCACCTTGAGCGAGCGCGCCGCTATATCCATGAGCCTGTCCAGCCTGCGGTAAAAGTCCGCCTCATCCTTGGCCAGATACGCTATCCTGGGCATGTTTATCGTAACAACGCCCACAGAGCCTGTGCTTTCGCCGCTGCCGAAAAATCCGCCTGTCTTTTTGCGCAGCTCCCTCAGGTCAAGACGCAGACGGCAGCACATGCTGCGCACATCGCTGGGCTGCATATCGCTGTTGATATAATTCGAAAAATATGGGGTGCCGTATTTTGCAGTCATCTCAAAAAGCAGCTTGTTGTTCTCCGATTCCGACCAGTCAAAATCCTTGGTTATCGAATACGTTGGTATCGGATACTGGAATCCGCGGCCGTTGGCATCGCCCTCTATCATCACCTCGATAAACGCCTTGTTTATCATGTCCATCTCTTTTTTGCAGTCCTTGTACTTGAACGGCTGAGCCACTCCGCCGACTATGGCGTTCAGCTCCGCAAGATCATCAGGCACCGTCCAGTCAAGAGTGATATTCGAAAACGGCGCCTGTGTTCCCCACCGCGACGGAGTGTTCACTCCGTATACGAAAGACTCAACGCACTTCTTTACCTGCTCATAGCTTAGTCCGTCCGTCTTTACAAAGGGCGCAAGATAAGTGTCAAACGACGAGAACGCCTGCGCTCCCGCCCACTCGTTCTGCATTATACCCAGGAAATTCACCATCTGATTGCAGAGCGTGCTGAGATGCTTTGCCGGAGCAGAGGTTATCTTTCCGGGTATGCCGCCCAGCCCCTCCTCTATGAGCTGCTTGAGCGACCAGCCCGCGCAGTATCCTGTCAGCATCGACAGATCGTGGATGTGTATATCTGCATTCCTGTGCGCGTTCGCTATCTCATCGTCATATATTTCCGAAAGCCAGTAGTTAGCAGTTATAGCGCCCGAATTCGAAAGGATGAGTCCGCCCACCGAATATGTTACCGTAGAATTCTCCTTTACGCGCCAGTCGTTCACACGAAGATAGTTATCCACTACCTTTTTATAATCAAGCATGGTATGCTCAACGCTGCGGAGCTTTTCACGCTGACGGCGATAGAGTATATATGCCTTTGCAACATCCGCATATCCCGCCTTTATGAGCACAGCTTCAACACTGTCCTGTATATCCTCAACAGATATGAGACCGTTTTCGATCTTCGGTTCAAAATCAGCTGTGACCTTCAGCGCCAGGAAATCTATGACCGACATGTTATACTGTTTTTCCTGTGAATCGAACGCCTTTCTTATTGCGTCCGAGATCTTTGTGAGACTGAAATCAGCGATCTTTCCGTCTCTTTTTGTAACCTGATACATAATATATACACCCCTTCATGTTTTTTACCTATGCTTCTCATTATAGCACAACATATACACTTTGTCAACAGGTCAAAACACAAGATATAGGTATAAAAGTCTTATTCCGCCGCTTTATCATCCATTCTGCCCCAGCTCTTCCATCTGCTGGCGTATCAGCCTCTCACCGATGTGTTCGGGCAGTATTTTCTCGCCCTGTCCGCCATGCGGTCCAGTTCCTCTTCCGAGAAGTTCCCAAGCCCCTCAGGCGCCAGGATCATGCCGGAGTCCTTATACTGCTGAAGGTAATAGGGTATATCCGTATCAAGATACATCGCTATAGCCTCGATATCCTCTTCTGTATGGATGCCCTTCACTGTCGTTGTACGGAACTCGCACCTTATGCCGGAGGCCTTTAAAATTTTAACGCTTTCGTCTATGACCTCCGCGGCGACCTCTCTGCCCGCCGCTTTCCGGTACAGCTCCGGAACATGCTTTATATCCATAGCCACATAATCTGCAAGCCCCTTGCTTACGAGACTGCGCAGACGCTCCGGGAAGCTGCCGTTCGTATCGATCTTTATCTTGTAACCCATGGAACGTATCTTTGTTATAAGCTCCGCTATATCCTTATGCATGAGCGGCTCGCCGCCGGTCACGACAACGCCGTCGAGAATACCGCTCCTCTTTTTAAGATATCCCATGATCTCCTCCTCGGAGATCCCTCCCTTATCTTTGATAAGTCCCGAATTATGACAGTACGGACAGCGGAAATTGCATCCGGCCGTAAATATTATGCATGCCACCTCGCCCGGATAATCGAGCAATGTGAGCTTCTGAAAGCCGCCTATCCTCATGATCTCCTCCTATCGCCCTCATACTGTCCGCGGTAAAAATGCATATGCAGCCCCACAGGAATGAGTATTATGCAGCAGAGCCATATAGCGTGTCCGCCCTCCATACCGTTATCTCTGAGCAGCCTTATGATAAGCCCGCTCGCCGCCGCGCCGAAAACAAAAAACATAATGTTGGCAATATACAATATTCCTCTGCTCAGAAGCGCGTTTTTATCCTCATGCCTGCTCTGTGCCGCGGCTATAGCAAACTGCCTCAGATTATTTGTGCAGAAAACAGTTGACATCACCACCCCACGGCAGGTCTTGAAGGTATTGTACTGCATAGCGCACAGGAACGACACCGATACGGTCGTAACACTGTACGGAACACTGTCCGGCAGAGATCCGACAACGGCAAATACCGCGAACTGTATTATTATAAACAATGTATACCAGCTTATCCTCCCATTGAAGCGTTTGGGCAGCTGCACCGTAAGGAGTATGCCGAGAACATACGCGCTCATCGGGATAAGGTAATACAGTGCCTTGACCGGCTCCTTATAATAAGCGAAATCCATCGCCATCAGCGCGAAGTTTCCGGTCTGGGCATTTGCGAATATATTTCCCTTGAGCAGATATGTATACGACTCCAGGAAACCGCCGATAAACGCAAGAGCCATGCAGATCTTGAACTGCTCATGCGCCGGATAAAGCTTTTTCTGCGCCCTCGCATATGCTCTTTTCATCAAACGCAGCTGTTCTGACATGATATTATATCTCCTTCCAACAAAAAAAACGGAACCGTTCCCATAAAACAGTGAACGGCTCCGCAGAAATATTTGCCTGTTACTTTAACAGCTCATCAGCCAGAGCTTCGAGCTTTTCCTCATCCGCCGCCTTCATTGCCGAGCGTATGGTTACTGTATTTTCGCATATATCTATATTCTTCATTTCCTCAAGCAGACCCTTCATAGTCCTTGCAGCAGTCGGCCCCCATGAGCCGTTCTCGATAAGCGCCGCCTTTCTGTTTTTCCAGCCCTTGCCTATAAGGTGATTTAAGAGATCGTGCATAGGCGCGAACACACCGGCATCGTACGAAGCCGCGGCAAAAACGATCCTGCTGTAGCGGAACGCATCCGAAACGCACTCGGCTATATCTGTACGCGAAACGTCCGAGACCTTTACATATTTCACGCCCTTTTCACGCAGTATCTCCGCAAACCTCTCCGCAGCCTTAGCCGTATTGCCGTGGATAGACGCGTATGCGATGAACACGCCCTCTGTTTCCGGCCTATAGCTTGACCATGTATCATAAAGTCCGAGATAGTGGCTGAGATCCTCGCTGAGCACCGGTCCGTGCAGCGGACATATAACGCTCACCTCTGTACCCGCTAGCTTTTTGAGCACTGCCTGTACCTGCACGCCGTATTTTCCGACTATATTGAAATAGTAGCGTCTCGCCTCGTCCTCCCACGGCTCGTCCGAAGCTATAGTTCCGAACTTTCCGAAGCCGTCAGCCGCAAACAGTATCTTTTCCGAAATCTCGTAGCTCATCATTACCTCAGGCCAATGCACCATCGGCGCGAACACGAATTTCAGCGTATGCGATCCCAGCTCAAGAGTGTCGCCCTCTTTGACAACGATCTTTCTTCCCTCGATGTCTATATCAAAGAACTGCCCTATCATCGTAAACGTCTTGACATTTCCAACGATCTGCATAGACGGATATTTTTCTGCCAGATTTGCTATATTTGCGGCATGATCCGGCTCCATATGCGATACGACAAGATAATCCGGAGTCCTGCCCTCGAGTGCCTCCTCCAGCTTGGTCATCCATTCTGCGCCCTTTCTCTTATCGACCGTGTCCATAACTGTTATCTTTTCATCCATTATCACATAAGAGTTGTATGACACGCCGTTCGGGACAACGTACTGGCTTTCAAAAAGATCTATATCAGGGTCATCAACACCGATATACTTTATACTGTCCGTGACAAATGTATTGTTCATATATCATTATCCTTTCATAACAGGTTAATATACGCGGCTGCTGCCTTTAAACGGCAGCCCCGTCTTCTCATACATATTATAACACCTAAGCCGTTCACAGTCAAGCAAAACGCTCTGTAAACCTCACCAAATATGTATGAAATACAAACAGAAAAATCAGATATTTTTATCTTACTGATACCAGCACGCATTATCTAAACCTAATGTTTTCCGTAATTATACCGTGTATTATATCTCTTATATTTTATTATATTGTCCCCTTTTACAAAAAAATAACCCTTGTCTCCTTTTGATAATGATATACCACCGCAAATACTCAGTCTTCTTCTGGATCCGTCATCAAACGACACGATAGCAGTCGGCACTACACGCTCTGCGAGAATTTGTACAACGACGCCTGGTTTCTTAACAATTTATTTTCTCCTAAGCCTGAAGTCTATACACATTGACATGATCCCTGTTATTACAAGCATACCTCCCAAAATACATATCACTATACCAAAAAGGGCAAGTCCGCTGTACTCCGGATGCATATTTATGTATCTTGCAAACACATTTATGGCCTCTGTTTCTCTCCTCAGATCTATCACTGCAGCTCCCATTATCAGCAGCAATATACCCGATACGAGCGATACAGCGCCTATTTTCCTTAAATTCATATCAGCCTCCATCGATCACTTGTATGCTATTAATTTACATTATAACATATCTTTTTTTCTTTGTCAACTATGATTATCATTATGATAACGAAATATCTGTGTAGAAGTCAATGATGTGTGACACATTCCAAAAGATGGCCATGTCTCATTTGTCAAGGTGGAACGGTGGAGATTTTCGTAGAAAATACTACCGTCTACCTTGACAATGCTCCTGTGATATAATTTTGCACAGAAACTGCTCTTGAGCTG
>CAJFVT010000003.1 GCA_904420525.1 uncultured Clostridia bacterium | reverse complement strand
TTTTAACCTACCTATGCTTGACGGATTGCGAAACGACCGTTTCGCAATCACATAATTGGGTATATGCCTTACATATCGGCGTAAGACTGTCCAGACTCTCTAACAGAAACAGCTTTACCGTGTCACAGCCATCATGATCAAGCGTGACCTCTCTTTCTACATCCGATATCTCTTCATTCGGATCTATCTCCGCCGTTCCTATTGAGAAAAGCTCTCCGCTTTTATATGAAGCCGCGGCTATGACCGCTCCGTCCTCACGTGCTTCAATATTTTTCAGTGTTACCCTTACACTCCCGTCCTGCGAGACCGGTTCGGCAAAGCCCTGTTCCGCCTCCGCCGGCTGTGACTCTTCAGCCTGCGCTCCGAACAAGCTGTCCGCCGTGTTTTCCATATCTAATAGACCGTGTCCGTAAAGCACATCAAAGCCCTCAGCTCCCGCGTCCTCAGCATTCTCTGTTATCAGCCTTTCGACCTCCGAAGCCGAAAGATCATTATCTGCGCTTATTATCATAGCCGCGGCAGCCGTTACGTACGGCGCAGCCATTGACGTGCCGCTCTTAATTCCGTATCCTCCGCCGGGGATGGTGCTGTTAACATCTGTTCCGGGGGCGCATACATCAATGACCTCTCCGTAATCCGAATATTCCGCATCAAACACACCGCCGCTCTTGCATGCGCTGACCGTGATACAGCTCTCTATATTTGCCGGTGAGACTTTGGCCGCATCCATACTGTAATTACCGGAGGATACAACGACCGTTATCCCCTTCTCTTCAAGCTTTTCGATATACGGCTCCAGCGTACGCTTCACCGAAAGCTCGGGATCCTCGCTGCCCAAGCTCAGATTGACTATATCCGCTCCGTCGTTCGCAGCCATTTTCAGTGCCTCCATAAGTCTTGAAAGCGTAGTCTGTCTGGATCCGTTAGTTATTTTATACGGTATTATCCTGACATTCGGAAGCGTATTATCGCAAATGATCCCTGCAACATGCGTGCCATGACTGTTTTCATCCATCGTGTCACTGTCACCATCATAAAGATCGTAACCTTTTTCCGTATCGATACGTCCGCTCAGTAACGGATGCGTGTGATCCACACCGGAATCGATCACGGCAACATTCACCGTTTTTGCATTATCAAGGGAGCCTATGGCGCTGAGATATCTTTCATTAAAGATATCGCTTTTTATGAACTCCGCGCCCCAGCCTATATGGTCTCCCCAGAGATAACCGGTCTCATCCGTTTCAAACAGCTCGAATGTAACATCCGGCACGGCATTTACACCGTCAATAGTATTCAAATAACCGCACGCCTCCCGCGCCTCTGACGGTGTTCCATACTGCAGGACACGTATTCCGAACGGTGAGGTCAAAGCTTCCTCCGCGCCGAAATCATCGGTATAAATATCCTCCGCCGCGTCAGGGTCAGCCGTAACAGCGATACGTCCCGAATAATACGGATCCTTAACAGCACTGTTTTCTCCGCTTTGCTCCGCGGCCTCTATAGAAAGGCTCCCTTGAGCGCAAAGCTCGCTCAGCCTGCTGTAATAATTATCTGTAACTGTATATCCATATGTATCGCTCTCAGCCGATATGCTCACTCCTGAGAACAGCACAGCCGCCGTAAACACCGGGATCAATCTCTTCATTATCCATGTTCCTTCTCATTATATTTCATACTTTGATTATACACTATGTACAAATAAAAATCAAGGACCATTTATAAATGTTATTCTGTAAATATATCATTCCACTTCACAGAGTCTGCCTTCGGCCGCTGTATAGATCTTGGCATTTTCCGGAGTATCGGCTATAACTGTTTCACCGGGCCGGAGTGCGTGTTCCTCAGCCGCAACACCCGAAAGCTCGCCGTTTTCATCATAGCTCACTGTATAGATGCACACATTCCTCTCGCTTTCCGATGTGTTCTCGATAGCCGCCGCTCCCGAAAGACCGGCAGACGCGGTCCCAGCCTCGCTCGTTATCTCCACGGCATCCGCGGCTGTAAGTCCGTTCTCCATTTCAACGCCGCCCTTCGCCGTGAGCCTTGCGCCGCCCGCGGTGACATTCAGTGCAGGGAGTGCCTTTCCGTCAAAATCAAACAGCGTTGTATTCTCTACGACATTCCCGTCAGGCTCGTCATCCGACTCACGGTATGCCCAGCCGGAAAGGCTCGCGCCGGCTGTCTCGGGATCTTCAACATGGATCATCAGCGGATCCCAGTATATCGCTCCTATGCAAGCTCCGTCACTTACTGATCTCAGACCGTTATAAAGATCGGCAAGATACCCCTTCTGCCCCTCCGGTGTAGGCGGATACTTTTCCTTGTACGCCTCTATATCAACAAGCTGTCCCGGCTTGCCGTCCTTGCGCGCTGCGTTCCAGTTATAGCCTGTTTCCATTATGAGTATCTGTTTGCCGTATTTTTCGTATACCTGATCGCAGAAATCAACACAGCCCTCAACTGTATTATCGGACCAGGCGGGATAGTATGACGCGCCCAGGATATCGTATTTTGCCCCGGCATTCTCGTATATATCGAGCGCCCATGTATATGAGCTGAGCTTAGCGCCGTTCGCAAGATGCAGCACCACCTGCGTTTCCGGAGAGACCTTCTTGACCGCTTCATAGCCCGCGTTCATGATCCTTGCGAGCGCCTCCGTCTGCGCGGGCATAGGTATATCGTCATCAGTCTGATCGTCGCCCCATACCGCCTCAAAGCTGCCGCAGTTCATCTGCATATCAAACGACGGCGCGAACGGGAACAAAAGACCGCCGTTTACCTCGTTGCCTATCGAAACGAATTCCGGAACTGTGTCTTGATTTTTCAGCTGTGTCATTACGTCTGTAATATGCTCCGAGACAAGCTCAACGAGCCTGTCCGTTATCTCCTCTCGCTCGTTTTCGGTCATGCTCTTCAAAAAATCCGGATCCTTTATGTCGTGACCGAGTTCTGTTTTTATATCCGCTGCCCATTCGGACGGTACGATCTGCCGCTCCGCGTTCGACCAGTAGTCGGAAAGATTGAAGGTGAATTCGATCGCCATGCCGTTTGCTTTGGCGCGCCGCGCAAGGTCAAGGCAGTCCGCCAGATCCTGAAATCCCTCCGGCAGATAATACGTGCCGTCTCCTCTGCCCTTGCCGGGAGCATTTGAAAGACGTATACGCGCCATATTCACCCCATTATCCGCAAGTATCTTTATCGGATCCTCCGCCTCGCTGCTGCCGGGACCGTAATATCTGCCTCCGAGCGCCAGTATGTAGTTTGCCTCGGTAACATCTCCGCCCTGATAGAAGGTATATTCACTGCCCGGCTCGGCCTTTATATCCTCTATCGTTATCGTTTCACCCGGTCCCGCCGCAGCCTCGACCGTTACAGCGCCATTCTTTGCCTTGACACCGCGCAGGCAAACCGTCTGCTCCCCGTTCGGGATGACCGCCCTTGCTCCGCCTGCGGAAATATACGCGTCCGCATCCTGTCCGCTGCACGTTGTTTTTACGGTGACGGTATAGTATTCCGCACTGCCCGGCACTTTTACCGTTTCACGGTATATTCCGCCCTCTGTTCCAAGCTCCGCGCCGTATGCCGCGCATACAGGCATAAGCGCCGCAGCAGTCAGTACCGCAGCCAAATTTATCATCCGCTTCATAACAAAAGCTCCTTTCTTCGTGCTGTATATATTTATTATATATAAAAAGACCCAAAATGTAAATATTTTTTTCAGATAATAATGTGCAATAAACATGGTTGTTTAACCTAACAAATAACTTTCAGTCTATACGCCTTCAACAAAAAAGGAGCATCCAAAAACGGAAACTCCTTTGATCACAATATCTGTCAAGCCCTGCTGCTTTTTAATGCCTTCAATTCAGATTCAAGAATAGATATCCTTATATCCGCCAATTCCTGAGCGGCTTTTACCTTTGCAATATCGACTCCTATCACAGCAGTTTTTTCATAGTTCTTAGCATGTCCTTCAGCTATGACCTCCATACTATGCCTGATCTCTGTTTCTATCAATCCGTTCAGATCACGTATCGCAGCGGTATTACTGTCGACCTTGGCTTCGAGATTATCGACCTTGACTTCAAGATTGTCGACCTTGGCTTCAAGATTATCGACCTTGACTTCAAGATTGTTGACCTTGACTTCAAGATTGTCGACCTTGACTTCAAGATTGTCGACCTTGACTTCAAGATTGTCGACCTTGGCTTCAAGATTATCGACCTTGGCTTCAAGGCTGTCAAGTCTTGTTTCTATACGATCGACTCTTTTTTCAAGCTTATCAAATCTCATTTCGAGATTATCAAATCTTGTTTCCAGATTATCAAATCTTGTTTCCAGATTATCAAATCTTGTTTCCAGCTTGTCCAATCTGTTGTCTATATTATCAAATCTTGATAATATCAGATTAAACATTTCTTTCACTTCGTTGTCCATGTCTTGCCGCTCCTTTCCCCTTATTCTTTGGCTGTGTTTATTATTATAACATAAGCGTTAAAAAATTTCAAGACAATTTTATTCTTTCTTTAAAGAGTGATCGCGGGTTCCTTGACTGCTGTCAGCGCTTATGGTACAATATAAACGAATCTTAAACAAATCTTAAGAATTTTATTAATAAAATAATAAGAAATCCATGCTATTATATAGATACAGAAAGGACAGAAGGAGGTAAATATGCAGCTGACAGTTTTGATCGTCGATGACGACGAGGAAATAACAAGAAGCACGGGGATATTTCTCAAGGCCGACGGCTACAGAGTTCTTGAAGCTCATGACGGGCTGGAGGCGCTCGACATGCTTATGAGCGAGGAGGTGCATCTGGTCCTGCTCGACATAATGATGCCGAAGCTGGACGGTATCTCAACGCTGATGAAGCTGAGAGAAAAAAAGAATATACCGGTTATACTCATATCAGCGAAGTCGGAGGACGCGGACAAGATCCTCGGTCTCACAGCAGGCGCGGACGATTACGTAACTAAACCGTTCAATCCGTCAGAGCTGGTCGCACGGGTGAAATCGCAGCTCAGGCGTTACACTACTCTCGGCGCTATGGAAAAGCCGTCCGAGGCAGTGATAACGATAAACGGGCTTTGTGTCGACACAGAATCGAAAACCGTTACCCGCGACGGGATGGACATACATCTTACGCCTATAGAGTACAAGATCCTTGAGCTGCTTATGCGAAATCCTAACAGGGTATTTTCGGCAGACGATATATACAGGCGCGTCTGGAACGAGGAAGCGGCAGTGAACGATAACACTATCGCGGTGCATATACGGCATATCCGCGAAAAGACGGAGATCAATCCCAAGCAGCCTCAGTATATCAAGGTCATCTGGGGTATAGGCTACTGCATAAAGAAATAAATAACGTCCGCTTTTGATTTTTTGACAGGGAGTGATAAATTATGAAGGGTAAAAAAATATTATACAGCATATGGCTGAAGGCGGCGGCATTTGCGGTATGCATAGCGACTGCCGCGGCAGCCGCGGGCGCGGCCAGCGAAGCCATATCCGGGATGCGCAACGGCAGCGGCTACCGTCCCGGCGAGGCATTTGATGAAAGCAACGCCGTTGTGATCCAGCTCGACAACGGCATGTACAGTCTTGTCAGCGCCGTTACTGACAGCGATACGAGCGCCGTCTTTGACAAAACCGATCTTGACAGCTCCGGACTTGAATATTACGCTGAAAACCTAAAGACCGGAAAGGTCATTACAAACACAGGTGATAAGAACAAGAGCAGCTACAGCTCCGGCGGACCGCTTTCCGATATGGTCTCCGGTCTGTATGTAACGGCAGAAAAGAAAAACAACGAATGGTCTATTGAAGGCAATACCGCAGTGCAGAACAGATATCTCGGCAGCAGCTTGCTTATATACAAAGACGCGCCTCCCGTCTACAGCGGTGACAGCGACACTGAATACTCGGAGGAATATGCCGCAGAGGCAGCATCGGAGCGCGTACCGCTGGATGACTACGTTGTATACCTGAGGTTCAGCCAGGACAAAGCCTCGGAGATGCTCACGCTTTGGCAGAACGCGCAATCGGTGGTCGATGACGCGCTTCGCGCGATACCTGCATATGCCGTACTGTTCATACTGGCCGTAGTATATCTGAGCTTCGCCGCAGGACGGCGCGCAGAGGATGATGAGATACACCTGATAGCAGTGGACAGAGTATTCCTTGACATATCGGCTCTGGTAATGGCCGCGGCGCTTATCCTTGCCTTTCTTGGGGTCTCATTCTCAACAACAGCGCCGCCGGACGATGACATTTACAGACGGTATGCGATACTTGCGGCGGCTGCCGGAAGCGCGGTCATAGTCACCTGCTGGCTGTCGATCGTCAAGCACATAAAGAACCGCACATTCGTACAGAACTCCTTTGTATGCCGCGCGGTGCGCTGGCTGTGGAGACTGTTTGTGCGCCTGGTGAAATGGGTATTCATAAAGCTGCCGGGAAAGATAAAAAACGCGTATCTTTCACTTAAGGCTCTGGCGGCAGCCAAGATGTCATATATCGTCATGCTTGTCGCTTCAGCGGTATATATGTGGATAACGGTGCTCATAGCATGGCTGACAGGCGCGCTCCTTTATGAGAGCGACAGTATCTCCGCATTCTTTGTTGTGCTTTGTCTCGCGCTTATCGCGGCGCCGGTATTGCTTATATTCAGGACACTTAAGGGCTATGATGGTATACGCGATGGGCTGAAACGCATTCGCGGCGGCGAAACACTGCATAAGATAGCCAAGGAGGGCAGCGTTATAACTGACGCTGTCGCCGAGGAGATCAACGATATAGGAGACGGGCTGTCAAAGGCTGTCGAGCAGTCTGTCAGATCCGAACGGATGAAGGCGGAGCTTATAACGAACGTGAGCCATGACCTGAAAACGCCGCTGACATCCATAATCAACTACACCGATCTGCTCATGCAGGAGACACTTCAGCCTGAGGAGGCCAATGATTACGTGAAAATAATCGGGCAGAAGAGCAAAAAGCTCAAGCAGCTCACTTCAGACCTGTTTGACGTGTCAAAGGCGCGCAGCGGCAGTGAGGAGCTGGAGCTTGAGAGCATAGACTATAAGCTGCTTGTGACCCAGTCCGAGGCTGAGCTTGACAGCGAGATACAAAAGGCAGGGCTTGAGTTCGTGCTCGATCTGCCGGACGGGGACGTCCGCATAAACGCTGACGGCAAAAAGCTTTCAAGGGTATTTGAAAATCTCATAATGAACGCTATCAAATATTCTCTCAGGGGCACGAGGGTATATATCGATCTCCGCACTCATGACGATATCTGCACAGTGGAGATAAAGAATATCGCAAACTATAAGATGAACTTTGATGATGACGAGATAACTGAGCGCTTCGTCAGAGGCGACGCTTCAAGAACGGGCGACGGGAGCGGTCTGGGGCTTGCCATCGCAAGATCATACGTAGAGCTGATGGGCGGTAAATTCTATATAAAAACAGACGGCGATCTTTTCAAGGCCGTTATAGAGTTCAGGACTGATACAATGAACGGCTGATATACTGCAAAGAAAGGGCTGTCGCGTAGGGCTGTTCGATTTTAGATACAGAACGCTAAATGGCTTTATAAACCTATTTAGCGTTCTGTGCTAAAAGCGACAGCCCAATTTTTGCAAATTTATATCTCATCCAGACTATACATCGTCATGGCAAGGACAGCCTCGCCCGCGGTCTCTGTCCGCAGGATCCTTCTGCCGAGCGTTACCGTCCTTACGCCCGCGCCGCGCAGCTTTTCATACTCCGCTATATCGTAGCCGCCCTCCGGGCCTATCATGAACGCCGCCGTTTTGATCCCGGCCGCATCCGAAAGCACCGTTTTAAGCCTTGTTTCGCTCTCGCACTCATACGGAGCAAAGCACAGCTCAGCTCTCCGCATATCTTCAAGCGCGGCTTCAAAGCTCATTATCTCACATATCTCCGGCACTATCCCCCGTCCGGACTGCTTTGCGGCCTCACCCGCTATCTTCCGCCATCTTTCAAGCTTTTTCTTCTCAGCCGCCGCATTTTCCACCTTTACAACGCAGCGCGCCATCCTGACCGGAACTATACGGACTATGCCCAGCTCTGTTGTTTTCTGTATTATATAATCCATCTTTGAAGCCTTGGGCAGTCCCTGATACAGTGTTACAGCGATCTTCGGCTCAGCGTCACAGACACGGCTGTCCCTGATGCCGCATATTATCTCACTATCGCCAAATCTGTCAATAACAGCGGTATAGTCTATTCCGCGTCCGTCGCATACGGTTATCTCATCGCCCGGCGAGAGCCGGAGCACCTTTCTTATGTGCTTTGCGTCCTCGCTTTCGATCCTTATCTCTGTTTCCGTTATATTTTCTCTTGCAGTAAAAAATTTAGGCATTTCATCATTCTCCTCGGATCCCAAATACTCTCTCAAAATTTTTATGACTGATCTTTTCTATTATGCTGTCTGTCACACCCCGCGCTGAAAGCTCCTCGAACAGCCTATACAGATCCGCGCAGCCGCGTATGTCGCGGGGCAGTCTGCCGTCAGTACCGTCAAAGTCCGCGCCTATGCCCACAGCGTTTTCGCCGCCCAGCTCCAGCCAGTGCATTATATGCTCCGCGGCATCGGCGGCACAGGCGCTGCCGCTGTCCGTCAGGAACGGAGGATACAGATTGATACCGGCACAGCCGCCGCTGTCCCGTATCAGGCTGAACATCTCATCAGTAAGGTTTCGCCGGTGCGGACACACCGCGCGCGAATTTGAATGTGTAGCCGATATCGGCCCCTCTGCCGCTGATACGACATCGTAAAACGATCTGTCGTTCAGATGAGAAACATCGGTCACTATCCCCAGCTTCCCCATCCGGCGCACTACTGCCCTGCCCAGCTCCGTCAGTCCGGACGACACGTCATACGCGCCTCCGGCAAGCCGGTTCGCATGGTTCCAGGTCAGAGATATGCACCTCACGCCGCGCGAGTATAAATAGTCGACATCCTCCTCGCTCCTTATCATATCCGCGCTTTCAACACTCAAAACCGCGCGTACACGTCCGCGCCGCAGCCGGTCAAAGCAGTCCGCGATACGTTCGAACCGTTTCATAGCATTCTCTCGATGCTCCGGCGCTATAAAGCACGCAAAGACCTGTGTATACCCCCTGTACCTTTCAGCGCCCGCTATGGTAAAATCGCAGCGTTCCTCAGAGGCTCCGTCAGCGATAAGAGAAAGGGTGTCGCAGTGCGCGTCAAAAACACTGTATTTATCCTGCATATATCCCCCTTGCCTAAAATGCATCCTCGATATGGTTTATCTCCTTTACCAGAAACATACCGTCCGCATCCTCATAATATACCTCAATGATGTCAAACCGTATATCGCAGCCGCCGTATATCGGATATGCCGCGGCTGCACGGCGCACCCGCGCCGCCTTCGTTCTGTCCACATACTCGGCCGCAGCCCCGTAACGGTCATTTTTTCTGGTCTTGACCTCCACGAACACAAGACAGCCGCCGCGCTCCGCCACTATATCTATCTCGCCGCCGCGGCATGTGAAGTTACGGCTGCGTATCAAGTACCCCTTTGAGATCAGATAATTAGCAGCCGTCGTCTCTCCCTCGTTGCCTATGCTTCTCTTGCTCATAATATGTTTTTCAAAAACGTTCTGCGGTGCAGACCGCAGACGCCAAGCCTTTCTATAGCCTCATAGTGCGCCTTGGTGCCATAGCCCTTGTGCTTTTCAAAGCCGTAGCCGGGAAATTCCCGCGCCATTTCACGCATATATCTGTCTCTTGAGACCTTTGCGAGCACAGATGCCGCCGCTATCGCCATGCTTTTTGAATCACCCTTTACCACCGCTTCACACGGAACGCTCAGCTCCGGGGTCCTGTTCCCGTCAACTATGACCAGCTCCGGCAGAAGCTCAAGCCCCCCGACCGCTCCCCGCATAGCCTCCATGGTAGCGCGGAGTATATTTATCTCATCGATCCTCTCCGCGTCTATCATACACACAGCATATGACAGCGCCTTTTCCTTTATTACATCAAAAAGAGCCTCACGCTTTTTCTCGCTCAGCTTTTTTGAATCGTTTATGCCCTCTATAACAGCTCCTTCCGGCAGTATCACCGCCGCCGCTGCGACGGGTCCGGCAAGCGGACCGCGCCCTGCCTCATCAACTCCGGCAAGGTGACCCTCCGGCAGCATCCTTCTGTCAAACTCCTTCATATCGTGTATCCTTGCCGCCTCTACCGCGGCATCCAGACGTTTTGCCAATATGTATCAGCCTCTTTCTTTTAAAATTTTAAATTTTATTGCTCAATGGTGTTGACAAATCATTCAATTTGTGTTATCATATAGATGTTGTCATTGATATATGCGGGAGTGGCTCAATGGTAGAGCGTCACCTTCCCAAGGTGAACGTTGCGAGTTCGAATCTCGTCTTCCGCTCCATAAACACTTCGCAGCCGCGAAGTGTTTTTTCATTTTACAAGCCTTACGATACAATTATATCACATCACACACGATATGGCAAGACAAGAATTAAGCTTATAGCAATCAATACGGAGCAGGTGATGTATATAACGAGTTCCGGACATTACCCTGTGCCTCATACACTGCATGGAGACGGCCGCTTGTTTCGCTGCGGTATACAGCGGGCTTATGATTTCCTGAAAAACACCGGCTTTATTTGCGCGCACCGAAGCTGTATCGTATACGGTCACAGAATAGTCCCTCCTCGTCATTTCTATCAAGAGATCTATAAATGTACCCTTAATCAAAGACAGACGCGCTGCTGACTGCGAAGCATTTATGCACCGTTCATCTTTACCGCTGACTGGCTTGACGGATTTGCTATCTTCTCCGATACATGGATAGTTATTTGGCAAAAATATCTTTGATTATCATTTCAACGGTATTGGATAAACTCATGTCTTGTGAAATAATTTTTTCTGGAATGATTTCAAGCACTTCTGTATTTTTGTAGGGCTGCATTGTAAGTCCCGCTTGTCCTATCATTGCATTGGTATTTTTTAATACGATTGCCCACAAACCAAATCCATATTTCTTATATCGGTCTATTTGCCGGTCAAGCCATACTTGAACATCATTGTCCGAGAAATCATACTCATAAGCATACATAACTTTAGGATTTTGCAAAATTTCAGCCAAATCTTGAAAATCGTTCTGTTTCATTTCTCTTAATATCAATCGTTCTGTTTCCAATATCATCAAGATCTCCTCACCATCCAATGCCAATATTGCTCTTGCACTATGAAATATGGCATAGTAAGCACGATTTGCCGCAGCCATAAAACTTCCATTTGCTAAGAGAAGCTTCGCATCGTTTAAGCATGTTTCAGCCTCGTGCCAAAGACTCGCAGCCTTATCCTCCCTCCGGATCCTGTTCAGATATGCTTATCCATATCTGCGTCCGCGCTTTTTATCCGCGGCGGTCATCCCTTATAAACGGCTCATGTATTCCCGTATCCGTCAAAAGTCCGTATTTTTCCGGATGACGGTACGCGTTGCCATGCACCTCTGTTTTCCGGTAATCACGCAGCTGCTTCAGGTCCAGCTCCGCTACATATATCCCCTCTTTCCCGCCTGCCTGCAAAATGCATGTGTCGCGCGAGCCATCCTCATCAGGTAGATACGCTGCTCCGTCGAAAACACTTGAACCGCCGTTACAATCGGGAACTGTATCAGGGTAATTGCATGTAGCTATAGCCAGCATGTTTTCATACGCACGGCCTCTGAGCTGTGAAAGCCGGTTGATCTCCATAGGGCAGGCATTGGGCACTAAAATAAGCTCCGCGCCCTTGAGCATCAATATCCTTGCACTTTCGGGGAACTCCCTGTCATAGCATATCATAGCCCCTACCTTTATATTACCGCAGGCCGTGTCAAGCTCTGTGACATAAAAATCCGTACCGGGTGTAAGCTCCCGTTCCTCACCGAAATCACAAGTATGCACCTTGGCATAGGACAGCTTTTGCTCACCGTTCCGGTCAAATAAGATCAAAGTGTTCCGCGGAGCATCCTTATATTCCTCAAGCAGCGTGATGCCTATCGCCATGCCCAGCTCCTTTGCGAGACTGCCGAAGGCTCTTACAAAGCTGCTGTCAGCCGGGATCGCCTCCGCCTTCCATTCAGGCGCCGGACGATCATATATATCATAACCATTGCTCCACATCTCAGGGAACAGCGCAATATCTGCTCCCAGCGCCTTCGCTTTTTTGCAGTATTCTATACCCTTTTCAAGATTACTCTCCAAGGTCCCGCACGGCGCTGCCTGCAGCAGCGCTATTTTCAACAGCTCCATTTCAATATCTCTCCTCCCTATTCTAAAAAAACAACCGATACCAACTGATGCCATGGTCAAGTCTTTCAGCATATACTGGAGAAACCTGTCCATTATATGCGGCTGCGCCGAGAATTATCGCCGTGTCCGCTCTGCGCTTCTGATCCTGCACGCTGAAAATACAAATATCCGCCGTGTTTTTTGCAATATACGCCGCCAGCAGAACTGCCGCAGCGGTCAAAAGCTTATATTTTCTTTTCATATCCACAGTCCCCAATCGCCGTGATCAAACACCTTACCATCCTCTCATTGCTCATACATCTTGTATACCCTATTTCTATTTCCGCCTTCTGCAACAATGATTTTCTCATCCACCATACGTGAAAGAATTACTTTAACTCTTGATATCTTTACACCAAGCACATCAATAAGTTCCTCGCTTTTAACTGATTTATTTTCTGCAATATATGCAATTACAGCAGCTCTTTGTTCTTCATACTTTTTTGATGATCTTTTATCGCCGCTTTTTATCGCCGCTTTTTTATCGCCGCTTTTTATCGCCGCTTTTTTATCATATTTAAAAGTGACCTTCATGAAATTTTTACTGAATTCAAAGATTGATTTATCATATGCCGCCAATATCCTCTCCATACCAGATCCTAGCTGTTCAACCAGACCAACATCTTTAAATACTCTCATAAGCTCACGGTTTCTAGGTTTGGAACAGCACCCAAAAAACTCTTCTTCCGATAATCCTTCTATCAATCCTCCATATGAGGTTATAACAATTCGATCCGAAAATATCTCAAATAACGGAGGTACCTCTGATGAATAATCATTGTGAACAATAGCATTAATAACTGCTTCACGCAATGCTACACTGTCAACA
>CAJFVT010000002.1 GCA_904420525.1 uncultured Clostridia bacterium | reverse complement strand
TTTTTTTTTTTTTTTTTTTTTGGGGGGGGGGGGGGGTTAATATATTGTATAAATTGCCTTGACGCCGGGAGGGTTTTGTCATATAATTGATATGGTATATAGATATACCGGAAAACAATTGCAAGGAGGATGCAGCATGAAAACAAGAATTATGCCGCTTTTAACTGCGGCAGCTATGGCTTTTTCGCTGGGTATGACAGCCTTAGCGGAGGGGGAAGATCAAACGACAGTTGCAAAGATAGGCGATACAACATATGCGGCTTTGCAGAAAGCTGTTGATGCAGCAAGTAGTGGAACGGAAATAGCTCTCGTTACGAACTTGCATGAGGACATCACTATAAATAGCGATGACAAAGTAACGATTGATCTTAACGGACATACGCTTACAAATAGCCAAGGTCATACTATTACGAACAACGGTATACTTACCGTTATAGACAGTAGTGACTCAAAAAACGGAAAGGTGGATAATATAACACACGGGAAAGCTGCGGTATATAATACTGGTACGGCAAAAATTCTTGGCGGAACATATGAGAGAAGTCAAGAAAACAGCAGTGATAACAGCTATTATACGATTGAAAATCAGGGGTTTATGACTATAGGCAGCGATAAATCAACAGAGCCTGATGTAATAGTAAACAATAGCGGTAAATTATCTAGTAATATCCGAAATGGAGGAACTAAGTCTGCGACACTGACAATAGAAAATGCCAAAGTGACTGGTGGGATAAATTCGGTAAAAAATGATGAGTATGGTAAGCTGACAGTTAATGGCGGCACGTTTAATATTTCTGAAACAGGCTTGGGTTCCGTTATAATGAACGGAAATGAGGCTTGTATAAATAGCGGGATTTTTACAGCCAGCGGCGAACAATCCAAGACTGCATATGTGGTGAGAAATGCATCGGACGCTGTTGCACCCAAAATGGAAATACACGGAGGAAGCTTTATATCAGGAGAAAACGCTTCAATTATGCCGATTGTATCAGGCAGCTTGAAAGTATACGGCGGTAAATTTTCAGAAACCTTTGCCAGTGGCGCTATGGGGGAAGATCGCATAATGGTAAAGGATGAGGATGGAACATATACTGTCAAATTAAACACTGATGCGAATGATTTTGCAGCTAAGTCGCGCACTGTATATTACAGTACCATAAACGCAGCAATTGAGGATGCCATAGATAATCAAAGTATTGGCAGCACAGGAGTAACATTGCTTAGAGATGTTGAGGAGGACGTGACAATACCGAGTACAAAAAAGATTCAGTTATATCTTGATGGACATACGATAACAAATGTTTCAAGTGATACGATAAGCAATTACGGAACATTGACGATTACGCAGTTATCAACTACAGAAGAAGGGATTGTTGACAATAGGACGCATGGAAAGGCAGCTTTACGGAATTATCCTGGAGCGACGGCAAATTTGAACAATGGTGTAACATTAAGGAGGAGTGAGGAAAACGGGACGGCAGAGGGAAATAATAGAAATAGCTATTATACCGTTGTAAATCAGGGAATAATGAATATAGGACTGGCTAAGCCTGTTGATGGTAGGGATCCTGTTAAAATCGAAAACAAAGGCAGTTACTCAAGCACTGTTGAAAATGGCTGGCAGGATAGTTCAGAAATAACGGAAGATACAGCTGCTAAATTGACTATAAATTATGCAAAAATATCCGGTGGGATTAATGCAGTTAAAAATGATGAGTGTGGAAAACTAGTAATAAACAATGGTGAATTTGTAAATTCTGCAAACGAAGGAGCTGTAATTCAAAATAGGAATATAGCAGAGATTAACGATGGCGTTTTTAACGGACAAGGCAAAGCGGTGTTGAGCAACGGAACATGGAATGTTAATGCGATTGGAGAATTATATATTAAAGGAGGAATATTTAAAGCTTCTTCAACTAATGCCATGATCGGGATGGAAGAAGGAGCAAATTCTTTGGGGAACATATCCATCTCCGGAGGGACATACACTACTGATGTGACTGATTATCTTGCGGAAGGAAGCGGTATAGGTAATATAGATAATAATTTTGTTGTAATAAGTCCTGATAGCCCTGCATCAAAGGATGGTACGTATAAAACTGAGGTTGAAGATGGTACATATGAACAGATGACATTGTTTACAAGAACTTTCGAGTCTGGTTCGCCAGAACAACTTAGTGATATAGGCTTTAGAATTGAAGAAGGCGACAAATCATATGAATATAATTACCAGTCCCACACGACTATTGCAGAGGGTACGGTAATGTTCGGTCTTATCGTGACTGACATTCCGGAGAATACAGAACTCACCATTGAATTAAAGTAAGGAGGACAAGGATATGAGATATATAAAACCGGAACTTAAAATAGCAAAGTTTGACCATTCAGATGTAGTCAGGACTTCCGATGGAACATTGACAAATGCAACCGGGGATAGTACATATACAGAATCAATATCTTATAATGCTTTGCAGGGAAATGAAGCAAGCAGTGTATTAGGATACAGTGAGTGATATGCACAAGAATATGATGGGAGACGTGGTAGCGTCTCCTGTTTTTTTGTTAGGGCAAACTGTAAATTTTGCTTCTTTCTATTGCTTTTTAATTCCGATTGTGCTATAATAATCTCATTAAGCACAGACCATTTGCTTATGCGGTCTGTATGAGAATGGAGATTGACTATGAGTGAATTGATCAAAAAATGTACGATGGCGAGAGATGCGGCTCAGAAGCTCCTAAGTATTTCGACCGAGGTAAAGAACAAGGCGCTTGACGCTATAGCCGATGCTCTTGTTGAAAGAACAGATGAGATACTTGCGGCGAACGAGCTTGATCTTGCGAATGCCGAGCAGAACGGAGTCCGTAAAAGCATGATGGACAGGCTCAGGCTCACGCCGGAGCGCATAAAAGGGATAGCGGACGGTGTGCGTGAGGTGCGTGCGCTCAATGATCCTATCGGTGAGGTCATAAATATGTGGACAAGACCCAACGGACTGCAGATAGGAAAAAGACGTGTTCCTATGGGTGTTATCGCGATCATATACGAGGCGCGTCCGAACGTTACAGTTGATGCTGCCGTCCTTTGTCTCAAAACGTCCAATGCGACAGTGCTTAGGGGCGGAAAAGAGGCTGTATGCTCAAATACCGCATTGATGAAGATAATGCAGGATGCGGCATATGCTGCCGGGATCCCGGAGGGGACTCTGAATATAATAGAGGATACCTCGCGCGAGACCGCTACAGCGCTTATGAAGATGAACGGATATGTAGATATGCTCATACCGCGGGGCGGAAAGGGACTTATAAAGAGTGTTGTTGAAAATGCGACGGTGCCTGTTGTTGAAACAGCCGCGGGGAACTGCCATGTTTATGTGGATTCATCTGCGGATCTTGATATGGCGGAAAAGATCGTAATGAACGCTAAGGTACAGAGACCGTCCGTATGCAATGCAGCGGAAACGCTCCTTGTCGATAAGGGCATAGCAGACGAGTTTATTCCTGTAATATTCAAAAAGCTGACAGAGGCCGGTGTTGAGATACGCGCGGATGAAGCTTCAAGGGCGATATATCCCAACGGAGTATGTGCTGCCTCAGAGGATGACTGGTATACTGAGTATAACGATTATATACTTGCGGTAAAGCTCGTTGACGGTATAGACGAGGCGATAGCACATATCAATAAGTACAATACAAAGCATTCAGAGTCTATAGTTACAGAGAGCTATTCGCGTGCGCAGAAGTTCCTTAATGAAGTGGACGCAGCGGCAGTATATGTAAACGCGTCTACTCGCTTTACGGATGGAAATGAGTTTGGCTTTGGCGCCGAAATAGGCATAAGCACGCAGAAGATGCATGCGCGCGGACCTATGGGGCTTGAGGCTCTGACCTCTGTCAAGTACATAATTTACGGCAGCGGTCAAATAAGAGAATAAATAGGAAGTGTCGGCAATGAATATCGTAGTAGCGACTAAGAATAAGAATAAGGTCCTTGAGATATCAAAGATGTTTGAGCCGTTGGGCTTTAATGTTATGTCTCAGGAAGAGGCGGGAATAGACGTTGATGTTGAGGAAACAGGCGATACATTTGCAAAAAATGCGCTTATAAAGGCCAGAGCCGTTGCGATGCTGTGTGATGACTGTGTTTTGGCGGATGATTCGGGACTGTGTGTTGAGGCGCTCGATGGGCGTCCGGGCGTACACAGCGCCAGATATGCCGGACCGGGAGCAACAGATCTGGAAAAGATCGAAAAGCTTTTGCTTGAAATGCAGGATAAAATGAACAGAAAAGCCAAGTTTGTTACAAATATCGCATTTATATTTCCTGACGGACATGAGCTCGTTACGCAGGGAGAGGTATCCGGTAAGATACTAAAAGAGCCGGTAGGCAATAATGGATTTGGATATGACCCTATTTTTTACAGTGATGAGCTTGGAAAGACATTCGCACAGGCTGAAATGGATGAAAAGAATGCCATATCTCACCGCGGAAGAGCACTGTCAGCGCTTTACGACGAATTAAAAGAAATATTGGATAAAGAATGATATTTGACACGAGTATATAACTGATCAATAATACAAGGGCATAGCATGGCTTTGCCGATGGAGGATAAGAATATGGATATTTTTATGGAGTATCTTGTGGCGAAAAAAAAGGATACAAAGGATAAACTGATAATTGCCGCTATAATAGTTGGCGGGGTAGTGATCTCGCTCGCTATGTTTGTGCTTATGTTCGTGGTGGCGCTAGCTATGACGAACGCGCAGGACGGTTCACAAAATCCGATAGGGAGCATGTCGTTCAGCATAGGCTGTGTTCTTGTTTTTTTGCTTTGGTACTGCGCAGTTTTGCTTATAAACAGCAGGAGTGTAGAATATGAATATATACTGACCAATAATGAGTTGGATATAGACAAGGTCATGTCAAAGAAGGGCCGGAAGCACCTTATAACGGTCGATGTAAAAGAGGCGCAGTGTGTTGCCCGCATAGATGATGACGAGCACAATTCAGCGTACAAAAATGTGCCTTCGGGTGTTCGAGTGCTCGATTACAGCGCTCACAGCAGCAACGGTTACACGTATTTTATAGATGCCGTTATAGAAGGTGAGCGTACGATAGTCTTATTTGAGCCTACGGGCAAAATGCTTGATGCGCTATGGAAGTCAAATCCGAGAAATGTGCATAGGACGGATAATTGATGACGGGGTTGCTTGCTTTTTTGCAGGCAGCCCTGTGCTGTCTTTAATGCGACAGTCCTGAATATTAGCGGTGAGTTCTGAAGCCGCATAAAAATCGACTTATCGGGAGGATATGTATATGTATAAGGCGTGCTATGCTGAAGAAATGCGCGGAGTCGACAAAGCTGCCTGGGAGATCGGCGGGATCCCGAGCATAATTTTGATGGAAAATGCGGCGCTTGCATGCGTGAACGAGCTGAACAGATGCTTTGATATGAGAAGCTGTTCTGCTGCGGTATTCTGCGGCAAGGGGAATAACGGCGGCGATGGGCTTGCGATAGCAAGGCATTTGTATAATGCCGGTGTGAACGTTACTGTATATCTTGTATGCGGAAGTGATTACAAGGGTGATGCGAAGATAAACTTCGATATTATAAGCGGAATGGATGTGCCTATGGAAGCCGTCGCGGATACGGAAGGACTTGAGTATAAGGTGCGCGCTGCGGATATCGTTATCGATGCTATA
Source organism: uncultured Clostridia bacterium (assembly GCA_904420525.1). Taxonomy (GTDB): domain Bacteria; phylum Bacillota; class Clostridia; order UBA1381; family UBA1381; genus Ornithomonoglobus. The sequence continues at coordinate 11,958 of CAJFVT010000002.1, read as the reverse complement.
TTCGGGACGGGTATAAAGGGATCAGTGCGCGGCACGGCATACGAGGTCATCAGGATAATCAATGAGAATGCAAGGTATGTCTTGTCTGTTGATGTCCCAAGCGGAATAGACAGTGACAGCGGAGACATATGCGGCGTATGTATAAATGCAGATAAGACAGTTACCTTTGCAGGCTATAAGATAGGTATGCTGATGTATCCTGCGGCTGACTGTACGGGTGAGATCGTTCCTGATATGATATCTGTACCGGAGCACGTTATAAACTCTCAGCATCTCAGTGTAAATGTTACGGACAGCAGCTTTGTGCGGTCGCTGATAGGGAAGCGTGCAAATAATACCCAGAAGGGCAGCTACGGAAAGCTTCTGATAATCGCGGGCTCCAAAGGGATGAGCGGCGCGGCATATATGTCCGCGCAGGCAGCTCTAAAAAGCGGAGCGGGGCTTGTAACGCTCGCATGCCCAGAGTCGATAAATACGGTCCTTGAGGCAAAAACGACAGAGGTGATGACGATGCCGCTCGATGACAGAGACGGACACATATCAGGTGCTGCCGTTCCCGCCTTAGAGGATAAGCTAAGGGGTGTAACTTCCGTTTTGATAGGTCCGGGGCTGGGGAGATCACAGGATATTTCGGAGGTAGTCCGAGCTGTTTTAAGGACATGCAGAGTGCCGGTAATAATAGACGCTGATGCTATAAACGCAGTTGCTCAGGACAAGAGCGTGCTTTCGGAATGCGCGTGTGATATCATATTTACACCGCACGCAATGGAGATGTCGAGACTTACAGGACTTGATGTGTCATATATAGAGGAAAACCGTCTGCAGGTCTCTCGTGAAAGCTCGGACGAGCTGGGCGCGGTTATCCTGCTAAAGGGACATCATACTATAGTAACAGCTCCGAGTCTTACGCAATATATTAATACTACAGGTAATCCTGGCATGGCTTCGGGGGGCAGCGGAGATGTGCTGGCAGGAATAGCGGCCGCGCTAACTGCGAGAGGGATAGAATGTGCCGAGGCTGCCGCGGCAGCGGCGTATATACATGGTGCCGCGGGGGATATAGCCGCGGAAAGGTACGGCATGGAATCTATGAGCGCCGAAAACCTTCTGGAATGTCTGCCGGAGGCATTCAGCCATATATTACAGCTGGACAAATGATAATAATTATGTTAACATAGATACGAGGGTGAATGAAATGGAAAAACGGACATGGGCGGAGATAGACCTTGATGCGCTGGCACATAATATGCGCGCTATACGGAGGATAACAGATCCGAAGTCGCGCATAATGGCGGTCGTAAAGGCGGACGCATATGGACACGGAGTTGAGGAGTGTGCCAAAACATTGCTTGAGAACGGTGCTGACTGCTTGGCGGCGGCAACGCTTGACGAGGCGCTGGAGCTGAGAAATCTTTTCAGCGATGTTCCGATCCTAATACTTGGTTCGAGCATGGAGGTAGAGGCACGCGAAATAATAGAGCACGGCATCATGCCGAACATATACACATATGAACTGGCGCGGGCGCTTTCAAATACCGCTGTGCGTCTGGGAAAAAAGGTAAAGGTGCATATAAAGCTTGACACGGGGATGTCAAGGATTGGTTTTGTTGTTACCGATGATAACTGCGAAGCGGTCGCGGATGAGATAAAAAAGGTCTCAGAGCTCCCAATGCTTGAAATTGAGGGGATCTTTTCACATTTTGCGACTTCGGATGAGGCTGATGAAAGTTATACACGGCTTCAGTTCAAGCGGTTTATGAGCGTATGCGACAGTCTTGAAGATCGCGGCGTGCATATACCAATAAAGCATATATGCAACAGCGCAGGCATAATGATGTATCCGGAATATCATCTTGATATGGTGCGGCCGGGGATAATACTTTATGGGATGTATCCTTCGGAGGACGTGGACAGATCAAGACTGGATCTCAAATATGTAATGTCGCTGAAATCGGTGATAACGTATGTAAAGGAGATCGAGCCGGGGCGCGGAGTGAGCTACGGCATTGAGTACATAGCCGATGGCAGGGCAAAAATAGCCACAGTTCCAATCGGTTATGCAGACGGATATTTGAGAATGCTCGCCGGAAAGGCAAAAATTGAGGTAAACGGCAGACTCTTCCCGATAGCGGGCAGAATATGCATGGATCAATGTATGTTAGATGTCACATCTGTCAATAATATTAAACGAGGTGACGAAGCGCTGATCTTCGGAAACGGAGCCGTTACGGTGGATGATGTAGCTGGCTGGATAGGAACTATCAACTATGAGGTTACCTGCATGATAAGCCGCCGTATACCGAGAGTTTACCTGAAGGATGGCAAGGTGAAGAGAGTTATCGAATATCTGTTGTAATAGTGCAGGCGAATTAATCGATGAAAGGAGCTGGAGGCTTTGTCACACACCGACAAGAGAGCTGATGACATTTTAAAACAGCTTGAGAAGGGCTATATAGAGATGTCTGAGATCAATCTTGAGGAGGCAGAATCAAGTACCGTATCCGACAATGATGCGCTGCGGATATGTGAGGAAAAACTTACGGAGTGTGAATAAAGAGTGACAGTTAAAAGAGGAGATATTTATTACGCCGATCTCAGTCCGGTAGTGGGCAGCGAGCAGGGCGGTATACGCCCGGTGCTGATCATCCAGAACGATGTGGGCAATAAATACAGCCCTACAGTAATAGCAGCAGCTATAACCAGCCGGATAAATAAAGCCAAAATGCCTACGCATATTGAGCTTTCGGCCAATGAGTACGGACTGAACAAGGATTCGGTTATACTTCTTGAACAGATAAGAACGATCGATAAACGCAGACTAAGAGAAAAAATCGGAAAGATAGACGGAGCTATGATGAACAGGGTAAACGGCGCCCTGTCCGTTAGCTTCGGTTTGGAAAATTTTTGATTTTACATACACGAAAGATAACAAATGTTTCTTAAATCAAGCTTAGAGATAGAAAGAACAAGGTGCGCATGACGATGGTATGTGCAAGGATGCAGCGTGAAAGCTGCATGATCAATATAAAGACCCCCTTTTCGATGAAATTTATGGCAGAAGCGATTTTATCAAGGGGGGTTTTTACATGAAAATCCTATAGTGTATATGAAGGGAAGTGTTGTATCTATGATGAATGAATACATATGTATGCGCGGAGGGATGAAAATATACTGCAGAGCTTATGTTCCGGATATAGGACGAAAAAAATATCCAACGGTTATCATGTGCCATGGATTTAATGGCAGTTATAAGGGAAATATCAAGTATTCCGATGTGTTGACGGGCTTTGGAATAGCGTGTGTCATGTTTGATTTCTGCGGCGGCAGCATAAATTCGAGAAGCGACGGGAAAATGATAGATATGACAGTGTCAAGCGAGACAGAAGATCTCAAGTCTGTAATAGCTTTCGTAAAGAAACTTGAATTTGCAGATGCGGATAATCTGTTTATAATGGGAAAAAGTCAGGGAGGCGCAGTCGCGGCTTTGACTGCTGCGGACATTCCGGAACAGATAATCGGACTCGTTCTGCTGTATCCGGCGTTTACGATACCATATACAGCAAGAAAGGTCAGAAGACAGTTCAGCGTTCTGCCGGAAAAATATGAGCTGCTCGGAGGTGTTGCCGGCAGGGAATATATGTATGACGCGCTGGAACTGGACATTGATAAATGCTTTGAAAACTATTGCGGACCGGTGCTGATATTGCACGGAGATAATGATGATATAGTGCCGTTGAGATCATCAGAGAGGGCCGAAAAAAGGTATAAGAATGCAGAGCTGAAAATCATCTCAGGCGCTGGGCACGGCTTCAGCGGAAGGACCGCTGAAGCCGCGGGAAAGCTCATAGCAGGGTTTATTGTTAAAAATATTGCTGAATAAACCTAAAAGATAAACAAAAACACCGCTATTTTATATTGACAATATAAGACTTAAACAGTATAATATTATTAAAATTATAAAATATAAGCAGTAAAAGGGGTGTTTTTTATGAATTTGGATATGCTTCATCCTGCCGATCAGTTGGTTATGTTTATGGAACGTATCTACGGGTACGGCATGACGACTACATCCGGAGGAAACCTGTCCATACTTGACGATAACGGAGATATTTGGATAACTCCCGGTTCGGTCGATAAGGGCAGTCTCTCGCGCAGAGATATGATGTGCATAAAGCCGGACGGAACTATAATAGGCAGACATAAGCCGTCAAGTGAATATCCGTTTCATCAGCATATTTATAAGACCAGACCGGACATAAAAGCAGTGCTTCACGCTCATCCGCCGGCACTTGTAGCATTTTCAATAGTCAGAAAGCTGCCGAATACCAGTCTTATACCTAACGTTAAGTTTTCGTGCGGTGAGATAGGTATGGCAAAGTACGGGCTTCCGGGTTCACAGGATCTGGGCGATAAAATAAGCGTTGAGTTTGAAAAGGGCTTCAATACGGTCATACTTGAAAATCACGGCGTTGTTATCGGCGCTAAATCAATGTTCGATGCGTTCAAGTCATTTGAAACACTTGATTTCAGTGCGAGACTTGAGATCGATGCTCACAGTCTCGGCACGCCGAACACACTCACACCTGAGCAGATAGAGTGGTATAAGTCAAGACAATATGTAGTAATGGATGAATTTGTTGAAAAGCACATGTCGAGCGAGGAGAAGGATGTACGCCGGAATATGTGCAAATTCATTAAGCGCGCATATAATCAGGAGCTGTTTACAAGCACTCAGGGAACCTTTTCACAGAGACTCAATGGCGACAGCTTTATCATAACTCCGTCAGGGATGGATAGGAAATACCTTGAGCCGGAGGATATGGTAAAGATAGCAGGGGATTATAAGGAGATGAACAAGATCCCGTCAAGGAGCGTTGCCCTGCATAGTGAGATATATAAGCAGCATCCGCACGTGAATTCGATAATCATAGCGCATCCGCCGTGCATGATGGCGTTTGCTGTAACAGATGCTCCGCTCGATTCAAGGACTATACCTGAGAGCTATATACTCATGAGAAATATACCGAAGCTTGATTTTGGTATGAATTATCTAAAGCCCAAGGAGACGGCTGCGGTGTTCAAGGAGAATACGCCTATAGCGCTCATAAAAAATGACTGCGCTATCGTAACAGGCGACAGTCTGCTCAATGCGTTCGATCGCCTTGAGGTCGCTGAATACAGTGCACGCGCTATAATTGCGGCGCGTGATCTGGGAGAGGTAGTAGCTATAAACGATAAAGAGATAGAGGATATCGAAGAGGCGTTCCACCTTGCAAAATAAAACATAGGAAGGATATATTATGTCAAGGATCGATGATGTGTGCGGAAATTATGCCGATATGAAGAATATAAGTCTTGAGAAAGGCAGTTTGTTTGAAAAGAGCGCTGAGGTGGGACTCGGTTATATAAGCTCAATAGATATTGACAGACTGCTTGCTCCTTCATATGAGGTACACGGCGCTGTGCCTCCCAATAACGCGGTAAGGTACGGCGGATGGGAGAGAAAAGGTGCAAATAACTGGACTAGCAGCGGCGGAAGCAGCACATATACGCTGGCAGGACATTCGCTTGGACACTGGCTAAGTGCGGCTGCTGTATTCTACCGCGAAACAGGGGATGAAAAGATCCTTGAGAAGCTGAATTACGCGGTCGAAAGGCTTTATGAGCTTCAGCAGCAGACCGGTTCTGGTTATATAGGCGGCTGTGAGGAGAAAACGTTTGTAAGATGTTTTTCGGGCGATGAAAACTGGGCGGACGGATATTGGGTGCCATGGTACGGGATACATAAAATATATCAGGGACTGTTGGACGTATATGATTATACCGGTGATCCCACTGCGTTTATTGTCCTTAAGAGATTTACAGATTGGGCGGTAGACGGCACGGAAAAGCTTACTTATCCGCAGCTGCAGAGAGTTCTGGATGTTGAATACGGCGGTATGAATGAGATCTTTGCAAGGATGTATGAAATAACCGGATGCAAAAAATATCTGGATACGGCAGTAAGATTTACTCATGCCGCTGTTATTGATCCGCTTATAAAAGGGGAGGACAGGCTAACGGGACTGCACGCAAACACACAGATACCCAAAATAATAGGCGCAGCGGAAATATACGAGCAGGCTCCGGAGACCTATTCGAGCTATAGGATCGCTTCTGAAAACTTCTGGAGGTTTGTAAATAACGACCGCAGCTATGCCATTGGAGGAAATTCAATATCAGAGCATTTTGAAGCGGAAGGCGCTGAAACGCTGGGTGTAAAGACATGTGAAAGCTGCAACACCTACAATATGATGCGATTGACGGAGCATTTGTTTTCATGGGAGCAGGACTCCCAATATATGGACTGGTATGAGAAGGCCTTGTATAACCACATCCTGGGTCAGCAGGATCCGAAAACGGGAGAGAAGATGTACTTTGTATCTCTTTTACAGGGACACCATAGGGTGTACGAGGTAAAGGAGAACTCATGGTGGTGCTGTACAGGGACCGGCATGGAAAACCCGGGACGGTATACAAGGGCTGCATATTATGAGCATAAGGATGACCTGTATGTTAATCTTTATATGCCTGGAACATTCACTTGGGCTCCCAAAGGTCTTTCGTTTAAGGTAGAAACGGACTATCCGTATTCAAACAGAGTGAAAATCATAGTTACAGACGGAGCTGCTTCTGCAAATATAAAATTACGTGCGCCCGGCTGGCTTAAATCTCCTATGAAAGTAACTGCGCACGGTGAAAAGTATGCATCGAGTGGAGGCGAGTATCTGAATATACCGGGGACATGGACAAAGGGAGATATCATTGAACTGGTCATGCCTATGAGCGTGATGGTCTACCGGTCAAGAAACACGGCTCAGATAGCGTACGAATACGGACCTGTGGTACTGGCGGCAGAGCTTGGATCTGTTAAAGGGATATCAGGCGTGTGTGAGAATATATCAAATGAAACCATAATAGATACCGTTACGGCTGAGGCTGCATATATCATCACGAAGGGAAAAGAGCCTGCGGATATATTAGAGCCTGTGGACATTTCAGAGCTTAGATTTAAGATAAGCGGAAAATACAATTCCGCTGGAAGAGATATAATGCTCAGACCCTTTTATGAGATACATCACAGCTTCTATAATGTGTACTGGGATCTGGATTCAAGCGGCAATGAATATGAAAAGCTGCTGAACAGGATAACTATAGATAAGGTAGAGCCTGACGGACAGCAGGATGAAATAGGACATGAGCTTGCGTCAAACGATTCAAAGCAGGGAAGCTTTGCGATCGGAACTGAATCATATTTTTATCGTGATGTATACGGAAGAGACAGTTCTTACTTTCAGTACACTATGAAGGTAAACAGTGAAAAAACCAATCATTTGTTTATAAGGTGCTGGAGCGGAGATACAGAGGATGATAATGTACAATGTACATGTGATATTGACGTATGCGTTGACGGAAAACCGATCGGATCACAGACGGGCTGCAAAGCTGAGCGATCACTGTGCGATGTTTTTTATGAAATACCGATAGATATCACTCAAGGGAAAACTGCTGTAGCTGTCAAATTCACCTTAGGGGCTGCCCCCGGCCGCTTGGGGAGGATAATACAGATAAGGACAACAACAGAGAATATTCAGATCGAAAAATGAGATAGAAAAGAAGCAGGCTGCCAATCCCCTTAGAGTAGACAAAAGAAATAACAAACATTTCGATCTACTCTAAGGGGAACAGCGTCTTGACTATATCACATTGACGGGAGCTTATAAAACATTCGTCCTGCTATTGAGTTAATGTACCATATCACGCTTCCGTTATTGATAACAGGCTGACAGTCGGCGGAAAGTCTGGCATCGGGTACGGAAGCTATTTCGCCTGAAATGTTTCCGTTTTCGTCTGTAACGGCATATTTTACACCGTTGCTTTCCATAGAATAGCCAACTAATTCGTATTCTTCCCATATGACCATGAAACGGCCGTTATTCAGATCTACCAGATAGGGAAGACTGGCACACTTATTGTTTTCTATATAATCTGTAAGTCGGATCTGTTTTACAGAATTCTCATCAGTGTTTTCCTTTGCGCTGATCAGCAGGATCAGATCTCTTTCTTCGTTCGAACTTGTCATCATCGAAAGAGTATTTTCCTGCGGGGCATTATGGTCTATTGTGTTTATAGCAGCGATATAGTTGTTTTCGCCTGCGGCAAAGCCTCCTATGCTTACTCCGGTCGTATTATCGCCGGTCTCGCCTGGGATGCTAAAAAGAATAGTTGTATCGTAAGTATCGTCACCGTTTGATCTGTTCATGACAACCGCGCGCGGATATGCATCACCATGATCAAGCAGCACACGGGTATCTCCGTCATGCAGAACAAACTGATTAAAGGAATGGCTTACGTGGTTTGATTGGAACTCGCCGAGATAGTTTTCAACGGTCATAGTGTCGGTATTCAAAATTATAGTAAGCTGAGATTGATGGTTAAGTCCATCATCGGTCATGTAGCGTTCTCTGGATGTATGTATTACCAGCTCGCTGCCGTTTTCGCTCATCCGCAGTGATCCGGCATGGAACGGAGTCACAGTAAAGCTTTCTCCTCCGGTAACCGATGCAGATGATATACGGTTAAAGCTTTTATCGTATTTTACTATGCGTATGACTTCTTTACTGTCATTTTCCTCAGTATTTTTCTGACCGAATACCATATAATTGTAATGCTCTCCGGCATAGAAGCCGCCAAAGATAGGAAGCTCAGCCTCGATCCTTGCGGAGCCTATCAGTTCATATGTGTCGCCGTTATATGTGTCTGCGGTTATAACAAGCTCGGTATCGCCGCCGCCGTCCACATCAACGACAACAAAGCTGTCCGGATCGTTTTGATAAATATACGATCTAAGGGGATTTTGATATCTTCTTGTGCTGACGGATTTGTTCATATATCTTGTGCTGCCTCCGCTGCTTTGCGATAGCACAGCTGTTTGGTCTGACAGGGTGTATATGCATACGGCGTTTTTATTCTCGACCCAGTAAACATCAAACGGGATAACATTTCCAAGATCTCTTAGCTTGTAATAATTATTGTCATTTATATTGTATGCGGCTATATCAGCTGTCTGTCCGTCAATTACAAGCACAGAGCTTGTTGGCTGTGCAGCAGAAGGATTCCTGTAGTTCTGAGTCTGTGAGTGTTCTCCGGTGTAGTCGGTCCCGGTCGTAAGCTCGATCCTATTTTCAGCTTCATTCCATAAAACATCGAAATTACTGTCTGTTCCGGAGAGGGCTGCCGCAAGATCGCGGAGCTTAAAATAATTATTGCCGTTTATATTATATGCGTCAAGTGTGTACTCATCATCATTTATGTATACAGATGACTCGGTAGGCGTTGCCGTCAGTTCATCGGCCAAGACTGTAGGCGCAGCTGCAAGCGCTGCTGCCAATACGGCTGTTAAAATTATTTTTTTCATTTAGATCACCTCTTGAAATTGTTCGTCATATATAATTGTCCTTTATAAATAGTGTATCTTTGCTCAAAGAGACAGGTCCTGAGTTTTATTTTTTGAATTAAAGAAAATATTCAGACATTTTCCTAATTCCACAGGCGCGTCTATATTGATCTCGTGCCCGGAATTTGGGATCACCATAAGCTCTGCATGCTGTAGCAGATCATTTAATTCCAAGGATGCCGCTTTGTTTGCGCGGTCTCTTTCACCGTATATCACGAGTGTTGGGCAGCTGACCTGCTTCAGGTCTTGTCTTAGATCCAGATCTAACATTGATTTTGAAAGGTTGATAACGCTTTTTTTGTTAAATCCCATACTGCGAAATGCTGAAGAAGGCATCAACCGAAATATCATATTCTGAAATTTCAGAAGCCTCTTAGGCATAGAAGCCTGAGTGCCTATCAGCACCAGCGCATTCACTTTTTTACTGTGTTCCGTCGCATAATTTAAAGCAAGGATACCTCCTAAAGAAAGACCGCACAGGTTTAACGGTTCATCGAACTGTGAACAATAATTATTCAGAGCCTTGTATAGATTTGAGTAACAAGGCTCCGTGCTATTAAGCAATTCCGATAAATCAGGACATAAAATATCGGATCTGTTGTCCATTACTCTGACAACGCTTTCCCAGCTTGATGATCCTTGTCCTAAGCCGTGGAGCAGGATTGATTTCATGATGCGCCCTCGCTTTCTGCATATGGATATGTCGATGTATGTTTTTATATTTGGTATGTCAACCTATAATCAGGCAGCGTTGTATTCTTCCATTAATTGAAGATATTCATAATAGTGACCTTGAGCATCCGTTAATTCACCTACTTTATATATCTTTCCTGAGTTCATTATTTCTTCTGCATTCGTGGTAATACCTCCCATTACAACTGATTTTTCCGGTTATTTTCTTGCATAAACTGTTTTATCAATCCTTATCGGAAAGCTCCATTGCCTGTATGTCAGATATTTTTATGATTTTCACATCGGGACCCAATGTGCTTATGAGTATCGATGCAGCTTCAAAAAATTCATCGTACCAGCCGCCTTCAACGGTCGTGCCGTCTTTTAATCTAACAACAACAATATGCTCATACAGGCTCTCGTACTTATCATGAAAGTCTTGACTTATCCTATATTCCATAACTGCCTCCGACGCACATCGGCTATTTCTTTAAATTATTGAATAATCCCGAAACAGCAGACAAAAGCCAGCAAACGCCTATGCTGATAAGAGCGATCTTCCAGCCGATACCGTTATCAAAAACAAAGATAAAGGTATATAGTGCAAAAAGACTTATCAGCGCGCCGATACTGTATAATATCAGATTCAAATTTCTGCGTTTTTCCTTATCCATTTGATCGTTCCTACGCTATATAATAATTTCAGTGTATATTTTATCAATTTGTATAGTTAGCCGCAGATCATCTCAATCCGCGGAGCTTCGCTTTGCAGATATAGTCCTTGTATTTTTCTAAGTCAGTGTCCTTAAAGGCCCTTCCATGCGCGGGGTAAATTAACGTAGATTTTTCGTTCATTAAGATATCCCACGAATCTCTAAAAGCATTTTTATCTTCTATCCATATCGTAATTCTTTTCAGACTCGGAAAGCCGTTCATTGCAGCATCTCCGCAAAATATAATATTGCCTGTCTTGAGAGACATGGAATCTGCCGTATGTCCCGGAGTAAACAGGATTTTTCCTTGCAGTTCTTTTTCTGCTTCAGCAATATTCTGCGGCGAAACTATGATAAATCTGTTTAGGTGCTTCTTTTCAATGGGTGGAAACAGATGCTTGCCTTTTCCGGCAAGGCTCATCATTTTGCAAAATATCCATGCCAGCAAGCTGCTGCAGCCGCCGGCAAATGAGTTCTGTCCTCTCAAAAGCACCGGCAACGCATTTTCATTTGTAATGACCTTTATGTCCGGAAATTTTGTCAGCAGCTCATTCAAAAATCCAGCATGGTCATCATGGGCATGCGTCAAGAAAACATATTTGATTTCGGTACAATCTATGCCGTGCCTTTTCAGCCTTTTTATTACCCTGTTAAAACTATGCTCATAGCCTGTATCGATCATAACATAGCCTGTCGGAATGGGATAAACATATGTATTCATGATCAGATTTCCAGCATTATATATCTTCATACTCATTTCCTCAACTTCAACTCGTGATACAATAAACGCCGGCTGGCATCCCAGTTAGTAAGCACATACTTAGATACATGCAATTAGGATTTATCGATTTCTTTTCATATACAATAATGGATACGGATTTCCCTGATCATCCAATTCTGTTCGTTTATAAACTTCAAACCCCATATAATTTTTTTATCGGATGCCTTATAACTGTTTTCAATTTGCTTGGATCGCATTTTCTTGGGTCACTTAAATATATCTCGTGGTGGTATCTTGTATCGGTAATATCTAATTCATACCCGTTTTCTTTCATGTAACTGTGCATTAAATCAACG
>CAJFVT010000001.1 GCA_904420525.1 uncultured Clostridia bacterium | reverse complement strand
GTGGCCGAGTGGTCGAAGACGCAGCATTGGAAATGCTGTGACGGTTCACGCCGTCCGTGGGTTCGAATCCCATCCTCTCCTCCATATGTACGAAGGACCGCGGCATATGCGGTCCTTTTTGTAGCCTGCTGTCTGGAGGCGTGATGTACGGTTCCGTCCGGCTGCAGAACTCGGTCATACATATCCGTATATTATTGAAACGGCTTCGGGAGTCTCGTCAAAATGTCGTTTTTGAATAAAATTTTTCCTATATGGGATAATTTTTGTGTTTTATCCTTACTGATTACGATAATGAATACTGTTATTTTCTGTTTTGGCTTTAATAATGCAGATATATAATTATATATTTTTTATTTACACTATTGCGGTATCGTAAAAAAGCTGCTGGAATGCTGCCGGACTGCTTGCAATACTAACAAATTTTCCTTTAATTATAAAATTATTCTTTATTTTACATATATCTTCCACTATAATATGATTTGTGTGGACATACACAACAACAAATAATATTATATGGAGGATATAAACTGATGAGAAAGACAGGAGACAGTACACTGGAAAGGACCGGGGAGAGTATAAAGACATGCGTAGAAAGATCGGGCTGCACGATGGAACAGCTTGTCGAACAGCTGAAGCTTTCGGAACGGACTATACGTGCATATGAAAGCGGAGAATATTATATGTCCGTTTCGAGTGCGGTAAAGCTTGCGCGATTATGCGATACAACGGTGACCAGACTTTTAGGGATAAAGAGTAGTAAGACTGCGGGCGATTTGAATAAGATCGACAGCAAGATCCTTAAGTATAAATACATAAGAAAAATGATGAACATGAATCAAACTGAGTTCGCGGAGGAGATAGGCGTGTCTCGTTCCACTGTTTCAAGATATGAATGCGGAAGAGGAGAAATGTCTGTAGGAGCATTTGTAAAGCTTTGCAGCTTGTGCGGACTGAGTGAAAAGGAGATCAATGCGTTTGCCTGCAATATTGCCGATAATCTTGCGTGACAGGATATTCGGCAGGCATAAAGGCTATTGTTTTTTCTCTGCTGCTGTGGTACAATAGATATGTGCTTTGCGATAAAACATGCTTTATCCGGAATAATAATTTTTGATTAGAAAGGTGAGCGGCAATGAATACGTATGAAAAGATCTATGAAGCAGTAAAAAATATACCGTACGGCAGGGTGGCTACATACAAGCAGGTGGCGGCTATGGCCGGAAATCCGAGCTGGGCGCGTACGGTAGGGAATGCTCTTCATAAAAATCCTGACCCAGATAATATCCCGTGCTACAGAGTTGTAAACCATCAGGGACGGCCGGCTCCGGCTTTTGCTTTCGGAGGAGAGAACGTTCAGAGACGGCTTTTGGAGTCGGAAGGCGTAGAGTTTGATGAAAGAGGAAATGTGATAATGTCGCGGTACTGCATAACCGCCCGGTGAGATATCGGCCGTTGCTGTGCTTTCACGGAAGCGGATATTATATGTCTAGACGTACGTCCGACACATGTAAAAACACAAAAATCGGGAAAATGTTGATGTTTTCTTTCCAAAATGTATTTACTAATCATTTAAAATGTGATATAATATGATACACCAAAGCAGATAATTATATTATGAAAGGGTTGATATTACATGGGAATGACCATGACACAAAAGCTTCTTGCCAAAGCGGCAGGGCTTGATTCTGTCAAAGCCGGAGATCTGATTATGGCTAAATTAAATCTCGTGCTTGGTAACGACATAACCTCTCCGGTGGCAATCCGTGAATTTGAGAAATTAGGAAAAGATTCTGTGTTTGACAAGGCTAAGGTAGCGCTTGTACCGGATCATTTCACACCTAATAAGGATATTAAATCGGCTGAACAGGCTAAGATCGTAAGAACGTTCGCGCTCGATAACGATATAGTCAATTATTTTGAGGTAGGCGAGGTAGGGATCGAGCATGCGCTGCTGCCGGAAAAGGGTCTTGTGGTTTCCGGTGATGTAGTGATAGGTGCTGATTCGCATACCTGTACATACGGCGCGCTCGGCGCTTTCTCTACAGGTGTAGGCTCTACTGATATGGCAGCAGGAATGGCAACGGGAAAGGCTTGGTTCAAGGTGCCTGAGGCTATCAAGTTCAATCTTACAGGATCTCTTCCAGCCTATACGAGCGGCAAGGATCTTATCCTTCATATAATAGGAATGATAGGCGTTGACGGCGCACTGTACAAATCGATGGAATTTACAGGTCCGGGAATGCATACGCTTACGATGGACGACCGCTTCACGGTGGCAAATATGGCGATCGAGGCCGGAGCCAAGAATGGTATTTTTGAGGTGGATGATCTTACACGCGAATACATGAGGGAACATTCAGACCGCGATTTTGTTGAGTTTAAAGCTGACGATGACGCAGAGTATTCACAGGTGATAGATATAGACCTTTCACAGGTGCCGCATACTGTGGCGTTCCCGCATCTTCCTGAAAATGCAAGGACTCCGGATAACTGGGGCGATGTTGAGATAGATCAGGTAGTTATCGGATCTTGCACGAACGGACGCCTTTCGGACCTTCAGCGTGCGGCGGCGATATTAAAGGGCAGAAGGGTGAAAAAGGGAGTAAGAGTTATAATATTCCCGGCAACTCAGAAGATATATCTTGACGCTTTGAAGGACGGTACGCTTTCAGCGCTTGTTGAAGCCGGATGTGTTATATCCGCGCCTACCTGCGGACCATGTCTCGGAGGACATATGGGAATACTTGCCGCGGGTGAAAGATGTGTTTCTACAACAAACCGTAATTTTGTCGGCAGAATGGGCCATGTTGACAGTGAAGTATATCTTGCAAGCCCTGAGGTGGCGGCTGCAAGCGCTGTGACCGGCAGGATAACCGCGCCGGAAGAAGTAATGTGATAGGGAGGTATAGTTATGAATGCAAAGGGTACAGTTATCAAATACGGTGACAATATAGACACGGATGTAATAATCCCGGCTCGTTACCTGAATACCTCTCTGCCGGAGGAGCTTGCAAAGCACTGCATGGAGGATATAGACAAGGATTTTATAAACAAGGTGAAGCAGGGCGACATCATGGTAGGCGGAGCAAACTTCGGCTGCGGATCGTCTCGTGAGCATGCGCCCATAGCTATAAAGGCGAGCGGCATCTCCTGTGTTATAGCAGAAAGCTTCGCAAGGATATTTTTCAGAAATTCGCTTAATATCGGTCTGCCGATACTTGAATGCCCGGAGGCGGCGAAGGATATCGGCAACGGTGATACCGTTTCTGTCAATTTTGACACCGGAGTTATCACTAATGAAACAAAGGGCAGAGAATATCAGGCCACAGCGTTCCCTAAGTTCATGCAGGAGCTTATAAATGCCGGCGGACTTGTCAATTACATCAGCTCCGGAAAGATGTGATCATTTATAAGGGAAAGTAAAAGAAAGCAAGGAGTTACAGAGCAATGAGTGAATTTAAAATAGCATTGATCAAGGGCGACGGGATCGGACCGGAGATAGTGAACGGGGCTGTAAGAGTGCTTAATGCCGTATCCGAAAAGTTTGGTCATAGGTTTGAATATACAGATGTATATATGGGCGGCTGCGCGATAGACAAATTCGGTACGCCGCTTCCGCAGGAGACTGTAGATATATGCAAGGCTTCCGACAGCGTGCTTTTGGGCGCTGTGGGAGGACCTAAGTGGGATAACTGCAAGGAAAGACCTGAAAAAGGACTGCTTGGGATAAGAAAGGCGCTCGGTCTCTATTCAAATCTTCGTCCTTCCATATTGAAGCCGCAGCTTAAGGAGGCGTCACCGCTGAAGGATGAGAAGCTGAAGGACGGGCTTGACGTCATGGTGGTGCGTGAGCTTACAGGAGGCATATATTTCGGCGAGCGTCATACCGCGGAGGACGGCTCGTGGGCGAGCGATGAGGAAAAGTACAGTGTTGAAGAGATAGAAAGAATAGGGAAGATAGCATTTGAAACAGCTATGCTTCGCAACAAGCGCGTGGTGTCGGTGGACAAGGCTAACGTGCTTGATTCATCAAAGCTATGGAGGCGCACTATGACGGAGCTATCGAAGAGCTATCCGGAGGTAGAGCTTACGCATATGTACGTGGATAACGCGGCGATGCAGCTGGCTATAAATCCGGCTCAGTTCGATGTTATCGTCACCTCGAACATCTTCGGTGATATCCTGTCTGATCTGTCGTCAGCCATTGCCGGTTCTATCGGGATGCTCCCGTCCGCATCGCTGGGCGCGTCAAAGTGCGGCATGTATGAGCCGATCCACGGCTCGGCGCCTGATATTGCCGGGCAGGATAAGGCTAATCCCGTGGCTACGATATTGTCGGCGGCGATGATGCTTGAGATGTCATTCGGGCTTGCCGCAGAGTCGAAGGCGATAAACGATGCTGTGGACAAGGTGCTCGATATGGGATACAGAACGCCTGATATATACAGCGCCGGAACGATAAAGGTCGGCTGTGAAAAGATGGCTGAGCTTATAGCGGAAAATGTTTGACACAGAAAATACCGCCCGGGATCTGATCAGCTCCGGACGGTATTTTTTTACGCGTTTATTTAGCTGCTTCACGTTCCTCCGCCTCGCGTTTTGAATATATGCAGCCGCAGTAATTCTGACGGTAAAGGCCATATGCTGCTGAAAGCTCGCAGGAGCGCTTGTAGCCGTTTTTCTTTTTAAAATCAGAATAAAGCCAGCTTACGCCGTATTTTTCAGCAAGCTCGGCTCCTATGCCGTTAAGAGCCTGAGCATTTTTGTGAGGGCTTATCGAAAGTGTGGTAGTAAAGAAGTCATAGCCTCCGTTTTTTGCGGCTTGAGCGGCTTTTTCAAGTCTCAGCCTGTAGCACCTCATGCACCGGGCGCCGCCTTCCTTTTCATTTTCAAGTCCTTTTGCGATGGTTTCAAATTCGGCTGGAGAATACCCGCCGTCAGTAAAGCTGATCTCGTTTAAGTGCGGCAGCTCGGAGATGAGCCTTTTCAGCTCCAAGCCGCGCTTTTCGTATTCGTCAGCCTCGGTAATGTTCGGGTTGTAGAACAATACGGTTATATCGAAATACTTGCTGAGATATTCAAGAACATAGCTGGAGCATGGCGCACAGCAGGCATGGAGCAGAAGAGCCGGCTTTGTGCCGGATCCGATTATTTCCTGAAGGGTTTTGTCGAGTATTATCTGGTAATTTTGCTTCAATTAAAGCTCCTCCTTTGTGCCGTATCTTGCGGCCCGTTTCAGCTCAGCTTTTTTGCCGCCTCGACTGCGATAGCGCATTCAACACGCTTTTTCTCCATTTCACAGGCAAGCTCATAAGGCTTGTTTATATCTCCGTTGAAATTGAACGCATTCGCGCTGCATCCGCCGCTGCAGTAGAATTTAGCAAAGCAGCCGCGGCATTTATCCTTTGTATATATGTTTGAGTCCTCAAAATACTTGCTTATCTTCTTATCTATCGTGCCTTCGTGTACATTTCCCATAAGGAAATCCTTATTGCCTACAAACTGGTGACAGGGGTAGAGATCTCCGTCAGCGGCGACTGCTAAATATTCATGTCCCGCGCCGCAGCCTGAAAGGCGCTTTATAGCGCACGGCCCTTGATCCAGATCTATCATGAAATGGAAGAAATTGAACCAGTTTCCCTCTTTCCAGCGCTTAAGGTATTCTGCTGCAAGCTTTTCATACTGTTCGAATATAACCGGCAGATCGGCTTCGGTGAGTGCGTAATCCTCATCCTCAGGAGCGACAACAGGCTCAACGCTTGTCTGCTTGAAGCCCAGGTCCGCAAGATGTATAACGTCATTGGCGAAATCCTTGTTGTAGGCTGTGAAGGTGCCTCGGACGTAGTAATTGTCCTGACCGCGGCTCTCTGCCATATCGATGAACTTGGGAAGTATGCTGTCATACGTGCCGCTCCCATCTACTCTTGGGCGCATCCTGTCGTTCACCTCTCTGCGTCCGTCTATGCTCAGAACCACGTTCGACATATTCTCGTTTATGTATTTTTTCTTGTCCTCATCGAGCAGCAGACCGTTTGTAGTTACAGTGAACCGAAAATTCTTTCCGTGCTTTGCGCCCTCCGCCTTGGCGTATTCTGTGATCTCCTTGACCACGTTGAAGTTCATAAGCGGCTCGCCGCCGAAGTAGTCTATCTCAATATTTTTTCTGGAGCCGCTGTTTGCGATAACGAAGTCTATAGCCCTTTTGCCTGTCTCGGCGCTCATCATACCTCTTTCACCGTGGTATTCGCCTGTTCCGGCGAAGCAGTATTTACAGCGCAGATTGCAGTCGTGTGCTATATGCAGGCAGAGCGCCTTTACAACGCTTTGCTTGTTCCAGTTCTTTGCGAATTCCTCGTAGCCGTCCTCTGTGAAAAGCTGACCGTTCCTGACGAGCTCGCATATCTCTTCGTAGCTCTCTGCTATCTCGTCTGCGGCATATTTCCTTGAAAGCTCATCTGTGATAAACTGAGGACAGCTTGCTTCTGCCGTAAACGGCTCAAGCAGATAGTCCAGCATGTCATAGAGGCAGTCATCTACCACATGAACAGCGCCTGAACAGATGTCAAGGACGATATTCATGTCAAACATTTTATATTTGTGTATCAATTTGGTCCATTCCTTTCAGATAGGTCGTATCAAAACAATACGCCCCCGCGCGGTAAAACGCGCTTGGGCGCAGTGCTTTTTGGTATGTACCGCGGCAGAACTTAGCTGCCGGGCAGGTGATTATTCAGCGTGCTCGCACTTCTGGTTAGCAACAGTGCATGAAGTCTTGCATGCTGACTGGCAGGAAGTCTGGCATTCGCCGCAGCCGCCCATAACGGCTGTTTCCTTCAGGTTAGCCTTGTTCAAGGTCTTAACGTGCTTCATAGACGATCCCTCCTTATAGATAAAGCTGAAAAATATAGCTTTAAAAAATACGCACATCGGCGCTATATAAACAGTATATCACATATCGCAGTAAAAATAAAGACTTTTTTGAAAAAAAATCACGGGTTTTGAATAAATGAAAAGATCATATGACTTGATCAGACCTGAATTTGCCATATTTTTCGATCACATAAACTACTATTAAAGGATGATTTGAAAAAAGCTCAGAGACGTTTTGTATATAATGCATAAAACAAATAATTATATTAGTCTATTATGACTAATAAATTCTTGTTTATCTTTAAATAATTGTGGTATATATATAATATGAGCCGATTGCGCCCTGCGTATTCGGCTGTGAACGATAAAAAGATAATACCGGAGCTGTCGCTTATTCGGCTGCCGGACATGTAAGGAGGAAAATGTTAATGGAGAATATCAGAAATATCGCTGTTATGGGACACGGAAAATGCGGAAAAACCACACTGACCGAGGCAATGCTTTTTAATGCCGGCGAGACTAAGCGTCTCGGAACTATAGCAGACGGAACAACGATCGCTGACTATGACAGTGAAGAGATCAGGAGGAAGTTTTCGATCAATACTGCTGTTGCACCTGTAAACTGGAAGGGCATGAAATACAACATAATCGATACTCCCGGATACTTCGATTTCGCCGGCGATGTCAAGGCAGGCGTAAGAGCTGCCGATTCGGCGCTGGTGGTACTCAGCGGCAGGAGCGGCGTTTCGGTGGGCACAGAGCAGGTGTTCAAATATGCGAAAACAAAAGATATTCCCATAATGTTCTTTGTAAACAAAATAGACGATAACCGTGCCAGCTATGAAAAAACGCTTGAGGAGATGAAGGAGGTATTCGGAAAGGCCGTAACCCCGTTCGTTTACCCGATAAGGGAAGGCGATGAATTCAAGGGCTTTGTGGATATAGTGGATATGACTGCGCGCCGCTACGAGGGAAAGGATCGAGTTGATATACCTGTTCCCGAAGGCATGGCGGAGGTCGTTGCACCTCTCCGTGAGATGATCATGGAGGCTATCGCCAGCACGGACGAAGAGCTTATGGTAAAATACTTCAACGATGAGGAATTTACATTTGACGAGATAAAGCAGGCTATACGCAAGGGAGTAAAGGACGGAAGCATATACCCTGTATACTGCGGAAGCGGTCAGGACAATATCGGCGTCCGCAGTCTTATGGACGGTATCGGAAAGTACCTGCCCTCACCCTCGGAGATAAAGGAGATAGGCAGAAAGCGCGATACGGCCGAGCCTGTGGAGCTTGTTCAGAGCGAGTCGGAAACTACCGCGGCGGTAGTATTCAAGACTATAGCTGACCCGTATGTAGGAAAGATGTCGATATTCAGAGTATATTCAGGCGAGATAAAGTCTGACAGTACATATTATAACCCGAACAAGGGCGAGAGCGAAAGGATAGGCAAGGTTTACACGCTCTGCGGCAAGAAGCAGACGGAGGTAGGCTCGGTCAAGGCCGGAGATATAGGCTGTGTAACGAAGCTTGAATTTACAAAGACGGGCGATACATTGTGCGACAAGAATAAGGATATAATCCTCACAGGCATCGAATTCCCGCCGCCTGTTCTGTCGATGGCTG